>CALFRK010000114.1 GCA_937919625.1 uncultured Ilumatobacter sp.
CTTCCAACTGCCTGCTTGGCGGAGCCCGGCTTGGCGGAGCCCGGCTTGGCGGAGCCCGGCTTGGCGGAGCCCGGCTTGGCGCGAGCCTGCTTGGCGCGAGCCTGCTTGGCGGAGGCCGGCTTGGCGGAGCCTTGTTGGGCAGGAGCCTTCTCGGTTGGCGTTGCGTCACCTCGAAGCTGCCGGGATAGCTCATCGACGCGGGCCTCGACCCCTTCGAACTGCGCCTTCAGGGCATCAACTTGCTTGGCAACTTCCTTCTGAATTGCCGCTGCAATGTGCTCAGAGGTTTCCCTGCCACGCTCGATCAGGGTTTGAACAAGCTCTTCGCCGTCTTTGCGACGCACTTCTCCGGCCTTGACGAGCGTCTTGACAACCGCCTCTGCCTGTTTGCGCGAGACGTCGGAGAGTTGCACGCCGGCTTCGAGAAACTTCTTGATCGGGCTGTCTGCCATGGCGCCAGCCTAACGGCGGGGTCGATCGCCACCGGTCAATGCGCCACTAAGGCGTTCGCCACGGCTGCCAAATCGGCGACATCGAGCCGGACACGATGCGCCGCCACGATTCCGTTGGCGTCGGTGATCGCTTGGCCCGACAGCGTGACACCGCTGCGTACCATCGCGTACGGGCATCCGAGTGCTTCTGCGAACAATCCGTCGGTACTCCACCGGTCGCCGACCATCAGTGCGGTGGTGTTCGAGAACGTTGGTCCGCATCGTTGGCGTACCAGCTCGGCCATCGGTTGGTGTGGCTTCCCGGCAATCAACGGGGCCATCCCCGACGCCGTGGCGACGGCGGCCACCAACGAACCGGCACCCGGAGTTGGTCCGTCCGGTGTGGGAAAAGTGGCGTCGTCATTGGTGGCGATGAACCGCGCCCCGCCACGGATCGCGGCGTTGGCAGCCTGCATCCGCCAGTAGTCGAAGTCGTGGTGCAATCCGACGATCACTGCCTCCGCCTCACCATCGCGCAGGGCCACCGCGCCACGATTCTCGACCGCCTCGATGACACCTTCGCCCCCGCAAACGACGACCCGGTCTAAAGGCGCGATGACTGCCGCCGCCGCCTGCGCGCTGGTAACGACATCACCTTCAGCGGGCACACCGATGGCCGCCAACGCACGCTCTTGGTCGGCGATCGTCGACATCGAGTTGTTTGTTACGAAGAGCACCCTGCGGCCCGAGTCGCGGAGGCGTTCGATCGCCTCAGGAGCACCAGCAATGGCAGTTCGGCGCAGCCAGACCACGCCGTCGAGGTCGCACAGCACGAAACGCACCTGTTCAAAGCCCCGGTTGTCGTCAATCGTCGCCACGTCACTCATCATCTTCCTGTTTGTAGCAGGCGACACCATCTGACACCCTGTAGACGTGCCCCGTTTCGAACCCTTTCCCGCCCTGCGCTATGCGTCCGCCGACTTGAACGATGTGATCGCTCCTCCCTATGACGTGTTGTCGGATTCCGACCTCGACGCGCTCGAGGCACAAGATGAATACAACATCGTGCACGTCGACGTACCGCGACCACGCGACGGCGCGGCTCGCTATCAGGCGGCGGGCGACCGGCTGCGTGGCTGGTTGGCGGCCGGTGTACTGGTGCTCGACGAGCAACCATCGTTCACGTTATATCGCATGTCCTTCACCGACGCGGCGGGCACCGAGCGCGAGATCGTCGGGGTTCTGGGTGCGCTCGAGGTGGTCGACGAAGGCGCCGGCGAGGTGTTGCCACACGAGCGGGTAACCAAGAAGGCATCGACCGACCGGCTCGACCTGACCCGCGCCACGCTGGCCAACATGTCGCCAATCTGGGGGCTGTCGTTGGCATCGGGCCTGACTTCGCTGCTTGTCGAACCAGGCGAACTGGTCGGGTCGGTGACCATCGACGGGGTGTCGCATACGGTCGAACGGGTCACAGATCCAGAGCGTGTCACAGCGATCAGCGCCCTGGTCCGGACCGATGACGTGCTGATCGCCGACGGACACCATCGCTACGGCGTCGCCCGTCGCTATCGCGACGAGATTCGTAATGCGACTGGTTCCAAAAACACCACCGCCGAACTCACGCTTGCGTTCGTGAACGAATTGGTAGCCGACCAGCTCAGTGTCGAGGCGATCCACCGGGTTTACCGCGACATCGATCGCGACGACTTGATCGCTGCCCTCTCGATCGGTTTCGAAATCGGCACGCCCGGCGAGGTCACGTCGGAGACGCTGGCCGAGATGGAGCGCCGCCGCGCGTTGTGCCTTGTCGACAGGTCGGGTCAGGGCCGGTGGCTGACCCCCAAGCCCGGAGCGTTTGATGGTATTCGTGCGCTCGACGGCCTGTGGCTCGAGCACCTGCTCGATGCCTCATCCGCCAACGTGACCTACCAACACGGCGTTGACGAACTGCGGACATTGATAGACAGCGACCCCACGATCGCCGCCGCGGTGTTGATCCGCCCAGTCAGCGTGGCAGAGATCGAACGGACCGCTCGCGAGGGCCTGCTGATGCCTCCGAAGTCGACGTTTTTCACTCCCAAGCTGCGGACCGGATTCGTGATTCGGCCGCTCGACTGATCACCCGGTCAACAACTCGGTAGCAGCCGAGATCGCTTTCGCAACAGCACGTTTGCGGCCGACCCTAACCACGTCACCAGCGATCAGCTCGGTGCGGCTCTGGGTGACACCGCCGGCCCGGAAGAAGCGTCGATCGACGTGCCCGATCACGACGACCTCGTCACCTGCGACCGCGTCGACCGCGCGGTCATGCACCGCAATTGGAACTGACGCCGTCAGCGTTTCACTGCGGGTCGTGACGTCGAGTTGTGTGACGATGCCACCGGACGGCAGCTGCCTGATGTACGGCTCTCTCGAGACGATGCCGCGAACAACGACAAGATTGTTGGAATCCATGTTGGCTTCCCCTTTATGTGGGTCATCTCAGGGAAAGTCGGATGCCCACCATCATGATGAAGGGGTGTAACGGAGCAGCGCCCGGCACCATCGCGTTGATACTCGGCTACTCAGGCGAGGGTGTTGACATTGTTGAGTTCGTGGAACGCCTGGGTCAGGCGAGTGACAAACGCATCTTCGCCGGCACGCAGCCATACGCGCGGGTCGTACTGCTTTTTGTTGGGACGATCATCACCCTCGGGGTTACCGATCTGATTCTGCAGGTAGTCGTGCTTGTCAGCCTCGTAGCCACGCACGCCGTCCCAGAACGCCCATTGGAGGTCGGTGTCGATGTTCATCTTCACCACGCCATAGCTGATCGCCTCGGCGATTTCGGCGGCTGACGAGCCGGATCCGCCATGGAAGACGAAATCGACCGGATGCTCACCCGTTTCGTACTTGGCTTGAATGTGCTGCTGGCTGTCGCGCAGAATCGTGGGGGTCAGCTTGACGTTGCCCGGCTTGTAGACGCCGTGCACATTGCCAAAAGCGGCCGCGATCGTGAACGAATCGCTGACCTTCTTAAGCTCTTCGTACACATACGCCACCTCTTCGGGCTTGGTGTACAGATCGCTCTCGTCGGCATCGGAGTTGTCGACGCCGTCTTCTTCGCCGCCGGTGATGCCAAGCTCCATTTCAAGCGTCATGTCGATCGCCGCCATGCGCTCGAGGTACCGCTTGCAGATCTCCACGTTCTCCGTCAGCGGCTCCTCGGATAGATCGAGCATATGCGAGCTGTAGAGCGGCTTTCCGGTGGCGGCGTAATGCGCCTCACCGGCATCGAGCAGGCCGTCGATCCACGGCAGCAATTTCTTGGCGCAATGGTCGGTGTGCAGGATGACGCGGGCGCCGTACGCCGCAGCGAGTCGATTGACATGGTCGGCGCCTGCCAGCGAACCGAGCACCGATGCCTCGAGCGAAGGACGGCCGATCGCCTTGCCGGCCACGAACGCCCCACCACTGTTCGAGAACTGGATGATGATCGGCGAGTTGAGCGCCGCCGCCGTCTCCATGGCGGCGTTGATCGAGTTCGACCCGATGCAGTTGGCCGCCGGCAAGGCAAATCCCTTGGCCTTCGCCAAAGCGAAGACCTCCTGCACCTCGGACCCGGTAATGACGCCGGGTGCGAAGTCGTTTCTTGGCTCGCTCATGTTGATCACGTTGCTTTCGGTCTCGGGCAACACCAGGGACGTGTCGCGGCAACCCCCAGCGTATCGCTCGCCGGCTACCGTGGCCGCCTGTGACCGACGACCCGATAACGCTGCCCGAGCGAGTTCCGGAACGAGACGACTACTACCTCGCGCTGGCATTCGCAGCTGCTCGTCGGGCCAACTGCCGGGGCCGCAAAGTCGGAGCGATCCTGGTCAAGGCCGACCGTGTGATCGCCACCGGGTACAACGGCACGCCAGAGGGTCTGCCAAACTGCCTCGACGGCGGGTGCCTTCGCTGCGCCGACCGATCACGGTTTGCTTCGGGTACGGACTACGACCTCTGCATCTGCGTGCACGCCGAGTCGAACGCGCTGCTCACCGCCGGTCGGTTCGGTGCCTCGACCGATGGCACCACGGTGTACACCACCGACCAGCCCTGCTTCTCGTGTAGCAAAGAGCTGATCCAAGCCGGCGTCGTCAAGGTCTACTACGCCCGCACCTGGGCGCCGGACCCTCGGGTGCTCGACGACTACCACCGCCTACAAGAGCGCCTGATGGCCGAACACGTCCCGACCGAATACCAGATCACAGGAGTCCACTGACATGCAGCCAGGTGGCAATGCCAGCATCGGTACGACGCCCGACAAGGTCGTGGTCGTACTGCTTGACAGCCTTAACCGCCACATGCTGGGCGCCTACGGCGGCGATGAGTTCGACACGCCGAACCTCGATCGGTTCGCCGAGTCGGCCGTCGTATTCGACCGTCATCACGTTGGCTCACTTCCCTGCATGCCGGCCCGGCACGACCTGCTGGTCGGCTCGCTCGACTTCCTGTGGCGTCCTTGGGGTTCGATCGAGGTGTGGGAAGAGGCACTCACCACTGAACTTCGACGACGCGGCGTAACGACCGTGCTCGTGTCGGACCATCCCCACCTGTTCGAGACCGGTGGTGAGAACTATCACGTCGATTTCACGGCATGGAATTATGTGCGCGGCCACGAAAACGACCCGTGGCGCACCCGCCCCGACCCCTCCTGGGTAGGCGCCCCTGCTTTGCCCGCCGCTCCGGCCGACAATCATCATCGTTACGACGACAGCCGCACCTGGTTTCGTGACGAGGCCGACTTTCCGGGCCCGCGCACGATGCAGGCTGCAACCGAATGGCTACGGCGAGACGCTCCTCACCACGACTCCTTCTTGCTCCTGATCGATGAGTTCGACCCACACGAACCGTTCGACACCCCCGAGCCCTGGGCATCGATGTATGACGACGACTGGGAAGCAGATCGCCTGATTTGGCCGCCATACGCTGTCGACGCAATCAAACGTGGCGTCCTGACAGAGCGTGATGCCACCCACATCCGAGCCAATTATGGCGCCAAACTGTCGATGATCGACCACTGGCTCGGGACCGTGCTCGATCAGATCGAGAAACTCGCAGACGATGTGGCCGTGATCGTGTGCACCGACCACGGCCATTATCTCGGCGAACACGACACGTTCGGCAAGCCAGGGTCACCGATTTGGAAGGCGCTCGGGCACATGCCCCTGATGATTCGCTGGCCGGGCGCCGCCCCTCAACGCTGCTCGGCCCTTACAACCACGGTCGACCTACACGCCACCCTGTGCGACGTGTTCGACATCGAGCCAGAGCACCGGACCCACGGAAAGTCATTGGTGCCGCTTCTCACGGGTGCTACCGAATCCGTTCGCGATCACATCCTGGCGGGGTACTGGAGCCACCACGTCTACGTAATCGACGAGCACCGAACCTACGGTCGCTCCTCCGTCGGCGACGGTTTCCCGCTCGAGATGTGGTCGAACCGATGGTCGTCGATGCCGATCTGGCACGCTGCCCCGGAGTATCGATTTCCGCCACCCGACATGCGGGCAACACTCGGATCGATGCCCGGCTCGAGCGCACCCGTGATTCGCCAACCTTTTGCGCCAGGCGATCTGCTGCCGTTCTGGGCCTATGGAAGACCTGTCGACGACCACCACTTGTACGACTTCGACGATGCGTCGGAAGCCGACAACCATGTCGGTTCAGCAGCCGAATCTGACGCCGTCGATCTACTTCGGCACGCACTGAAACTGATCGAGGCCCCGACCCATCAGTTCGAGCGACTTGGCATCTCGTAGCGGCCCGGACCATGTTGCCGGCGCGAGTTGCGTCAGCCGCAACGTGGCATCAGCGAGCGATCGCCGCCACCAGCAGGTCAGCGGTCGGTTTGTGCGGGCCCAGAGCGCTACGGGGTTCGAACGATCATGCCGCTGTTGTCGGAGACGTTGTCGATGCGGTCGCCGATCCACTCGAACATGCTCACCTGAGCGAAGATCTGGAAGGCGATCCACCCGACCACCAAGATGATGGCGATCACCGAAAGGATGCGGATCCACTTGATCACCTTGTTCGTGTACTGCGTGATCAACGGTTGGATATTGCTTGTTGCCGCTCGCGCCTGAGCACCGAACATCGCCGCCGCCCGTTCGGCCTCCTCGCGTGCTGCCATGCGGACCTGATTGATCATCGCCTCGGATTCTTGGCGGGACATCGAACCGGAAGCCCGCTGATCGTAGGCCCCAACCTGAGCGGTCGGACGCTCGGCGACATATCCGAACGTCTGGCCCTCAAGGTCGGACTCGCTGGGCGTGGGCGGGGCGCGGTAATGATCGCCCCAGTCGGCGCCTTCCCACCAGCGCAGCCGCGTATACCCTTCAGGGTCGGGGTACCAACCCGCCATGGGTGCGTCTTCGAGCTTCATCAGTCGCCGCGGGACGGCGGCAGCTCGACCCGCTCCTCGCTGTCGGGGATCGGCAGGCCACCCTTGGGGCGGACCTCATCGGTACGTTCACCGGTGTTGGCTGCCTCGCCCAGGGCGGAGACGATGCCGAGCAGTCCCGAGAACTCGGCGGGAATCACGAGCTTGGTCGCCCGGCCGTCACCGATCTTGGCGAGCGCCGTCAGGTACTCGACGGTCAGCACGTTCTGGTCGGCATCGGCATCCTTGATTCCTGTCAATCGCGCCTTTGCCGCCGCCCCTTCGCCCTCGCCAAGCAACGCCAGCCGCAACTTGTCGGCACCGGCCCGCAGTTCGATCGCCTGGGCATCACCTTCTGCGTCGAGCACCGCCGATTGCTTGCGACCCTCGGCGGCGAGCACCGCCGACTGCTTCTCGCCGTCGGCTCGGGCGATCGCTGCCTCGCGATAGCCCTGCGCCTCGGTGACGGTGGCACGGCGCTCGCGCTCGGCACGCATCTGGGCGTGCATCGCCGACACGACGTCCGTCGGCGGGTCGATGCGCTGGATCTCGACACGGACCACTCGAACGCCCCACTTGTCGGTGGCGTCGTCGAGCACCTCTCGTAACTGGGTATTGATCGTGTCGCGGGATGTGAGCGCCACGTCGAGTTCGAGGTCGCCGAGCAAGTTGCGGAGGTTGGTTTGCGCCAGTTTGGTGATGGCGGTGAAGAAGTCGGCCACGTTGTAGACCAGCCGCTGCGGGTCGGTCGCCTCGTAGTACACGACGGCGTCGACGGAGACGACCACGTTGTCGGAGGTGATGACCTCTTGCGGCGGCACGTCGACGACCTGCTCACGCATGTCGATCAGTTGCATCGTTTCGACGAACGGAACAATCAGCGTGAGACCCGGCTGACGGGTCGTCTTGTATTTACCGAGCCGTTCGACGAGGCCTCGCTGATACGGCCGCACGATCTTGACCGCTGATACGAGCACGGCTACGCCCACGATCACCACCGCGATGATGAGGACCACGATCACACTCACGTTGTGTCTCCTTCTGCCGGCAGAACCGGCGTCTCGATTGGTTCAACCACGACCCGTGTGCCCTTCATAGCGGCCACTCGAACTTTCGCGCCCGCCTCGAAGGCCTGGTCGGCGTCGGTAATCGCGCCCCACACCTCACCGTCGACGCTGACACGCCCACGGCGGTCGGTGTCGTCGGGATCGATCGCGGACGTGACGATCGCGGTAAGGCCCACCAGACGTTCCGCTCCCACTCCGGGATCCATGGTGTTCTCGCGCATGAACTTTTGTGCCCACCGGTACATGACAGCGAAAAGTGCGGCACCACCAAACACGAACACGCCCCACTGCACCTCGACCGACACGTCGTAGAAGGCGAGGATCGAGGCGATGAAGGCCGAAACGGCCCACGGCAAGATGATGAACATCCCGGGCACGAGGATCAGCTCGACGAGCGCGAACAGGACCGCCGTGCTGAGCCACACCCACGGCCACACATTGAGGTCGATACCTAGGTCCAAGGCGTCAGCCAACATGACCACACTCTAGAGCGGATCCGCAACGAACCCATGACAGTTGGGAGTTGTGCCTGGAGCGTGAGCCGATAGGCGAACTGCGACCAATCGTGACGGGGGATTCGTGCGGAATGAAAAGGAGCGAAGCGACCTATCCGCTGAATCCCCTGGCACAACTCCCAACTCAGTCGACTCTTGGGAGCACCCTGAGACCGAGTTCGGCGAGTTGTTTCGGATCGCCCTCGACCGGCGAGTTGGTCATCGGGTCGGCGCCCGACTGTGTTTTCGGGAAGGCGATCACCTCGCGGATGTTCTCCTCACCGGCCAAGATGGCGACCAAGCGGTCGAGACCAAGTCCAAAACCGCCATGCGGCGGGGCGCCGTATTTGAACGGGTTAAGGAAGAAGCCAAACTTACGATCGGCTTGCTCGTCAGTGATGCCGAGTACTGCAAATACCTTCTTCTGCAGCTCTGGCTCGTGGATTCGGATCGAGCCCGAGCCGAGCTCCCAACCGTTGAGCACGAGGTCGTACGCGATCGAACGAACCGACATCGGATCGCTGATCATCTTGTCTACATCATCAGGGTGAGGGGTCGTGAACGGGTGGTGCCCGGGCTTGGGACGACCAGACTCTTTGTCGACACCGATAAACAGCGGAAACTCCACCACCCAGACGAACCGCAACGGCCCCTCGTGCACGGGAGGACGACCGAGATCGTTGCGTAAGGTGCCGAGCACCTCGCAGGCGGTCATCCACTCGTCAGCGACGATCAGCAACAGATCGCCGGCCTGCGCCTCGAGGCGCGATGTGATTTCGGCCTGCTCGGACTCGGAAAGAAACTTGGCGACCGGGCTGTCGAGCCCCTCTGCCGTGACCTTGATCCACACCAAGCCCTTGGCGCCGATCGATTTGGCCTTGTCGGTCAGCTTGTCGAGCTGGTTGCGGCCAAAATCAGCGGCCTTACCAGCCACGCGGATGCCCTTGATCGACACTGCGCCGGCAAACGCCTTGAACTCGGTCGAGCCAAACGCGTCGGTGAGATCGACCAGTTCCATGCCGAAACGAAGGTCAGGTTTGTCGATCCCGAACCGGTTCATTGCGTCGTGCCAGGTGATCCGTTCGATCGGGAGCGGGCGCTCGCCGGAGACGGCTTCGGCGGAGTCGAGCACGGCCTCGCCGACAGCGTCGAGCACGTCGTCTTGGTTGACGAAGCTCATCTCCATGTCGAGTTGCATAAACTCGTACTGACGGTCGGCGCGGAGGTCTTCGTCTCGCAAGCAACGGGCGATCTGGTAATAGCGGTCGACGCCGCCGACCATCAACAACTGCTTAAACAGCTGCGGCGACTGTGGCAGCGCGTAGAACGAGCCCGGCTCTTTGCGAGAGGGCACCAGAAACTCGCGGGCGCCCTCAGGGGTAGAAGGCACCAGCATCGGCGTTTCCACCTCGACAAAATCCTGGCGCTCCATCGCCTTGCGTGTCGCAGCATTGACGGCCGCCCGAATGCGCAGGTTCTTCTGCATCCGCTCGCGGCGCAGATCGAGGTAGCGGTGCTGTAGGCGAAGGTTCTCATCGACATCGTCGGCGCGAGCATCGATTGGGAACGGCGGCGCCACGGCGGTGCGTAAGACTTCCACGGCGCACTCGCCGACTTCGACCTCGCCGGTCGGCAGGCCAGGGTTGACGGTGCCTTCAGGCCGGGCACGCACCACGCCCGTGATGCGAACCACGTATTCGGAGCGCACGTCGACATCGTTGTCGACGACGCATTGGGTGATGCCGGTGTGGTCTCGAATGTCGACGAATGCGAGCCTTTCGCCGTGCTCACGGCGACGTCCGACCCAGCCGGCGAGGGCGACCGTTTGACCTATGTGCTCGACACGGAGCTCTCCGCATTGGTGGGTGCGCATTGATGTACTGCTCATGAGTTTGCTTCCTGAAGACGGGATCGAAGATCGGAGACGAGATGGGCCATGGGAACGATCGACTGCTCGCCGCCCGACCGCAATGGTTTGAGGGTGACGGTGCCGGCGTCGATTTCGTCGGTGCCGACGATTACAGCGAACGCGGCGCCGCTGCGATTGGCGCCCTTCATCTGGGCTTTCATGCTGCGGTTGTCGTACGAGCGGTCGGCGCTGATGCCCGCTGCACGCAGCTCAGCGGTGATCGCCAACGCCGATGCTCCACCGGCGGTGTCGACGACAAACACGTCGACCGACGGATCGGGCGCTGCAAATACGCCCTCGTCGTCGCAGGCCAGCAGGGTGCGATCGACACCGAGTGCGAATCCGATACCTGGTGTCGTTGGACCACCGAGATCTTCGACGAGGCCGTCGTAGCGGCCACCGCCGCCGAGTGCATTCTGGGCGGATTCGAGCGTGCCGCCCACAAATTCGAACGTGGTGTGGCGGTAATAGTCGAGCCCTCGCACAAGTTTCATGTCGATCACGAACGAAATATCGAGTTGGCTGAGGCCGGCCTGCACGGTGTGAAAGTGGGCCGCCGCATCATCGCTCCAGAACTGGTCGATCGTCGGCGCCGTGGCGATATACGGGGCATCTGAGACGCGTTTCGAGTCGAGCACCCGAAGCGGATTCTTGGTGAGGGTGTCTCGGCTGGCTGCTGAGAGATCTTCGCCTCCGGCCTCGAAATGAGTTCGCAGAGCATCGACATAGCGGGCTCGGTCGGCGGGCTCGCCCAGCGAGTTGATGCGCAGTTCGACCTGGCGCAAACCGAGCCGACGAAAAAACTCCGACCCGAGCGCAATCACCTCGACGTCGAGATGGGCGTCGTTGACCCCGAGCACCTCGATGCCGACCTGGTCGAACTGGCGGTATCGGCCACGCTGCGGCTTTTCGTACCGAAAGTTCGGTCCCGAATACCACGCCTTCCACGGTGTCACCGGTCGATGTTGGACAAATGCCCTGCATACGCTGGCCGTCTGCTCGGGCCTGAGGGCCACATGGCGATCACCCTTGTCGAAGAAGTCGTACATCTCCTTGGTGACGACGTCGGTGGCCTCGCCGATCCGGCTGAACACCCCGAGATCTTCCATCAGTGGTGGGATGATCAGCTGGTAGCCGGCACTTTCGACCACATCAGCAAACACCGCAGTGAAGGCACGCCAACGAGCTGACTCGGGTGCGAGGATGTCACGCATCCCTGGGCTGGTCTGGAACGCTGGCACGGGCAGCCACGTTATCGGCGTGGGCCCACCTCGCCGCGGTGGGTTGCCAGCAACGTCGGCAACTCAGTCGGCAGTTTGGGCCCCTGGCACGATGCGATGCACGTCGAACACGGCATCGACACGCTTGACGTTGGTGAGCACAGAGGCCAGTTGAGCAGGATTCGACATCTCGATCTGGAACCGCAGTCTGGCGACACGGTCATCGCCAGTGACCGTGTCACATGACAAGATGTTGACGCCCTGGTCGCCAAGCGTGTTGGCGATGTCGAGCAACAGGCGTGACCGATCGAGGGCGACCACCTCGATGCCGGCCTTGAACAATTGGTCTCGCCGGTCGCCATCCCATTCGACCTCGATCAGCCGCATCGCCTGCTCGTTGGCCAACGAGGCGGCGTTGGCACAATCGTGGCGGTGCACGCTGACCCCCCGGCCACGCGTGACGAATCCGATGATCTCGTCACCAGGCACCGGAGTGCAGCAATTGGCGAGACGCACCATCAGATCGTCGAGGCCCTCGACATGCACCCCGATCGTGTCGTCGCCGCTCTTGTGTTTTCCGCGAGGTGAGAACACCGTTGATGGCAACTGGTCGCGGTCACCGCCATCACGGAACAGGCGAGAAATCTTCTGGGCGACACTGCGGGCCGAAACATGATGTTCGCCGATCGCGGCCAGGAACGTGTCGAGATCGCCGTAGCTGAGTTCGGCGATTACCTCTGCCAGTTGTTCGGACTGCCAGATCTTCTGCATCGGAAGACCTTCGCGGCGGAACTCGTTGGCGATCTCGTCCCGACCGACCTCGATCATGTCGACGCGACGTTCGCGGCTGAACCACTGCCTGATCTTGTTTTGGGCCCGGTGCGAAGCAACGAAACCAAGCCAGTCCTGGGATGGGGCGGCGCTTTCGACCTTCGATGTGAATACCTCACACGTGTCGCCGCTGGCCAGGCGATGATCGAGTGCGACCAATCTGCCGTTGACCTTGCTGCCAATACAAGCGTGCCCGACCTCGGTGTGCACGCTGTAGGCGAAGTCGACCGGTGTCGAGCCGACGGGCAGCGTGACGATCTTGCCCTTCGGCGTGAAGATGAACACCTCGTCCTGGTCGAGATCGGTCTTCAGGTCTTGCATGAACTGGGCGGGGTCGTTGACCTCCTCCTGCCAGTCGATGATGCGATTCAGCCAGTCGATGTCGCTGGTGTTGCCATCGCCCTTGTAAGCCCAGTGGGCGGCGACGCCCCATTCGGCCCTCTGGTGCATCTCACGAGTGCGGATCTGCACCTCGATCGGCCGGCCGGCCGGCCCGATTACGGTCGTGTGCAGGCTTTGGTACAGGTTGAACTTGGGGACCGCGATGTAGTCCTTGAAGCGGCCTACCACCGGTCGCCATCGCCCATGGATGCTGCCGAGCGCGGCATAGCAGTCTTTGATCGAATCGACGATCACACGCACCGCAACGATGTCGAAGATCTCATCGAACTCGCGGTCTTTGACGATCATCTTTTCGTAGATGCTCCAAAGGTGTTTTCCACGTCCGGTGACCTCGGCCTCGACACCCAATTCCTTGAGGCGGGCGCGAATGTCGCTGACCGCCTGGGCCAGGAAGATCTCACGTTCTGGCGAACGGGTAGCCACCAGGTGATCGAGTTCGGCATAACGCTTTGGGTGCAGCGCCGCGAATGAGAGATCTTCGAGCTGTTCCTTGATTTCTTGGATGCCGAGACGGTGCGCCAGTGGGGCATAGATGTCGAGTGTTTCCTGGGCAATCCGACGCTGCTTCTCAGGTTCCATGCCGCCGAGCGTGCGCATGTTGTGCAGGCGATCGGCGAGCTTGATCAACAGCACACGCAGGTCTTTCGCCATAGCGACCAGCATCTTGCGCATCGTGGCCGCCTGCTGGGCCTCACGCGAATCGAATCGAATCCGTTCGAGCTTGGTAACGCCATCGACGATCCACGCCACCTCGTTGCCGAAATGATGCTCGACGTCGGCGAGCTTGATCTCGGTATCCTCGACTGCGTCGTGCAGCAGAGCCGCCGCCACCGAAACCTCGTCGAGCCCGATGTCGGCGACGATCTTGGCAACGGCAAGGGGGTGATTGATATAGCTCTCGCCGCTCGACCGCTTTTGCGAAAGGTGGGCCTCGGCGGCCATGTGGTAGGCGCGGTTGATCGTGTCAACTCGCGCTTTGGGATGGTGCGACCGGTAGCTGGCCAGCAGCGGTATCAGCTCGCCAGCCGCGGCAATTTCGTTGTTCCGTCGCCACGGGAGGACACGATCGACGGTGGCCATGGCGCGACCTCAGTAGGTCGTGAGACTTTCGACGCGATGGTCGCCCAGTTTGGCGCGACCACGAAGGTCGCCGAGTTCGAGCAGAAAACCGAAACCAACGATGTCGCCGCCGAGCGTCTCGACCAGTCGTCCCGTTGCCGCCGCCGTACCACCGGTCGCCAGCACGTCGTCAACGATCAGGATCCTTTCGCCGGGGTGGATCGCATCGCGATGGATCTCGAGCTTGTCGCGGCCGTACTCGAGCTCGTACTCCTCGCGGGCAACCGCCCACGGAAGCTTTCCGGGCTTACGAACGGGAACAAACCCGGCACGAAGGCGATAGGCCACGGGAGCAGCCAAGATGAAGCCACGCGACTCGACGCCCACGACACGATCGACGCCGACGTCATAGAACCTTGTCACAAGGTCGTCGACCGCCCGCCCGAACGCAGCCGCATTGCCGATCAACGGAGTGATATCGCGAAACGTGACCCCCTCCTTGGGGTAGTCCACGATTGCTCTGATGTGGTCACGCACCCAGGACGCGTCTTCGGCCATGCGCCGAGACTACCGATGTCGGGCCATGGTCCGCGTCGCTGCGTTCAACCGAGAATTACCGGCGCTTCTTCTTGCGCGGCCGCGGCGGATGCGACAGCACCGCAGCGACCTGCGCCGCTTCGCCGCCCTGGGCCGACGTAGCGGGCTTGGAAGAGCCCCTATTGGCCGAACCGCGAGCGTCTGCCTGGCCGGCGGCGACGGCGCGCGTGCGGCGGCTGCCAATCACGCCTCCCATCACCATCTCGCGCAGCGCTTCGCCGACCGCTCGCTGGATGTTGCGGCCGTCCCACGACCTGTCCGACTTTTTCAGCACAGCCAGAAGCGGAGCAGCTACAAAGATCGACGAGTAGGCGCCAGTGAGCATGCCGATCAACAACGCCAAGGCGAACTCTGCAAGCGTCGACTGACCCATCACTCCAGCGCCGATCAACAACAGCGAGATGACGGGAACGATCGACGAGAAGCTGGTGTTGAGTGAACGCATCAGTACCTGGTTCATCGACACATTGACGATGTCATCATATGGCGGCTTTTGGGCCGCGAACCGGGCCTCGTTCTCCTTGACACGATCAAACACCACGATCGTGTCGTACAGCGAATACCCGAGAATTGTCAGAAAGGCGATCACCGTGGGCGGGGTCACGATGAACTGAAGGATCGAATAGATCCCGACGCTGATCAATACGTCGTGCACCATCGCCACGATCGCGGCGAAGGCCATTCGCCACTCGAATCGGAATGAAATGAAGATCCCTACGACGAAGATGAAGATCACCAGGGCCCTCAACGCCTTGTTGGTGATGTCGCTGCCCCACGACGAACTGACGAGGTTTTCGTTGATGTCGTTGACATCGACCTGGGCGGCCTCGGCAAATGCCTGCCTCAGTAGAGCGCCGACCTCTTCAGCCTGAACGCCAACCTGGACCTTGATAAAGTCGCCCGAATCGGAAGAGCGGCTCTGCAGGCGAGCACCCTCGGTCGAGATTCCGTTGTCGCTCAGCACCGCACCGGCTTCGTCGACCGTGAACCCATTGTTCGCCGGGACGTCCCACGACACGCCGCCCTCGAAGTCGATGCCAAGGTTCAGGCCCTGTGCGAACAACGAAATCACCGTCAGCACGAGTAGCACCGACGAGATCCAGATACCGACCTTTCGATGGCCGATGAAGTCGAGCGAGGTCTGGCCCTCGAACAAACGCCCGATTCGGGTCTTGGCGATCGCCGGCCGGTCGATGGTGGCGAGATCGCTCACGACGTTGCCCCCGTGGGAGCCAGGGTGGCGGGCATTCGGCGGTCGCCGTCGAACCAGCTCGTGGTCGACAGCAAGTACACCGCGGGACGGGTGAAGAAGTAGAACACCACCAAGTCGCAGATTGTGGTGAGCCCGAGATACAGGGCGAAGCCCTTCACAGATCCGACGCTCAACGAGAACAGGATCAACGACGCCAGCAGCGATACCAGGTCGGCCGACACAATCGTGCGCCATGTGGCCTTGAAGCTGCGGGGCGCCGCGTTTCGAATTGTGCGGCCGTGGCGCGCCTCGTCTTTGAGGCGTTCGAAAAACACGACATAGGTATCCACCGTGACTCCGACAGCAACGATGATACCCGTGGCCCCCGCCAGCGTGAGGGCATAGTTGGTGGCCCGCGACACAAACACGGCTAGCGAGAACACGGTCATGCCCCACACGACCAGCCCGGTGAGGATCACGACCGACAACCGCCTGTAGTAGGCAACCATGAACGCCAACATCACGGCGACGCCGATCAGGCCGGCGATGACGGCTGCGTTGAGTGAGTCTTGGCCGGCCGTTGCTGACACCGTCTCGACACGTTGCTGCTCGACGGGCACCGGGAAGGCGCCGCGGTTGAGTACCCGGGCCAGGCTGCGAACCTCAGACTCTTCGAATGCTCCTGAGATTTGGACCGACCCTGGGAAGTCGGGTGTTTGAACGACCGGGGACGACTGGATCACGTCGTCGAGAAGAATCGCCAGCTGACGAGTTGGGCACTCCGCTCCGCCGTTGAAACAGGTTGCCGCAAGCGTATTCCAGACGACCTGCCCATCGGATCGAAGGTCGACGTTGACGACCCACTGCCCGGTGCTCTGACTGATCGTGGCGCTGGCACTGCCCTGTGAAAACACCTCTCCCGTGCCGCCCGAGGGCCCGACAACACAGGTGCCCGCGCCGTCAGCGCGAGGCATGGTCGCCTGTCCGATCGCCTCGTTTGCTGTTGCCAGCCCATCACAGGCGATGACGGGTCGCAGAGTGACGATGCCTGAGACTTGCAACGCCTCGAACGCTGAGGCCTGGTCGCTGACGCCTGGCAGGTCGACGACGATGTTCTCGCCCTCGACCCGGACGTCTGGCTCAGCGATACCAAAGCTCTCGAGCTGACCACGCATCAGGTCTCGCACGATCACGAGCTGTTCGGCGTCGGCTGGTTCTTGCGTGGCATAGATGACCGAAAGGCCACCTTTCAGGTCGAGCCCGAGTACCGGGGTGTTGCCAACACTGAGATTCAGCGCCAGCAGTCCGCCGACGAGACCAACGAACCCGAGCAAAGTGGCCCAAAGGGCACCCTTCTTCACGCTTCGCCCGAACTGTCGTCGGAATCGTCATCGGAATCATCGGAATCAGGGCCGTCTTCGTCTTCGTCGTCGTCATCGTCGTCGTCGTCGGGGTCATCGGCCGTATTGACCTTGCCCTGTACGGCGGCTTTGGCGACGCGGATTTGCACGTCGTCGTCGATCTCAATCCAAAAACGGTCGGCCTCTTCGCCGGTGATGAAGCCGTAGATGCCCGAGTTCATGATCACTTCATCGCCAACGCCGAGCGACGACTGGATTCTGGCCTGGTCTTTCATCCGCTTGCGCTGAGGGCGAATCAGCAGGAAATACATAGCGAATGGGATCAGTAGCAGGATCAGCAACTGGGCGACACCGCCGCCACTGCTCGAGTCGTCCTGGGCGAGAAGTGAGAGTGCATACATAGCGGGTCGCAAGCGTAGCGATCTCAGGCCCAGACCGACAGGATGTCTGCACGGAGACTCTCGAACGAGCCGTCGATGATCGCCGACCGCATGCGGTTCATGAGGTCGATCGTCCAGGCCAGATTGTGCAGACTGACCAGACGCGAGCCCGTCGGTTCACCAACCTTGAACAGGTGTCGCAGATAGCCGCGACTGTGACGGCGGCACACCATGCACGAACAGGACGCGTCGACGGGTTCGTCAACCAGCGCGAACTCACTGCGCTTGAGGTTGAGCCGGCCTTGGCTGGTGAGCGCCGTGCCGTGACGTCCTAGGCGGGTCTGCATGACGCAGTCAAACTGATCGACGCCAAGGTTGACCGCTTCAACCATTGAGGCCGGGTCGCCGACACCCATCAGATAGCGAGGACGGTTGGCAGGCAGGTATTCGAGCGCCGCTGCAAGAGCTGGCAGCATTTCTGTGCGTGTCTCCCCCACCGACAGCCCGCCGATCCCGTAGCCGTCGAAGTCGAGCGCCACGGTCCGCTGGGCACTCTCGGCGCGCATCGCCTCGCTGATGCCGCCTTGCACGATGCCGAACAGCGCCTGATCTGGACGCGTATGGGTACGTCGCGCCAGCGCAGCCCACGCCGATGTGCGTTCGACCGCCAGGCGGACAACATCGGAAGAGCTCGGGAGCGGCGGGCAAACGTCGAGAACCATCTGGATGTCGGCCCCGAGCAGTTGCTGAGTCTCAACTGCCAACTGCGGTGTGAACCGGTGCCTACTGCCGTCGTATGTGCTGGCGAATGTAACACCCTCGTCATCGACCTTCGGCTCCAGTGAGAACACCTGAAACCCGCCCGAGTCTGTAAGTGTCAGCCCGTCCCAGCCGGCGAACTTGGCCAGCCCCCCGAGTTGGGCGACGGTCTCGGCGCCGGGCCGCAACATCAGGTGGTAGGTGTTACCCAGCACGATCTGTGCACCGACAGCTTCATAGTCGTCCGCACTTAGGTGCTTGATCGCCCCGCGCGTGCCGACCGGCATGAACAGCGGTGTCGTGTACGACCCAGTCGCCGTGTTGGCGACGCCGGCGCGAGCTGCGCCATCGGTCGCCACGGTTTCGAACTCGACAGGATGCACGTCGAGCGAGGTTAGCCACGGTCGAGCAGCATGGCGTCGCCGAAGCTGAGGAACCGGTAGTCGGTTCGCAGAGCCGTTTCGTAGAGCGTTCGCCAGCGATCACCGACGAAGGCGTCGATCATCATCAGCAGCGTCGTGCGCGGCATATGGAAGTTGGTCATCAGCAAATCGACAATCTTCCAGTCGAAGCCGCGGTGGATGAAGATGTCGGTGCGTCCCTGCAACTCGCCGTGGGCGGCAGCCGACTCGAGCGCCCGCACCGATGTCGTGCCGACTGCGACCACCCGTTTGGCTTCCCGACATCGGAGCATGGTCTGCTCGGGGACCCGGTAACGCTCGGTGTGCATGCGGTGCGCCAGCGGATCATCCTCGGTGATCGGGCGGAACGTGTCGAGCCCGACAACCAGCTCGACCTTGGCGACTTCGACACCGCCCTTCGCCAGTCGGCCAAGCAGTTTGTCGGTGAAGTGCAATCCGGCAGTCGGCGCCGCCGCGCTGCCAGGATGGCGGGCGTAGATCGTTTGGTAACGATCTGGATCGGAGAGCCGTTCGGTGATGTAAGGCGGGAGCGGCATCTCGCCATGCTCGGCGAGCATTTCGAGCGAGTCGACCGACCCGAGCAGCGTGACCATGAACGTGTCACCGGCTTGTGTGCGGTCCCCGATCACCACCACCGGAGTGCCATTAGGGGCGAACAACACCTCACCTGGCTTGAGCTTGCGGGCAGGCCGAACGAGCGCCTCCCAGAGTCTGCGTTCGCCGTCGAGCGGCTCGAGCATTAGAACTTCCGCTTTCCCACCGGTCGCCCGTAACAACGCCAGCCGAGCCGGGATCACTTTCGTCTCGTTGACAACCAGCAGATCACCTGGCATGAGGATTTCGGGGAGCTCGTTGACATGCCGGTGTTGGGGCGCCTGACTTCCGCGATCGACCAGCAGCCGTGCAGAATCGCGGGGAGCAATTGGAGTCTGGGCGATCCGCTCCGGCGCAAGCTCATAGTCGAAGTCGGCGAGCCGCATAGCTCACCAGGCTACGGGGAGGGCGGGATGTCGCACAGTGTGCGATCATGCCCGGCATGAGTGATCCGACAACTGTTCAGGTCGCCTGCGAGGGCGGCGAAATGGCGATCCACGTGTGGGCCCCCGATTCGGGCTCTGGCCCTGCAATCTTGCTGCTGCAAGAGATCTTCGGCGTCGGTCCGTACGTCAAGGCGGTGGCGGCACGGCTGGCCGACGCCGGCTATGTGGTTGGGGCTCCCGACGTGTTTTGGCGGTTCGCACCCGGTTGGGAGTCCAGCCATGATCAAGAGGGCCTCACCGCCTCGCTCGAGCAGGCCGGCAAGCTCGACCCACCGACGGCCGTCGGTGACTGCGTTGCAGCCCTCAATGCGCTGCGTGCCGTCGACGGGGCCACCGGAATTCCCGCCGTCATGGGCTTCTGCCTTGGCGGCACTCTGGCCTGGGGAATCGCCGTGGCCGGCGAGCCGTCGGCATGTGTGAGCTACTACGGATCCGGGGTGGCGTCGATGCTCGGGGGCATCGACAGCGTCAGTTGCCCAACGCTGTTCCACTTCGGCAACGACGACCCGTTCATTCCAAACGAGGGCGTGGCAGCGATCAACACAGCGATCGACGGACGTTCGGGCTTCGTGCTGAACGTCGAGAACGCCGGGCACGCCTTCGACAACCACGAGAGCGAGATGTTTTGGAACGAGTCGGCCGCTCAGACCGCATGGGCGAAGACCATGGCATTCTTTGCCGAACATCTTCCGGTTGCTTGACCCGGCGAGCGGTCAGCTTCTCGGTCAGCCGTCGAACAGGCCCGCTTGGCCGGCACGCGGCTTTGGCTGAGCCAAGCCGAGATGCTGATACGCGGCCGGCATGGCGACACGACCGCGGGGAGTGCGGGCGATCATGCCTTGCTGGATCAAGAACGGCTCATAGACGTCTTCGACCGTGTCGGGTTGCTCACCCACACTGATCGCCACGGTCGACAGACCGACCGGGCCGCCGTTGAACTGGCGGCACATCGCGTTGAGGATCGCCCTGTCGACCTTGTCGAGTCCGAGATCGTCGACGCCGAACAGGGCGAGCCCTTGGCGGGCGATGTCGTCGGTGACCGATCCATCGTGGCGCACCTCGGCAAAGTCGCGAACTCGTCGCAACAAGCGATTCGCAATACGAGGCGTGCCTCTCGCGCGGCGGGCGATCTCCCATGCGCCATTCTCATCGATGGCGACGTCGAGGATGCCTGCGGTGCGGGTGATGATCGCCTGCAGCTCGTCGGCCTCGTAGTAATCGAGCCGGGCCACCAGGCCAAAGCGGTCACGCAGGGGCCCGGTGATCATGCCGGTTCGCGTGGTGGCGCCGACCAGTGTGAAGGGTGGCATCGTCAACCGGATACTGGAAGCGGAAGGGCCCTTGCCGACGATGATGTCGAGCTGGAAGTCTTCCATCGCCGGGTACAAGATCTCCTCGACCGCCCGCGACAACCGATGGATCTCGTCGACGAACAACACGTCGCCCTCTTCGAGCTTGGTCAGAATCGCTGCAAGGTCGCCGGCACGTTCGAGCGCCGGCCCAGAAGTGACGTGCATGTGCGAACCCATCTCGGTGGCGACGATGCCAGCCAATGTGGTCTTGCCAAGCCCTGGCGGGCCTGCAAACAAAAGGTGATCGACCGCCTGTCCCCGGTTGCGAGCCGCCTCGAGCACGATCGACAGATGCTCTTTGAGTTCGCGCTGACCGACAAACTCATCGAGCGCCCGCGGCCGCAGCCCAGCCTCGACGACCTCTTCACTGTCCGAAGCGACGCCAGGGTCGAGAAACTCGTCACGCACGACGTGCCCCCAATGACGACAGGGCTTCACGCAACATCGTGGCGGCGTCGTCGCCGGCACCGACGTCGCGCAACGTCTCGCGAATCTCGTTGTCGCCGTAGCCCAACCCGAGCAGTGCCTCGCGGACATCGGTCATCACCGACCCGCCGGAATGGGTGCCGGTGGCGCCTTCGAGGATCGGCACACTCAGGCGCGACTTCAGTTCGACCAACAAACGCTCAGCAGTTTTCTTGCCTACACCTGGCACCAATGAAAGCGCGGCGATGTCTTGGCTGGCGACGATATCGACGAGCGCCGCCGGCGGGTGCGTGGCAATGATCGCCATGCCGAGCGCAGGGCCGACACCGTGAGTTCCGATCAGCGTCTGGAACGTGACCCGTTCGAGGCGCGTCAAGAACCCGAACAGTTGCTGATCGGAGTCTCGGATGTGGTGATGGATATGTAGAAACGCAGTGGTCGACGGTTCCAGTTCAGCCAATGCCCGCTGGGATACGTTGACGACGTATCCGATCCCTGACACCTCGATCAGCACCGAACCATCGAGGTCGCGTTCGAGAACTTCGCCGCGCAGTGACCCGATCATCGACGACCCCCGGTAGCCGCAGCGATATGGCGACTCATCGGCGCCACGGCAAGATGGCATAACGCCAACGCAGCAGCATCGGCAGCATCGGCAGGCGTGGGCAACTTCGACAGCTTGAGTCGGGTCTGAACCATCTTCTGAACCTGCAGTTTGGTCGCCGCCCCATACCCGGCGACACAGTTCTTCACCTCGTTGGGTGTGTACTGCACAACCTCGCAGCCCGCCGCAGCGGCTTCGCACAACGCCAACCCGCTGGCTTGGCCAACACTCATCGCGGTGCGCACGTTTGTCTGGAAGAAGACCCGTTCGACCGACACGACGTCGGGAGCGAATTCCTGGATCAGCAACACCAGTTCGTCGCGAAGTGATGCCAAACGCTGAGGCAGCTCGTCGGCGAGCGAGGTGCGGATCACCCCCATCGTGATCGCCGTCGCGGTCGTAGGCCCGCGCCCATCGACGACCGCAAATCCGCAACGTGTGAGACCCGGGTCGATGCCGAGCACACGAAGGGTTCCGGCTGGTCGGTCGGCGCGAGTGGTGGCGAACACAGGTTCGACCTTAGCGCCGCTGACGCGGCCGAACATGGAACCATCACATGTTGCACCGAGTTACGAACCCGCTGCACCGCCATCTGGTGTGCTCAGCGGCGGACCGGATCCGGTTGGTGGGTCTCCACCAAATGCTGGTGTGTCCCTTCGCCAGAGGTCAACGGTTCTTCCAACGCACGACGTCTCGATCGATCTCGGCGATCGAGCGGCGGCCCGTCAGCGCCATTGTGCGCTCGAGGCCCTCCCGAAAGAACCGCAGCACATGGTCGACGCCGCGCTCGCCTCCGGCGGCAGCGCCGTACAGGTATGGGCGGCCGATCGAACACGCATCGGCACCGAGCGCGATCGCCTTCACGATGTCGCTCCCCCGTCGGATACCGCCGTCACAGATGATCGCCGCCCGACCCTGCACGGCTTGCGCAACCGGCTCGACCAGCTCGATCGGAGACGGCGCGTCGTCGAGTTGGCGGCCACCATGATTCGAGAGACCGATCCCTTGCACCCCGGCGTCGACAGCGCGCAACGCGTCCTCGACGGTCTGGATGCCTTTCAGTACGATCGGCCCATCCCAGATCGACTGCAGCCATTCGACATCGCCCCATGACAGTCGCTGATCGAAGTTTTGCATGACGTGCTGAGCCATCGGGATCGGGTCGGTCGCTCCACTATCGGCGTGGCCGACGACATTGGCGAACTGAAGAGGTTCGTGGGTGATGAAGTCGAGCGTCCAGAACGGATGCAGGACGCCATCGACGATCATCGCGGGGCCAATCTCTGGCGGGATGATCAGCCCGCGACGTACGTCGCGCTCACGTCGACCGAGCACAGCTGTGTCAACGGTGAGCCATAACGCCTCGTACTCGGCCGCCGCAGCCCGCTCGACCAGTTCCTTCACCAGCCCGCGGTCCTTCCAGGTATACACCTGGAACCACTTCTGCCCCGACGACACGGCGGCGACCTCTTCGATCGAACGCGTGCTCATCGTCGAAAGCGAGTAGGGGATGTCGGCGCGTTCGGCCGAGCGGGCGACCGACAGTTCGCCCTGCGAGTGGGTCAACCGCGTGTACCCAGTTGGCGCCAGCACAAGCGGCATAGATATCCGCTTTCCCAACAAGGTGGTGTGGGTGTCGAGTTGGCTGACATCGCGCATTACGTTCGGACGAAACTCGAGCCGTTCGAACCCGGCCGCGTTATTGGCCATGCTGCGCTCATCTTCGGCACCGCCATCGATGTAATCGAACACACCTCGTGGCAGCCGTCGTTTGGCAATCTTGCGAAGATCTTCGACCGTCATCGCAGTTCGGAGTCGTCGGGCGACGGGGTCGAACTCGAACTTGCGAAACCGAACGACCGACCGGAATGTCTCATACATGCCCACGCCGTGAGCGTAACGGAATGGTGCCTGACACCTTTCCGCGACACCTTTCCGCTGGGCGGGTCTTCAGGTGGGCGGTAGATCGGTGATGCGACCTCCGCTACGCCAGTACAAGTTGCTTCCGCCGGTGGTCTCACGATCGAGTAGATCTTCATCGATCAGCCCACGCCGCAGCGTTGACCAGTCCGGATTGAAGGCACCCAGAATCTCGTTGACCTCTGGCTCGGAATAGCGGCGGCCGATGTCGAACTCGAGCGCCAGCCGCTGCAGCACGATCAGACGCTTGGCGCGATGCGAGGGAATGTCGATCAGCACTCGACCTGAGAAGTAGCGGCCGAGAACGAGTTGCTCGTCGGCTGTCATCCCGAACCCGATAACCGGGTCCATCGGGATTTCGATCTCTGCCGCCGACTTTGCAGCCAAGCGGATCGCCTGCTCATCGAGGCGATACCCATCTTCATCGGCGACGACCAGTCCGCTGGCACGCAGGTCGCCGAGTGCCGTCAGCACGGTGCGTAGATCACGATTTGTGACGGTTACGATCCGATCCGTGGTCATCGGCTGTGCTGCCAGCGCACCCGCCACGGCAAGCCGATCGGTGTCGAGAAACAGCTTCAGCAGACCTGTCGGCTCCATGCCATGCAGTCAATCAGGTCCGTTGGCGACAGGATCGGCCGCGTCTGCAATACTGCGCCGATGCTTGCTGTAACAATTCTGTACCCGCGCGCCGACGACTCGACCTTCGACATGGACTACTACACGTCCAAGCACATGCCGATGCTCGCCGAAAAGCTAGGCGATGCCTGTCAAGGTTGGGGGGCCGCCACCATCGCCGCCGGAAAGTATGCCGCCATGGGCTGGGCCGTCGTCACCAGCGAAGACGCCTTCAACGCCACGATGGGCGCCCACGGTGCCGCCATCATGGGCGACGTGCCGAACTACACCAACGTTGCTCCCGAACTGCTGGTCGGTGAGATCGCCGGCGGCAGCCAGTAAGACCCCACTGACGAACAAGTCGGCGGGCCAGCGTCAGCTGTAACGCACCAGGCCCTGGTCGATCACGGCACGTTCGCCGACCGAGGTCGTAAACACGGCCTCGCCCAGGGTGGTCTCCCACATGCTGACGGTCAATGCCTCGCCGGGATAGACGGGCGAGGTGAAACGGCCTTCGATGTGGTGAAACCGGGTCGGGTCGTCGCCGCACAGGCTCTGCAACAGTCCCCGACCGGTGAACCCGTAGGTGCACAATCCGTGCAATATCGGGCGGTCGAAGCCCCCCATCGCGGCAAACGACGGATCGCTGTGTAACGGATTGCGATCTCCTGACAGTCGGTACAGCAGTGCCTGATCGGGTGATGTTTGGTACGTCACCTGGTGATCGGGATCGCGGCCGGGTGGCACATTCTGCGGGCCCGAAGGACCACGTTCGCCACCCCAGCCACCTTCGCCGCGGATGAACACCGAGGCCGTGTTCGTGTAAAGCGGCTCGCCAGCCATCAATGCCGTGGTCGCCGATACGACGACGGCCGCCTTGCCCTTGTCGTACATTGCCGTGACCTCACTCTGCAGCGTCGCGGTGCCCGCGACGGGGATCGGTCGATGCAGCGTGACCGACTGTTGCCCGTGCACCAAAAGCGCCGGGTTGAACGAACCGATGTTGCTCATCGCCGAACCCCTCCCCCATCCGATCACGACGGGAAACGTGGGGAAGACGACCTGATCCACACTGTTGGTGTTCTCGGTAGTGAAGGCGAGAGAGCCGGTGCCGGCTCCGATGCCGACCGCATACAACAGGCAGTCCTTGCTGTTCCAGCTGACCTCGATCGGGTCGCCCTTGCTGCCGACCGCTTTCGGGTTGAGTGGCATGTCGGTTACCTCCGGCCGACGCCCGTAGCGACTGTTACTCGCACCTCACACAATCGGCTCATCTCGACTCCTCCATCCATGATGGGCCGGTAGATCGCCGGCCGCTGCGTTGCATCGTAGAGTCGTCACCATGTGCAGCATCGAGCCGACGCGTCGCGAAGCGATCAGGCTCGCAACGTTCGGCACCGTCGGCTTGCTCGCCGTCAGTGGCTGCGGGCAGTCGTTCGACTCGGTACAAACCGGTCCGGCCGCCGGCGTTCGGCCGGCCGTCCCTGCATCCCCTTCGCTCCCGGGCACCTCCGACGACATGATCGAGATGATGCCGGGGCTGCAGATCCACCGGCGGGCGGCGTGGGGCGCCGATCTACTACCAAAGTCAAGCCTTGAACGCGAGACCGTGCGATTCCTTCTGGTTCATCACACCGCATCGTCGAACAACTATGACGACCCGCGCACAGTGATCCGTAGCGCCTATGGATTCCACACCAGCGCCTCGAAGGGCTGGGGAGACGTCGCCTACCACTTCTTCGTCGCCCGCGATGGTTCGGTCTGGGAGGGTAGGTCCGGCTCGCTGGAGGGGCCCGTCGTTGCCGATGCGACCGGCGGCAACCAGGGTTGGGCGCAGCTGGTCTGTTTGATCGGCAATCATGTCGATCAGCCCCCGACGGCGGCGGCCCAGGCGTCTCTCGTGAACGTTCTCAAGTGGCTGGCGTGGCGGTACCGACTCGATGCCGATGCAGGGGCGACCGCCACCTATGTGTCGCGAGGGTCCAACAAGTTGGCGAGCGGCACAACTGTGACGACTCCGATCATCTCAGGGCACCGGGACGCCACGCTCACGGCGTGCCCTGGAGATGCTGCGTACGACCTGCTGCCGACGTGGCGAAACCTGGTGTCGGCGATGCCTGATCCGGCCTTTCCACAATCAGGCCCGTACCCACCCGCGGCGCGGCTCGGGGTGATCGAGCCGTAGCCTCGTTCCTCGTGAGTGTGCACGTCTGCGACGTTCTGATCGTCGGTGCCGGCCCGGCGGGCACGGCGGCTGCGATCGCCCTCAGCGACGCCGGCCGTTCGGTGACGATCGTCGACAAGGCCACGTTTCCGCGAGACAAGTGCTGCGGCGACGGGCTGACCACGTTGGCGCTACGCGAGCTCGAAGCACTCGGTCTCGAACCGGGCCGGGTCGACGGCTGGTTCGACGTCTACGCCGCCTGGCTGCGTTCACCCTCGGGACGCGTGGTCGAAGCGCCGCTGCCGACGACGGGCTTGTATGCAGCCGTCGCTCCACGTCGAACGCTCGACAACGAGCTCGTTCAACTCGCCCGCAGGCGCGGGGTGACAGTTTACGACGGCCACGGCTTCAACTCGATCGACACAACATCGAGCGAACACGTCGATGTCGAAGTCGACAGTCTTGGCACGGTTCGATGCCGCTACGTGGTCGCAGCCGACGGCGCTTGGAGCCCGGTCCGCAAAGCACTCCGCGCCAACATCGACGGGTACCGCGGCGAGTGGCATGCATTTCGGCAATACGCCAGCAACGTCACGGGCCCGGCCGCGCAGCGGTTGATCGTCTGGTTCGAGGAAGACCTGCTGCCCGGCTACGCCTGGTCGTTTCCGCTCCCTGGCAACCGCGCCAACATCGGGTTCGGTGTCTTGCGTGATGGCAGCCGTCGCGTGCAGGACATGGCTGAACTGTGGCGTGACCTGCTCGCCCGCACGCACGTCGTCGAGGCGCTCGGGCCCGACTTCGAGCTCGAGGGCCGGCACACGGCCTGGCCGATTCCGGCCCGGATCGACGAAGTCTCGCTGACACTTGGACGAGTGCTCTTCGTGGGCGATGCTGCGGCGGCAACCGACGTGATGACCGGAGAGGGCATCGGTCAGGCACTGCTGACCGGACGATTTGCAGCGGAGGCGATCATCGCCGGCGGCGCGACGCAGCCCGAGATCGTGCAGAACCGATACGAGCACGCTGTAGATCATCACCTGTTCGCCGACCACCGCATGTCGAAGCGGCTCGGGGCTGTGCTCAAGCATCCGGCCGGGGCGC
Organism: uncultured Ilumatobacter sp.; assembly: GCA_937919625.1. Taxonomy (GTDB): domain Bacteria; phylum Actinomycetota; class Acidimicrobiia; order Acidimicrobiales; family Ilumatobacteraceae; genus Ilumatobacter. Next base: position 27,759 of record CALFRK010000114.1, read on the forward strand.
GTGGAGCGATCCGAATCGTTGCGGCCAGTGGCGCGTGGGGACGCCGCAACTTCGCTCGCTGGATGTTCGAGGACGAACCCAGAGCGATCGCCACGTCACCGCGACGATGGCACCGCAGGTTGCTCACCCGGCCCGGCGCCTACCTCAACCGCTGACGCGTACGGCAGATCACACTTGGGGTGGCTTGCGGGTCGGATTCACGAACGGGGCGAGTCGTTCGAGCGGCGGCGCAGCGACATCGACCTCGCCGACCGTAAGATCGACGCCATCTTTGTCGATGTCGATCGGGTCGCTCGACGCCTCGACGGTAACCGGGGCATCTTCCTTCGGAGGGCCTTCATAAATCTCAGCGACCGCCAGCATGGCGCCGGCCATCGCGGCGCCTGCCAACCCGCCCTTGCGACGCCCCGCCTCGATCGATGCCCGGCGCTGTTCGGCAAGTCGCGCCTGGTACACCATCATCATTTCGATGTGGGCCGCGGTCGACCGCTCGGCCTCGGTCAGCGGTTCGGCATCAGGCTCTGGCACGACGCAAGCGTACGACCTGATGACTTGAGCGTCCGGTCAGCTGATCAGTCGAGCAGTTGACGCAGCTGTTCGATGGTCTTGACCGGGTCGTTGCCGACCGGTGTGACCGACAGATGCGTAACGCCGGCCTCCTTGTAGGCGGCCAAGCGCTCTTTGACGTGTCCGGCCGAGCCGACCAGATTGGTGCTGGCGAGCATCTCTTCAGGAACCATCGATGCGGCTTCTTCCTTCTTGCCGCTCAGGTACAGATCCTGGATCGCGATCGCTTCATCAACGTAGCCGTACTTCTGGCAGATCGTGTTGTAGAAGTTTTTGTCGCGGGCACCCATGCCGCCCACGTACAGCGCAACGCTCGGCCGCGCCGTGTCGAGCACACGAGTCGCAGCGTCGCCGACAAACTCGTCGCCGATCGCCACCAGGCCGCCGGCTGAGATTTGAAGCTGACCGAGCGCCGGGTCGCGTTCGGCGGTGCCGATCTTGAGCTCGTCACCCCAAACGGTATGGAACTTCTCGGGGTCAAAAAAGATCGGAAGCCATCCGTCAGCGTGCCGGGCTGTAGCGGTGACCGAAAGACCCATCAGTGAAGCCCAGAAAATCGGGATGTTCTCGCGAACAGGATGGTTGATCAGCTTGAGCGGCTTGCCCAGCCCAGTTCCCTGGCCCTCTGGTAGCGGAATCTGAACGGCCTTGCCGTCATAGACGACCCGCTCGCGGCGCCACACCATGCGGCAGATGTTGATGTAGTCGCGGATACGAGCCATCGGCTTCTCGTACGGAACACCGTGAAACCCCTCGATCACTTGCGGGCCAGAGGCACCGAGCCCGAGCACGAACCGACCGCCGCTGACATAATCGAGACCGGCTGCGGTCTGCGCAATGCAGGTGGCGGTGCGCGAGTAGGTGTTGAGAATGCCGGCGCCGATCTGGATCGTGTCGGTCTTGGCGGCTAGATATCCCATCAAGCTGACCGAATCAAAGCTGTATGCCTCGGGCACCCAGACCAAGTCGAGACCGGCCGCCTCGAGTTCTTGCACCCGTGCCACGTCCGAGTGGAAGTCGCCGGAATAGTTGATCATCATCGAAAGCTTCACGAAAGAGACGATACGCAACCTCCCACTTCAGCATCGCATTCCCGCCATTATCCGGAGAGTGCCCGGTCGATCTCGGCATCGATCTCCAGCCAACGATCGTCGAGCCATCTGGAGAACTCGGCACCGTTCGGAACCTCGCAACGAGCAAACCGTTTCATGACGAAGCGAACCTCAGGGAGCGGTCTCGACAGATTGTCGAGAATGCCGGCAAATGTGTCGAGACCATCGAACCCTATATGCCAGGCCAGAACCACGTCGGCGTCGGGTGCGCCCCCGAGCAAGGCAATCGAGCCCGCCGGTCGCGGTGGCAACAGACGCCGCAGTGCCGACATCCGAGCGGCACGATCGGGGTTCCGTACGCCGATCTTCTCGAGCGCCCTGGCACGCTTGCGATCGTTCGAGCGCGTGCCCTCGACGAAGATCACGCCCACCGACCCGGCGCCGACCTGTTGACCGAGATCTCGCAGGGCGTCGAGTTCGGTGCTGCCATCGGTGGCTTCACGGTCGAGGAAACGATTCGGCACACGCAAACCGACGATGTCGAGGCACGGGTCGAACAACAGTTCGCGCTTGAGTACATATCTCGGGTGGAGGCCGGCGACATTGCTGAACACCCAACCGGACAGCAGCGAATCCGCCAGGCTGGCGTGACGCGCCAGCACGATCGCGTTGCCGCCCTCGACCGCTTCCAACCCCTCGACCCGTGGGTCGATCCCGACCGTCACGCCGAGCGCCCTCGTCAAGAGACCCGACCACCAGGCCATGATCCGATAGTGCAGGTTCTCATCGTTCGACCGGCCCATCGCCCAGACCAGGGCGCAGCGGGTGACGCCGGCGCTCTCGATCCAGCACCACAGCACTCCGAAGCCGAGCAGCCGCGCCAATGGGAACCGAAACTTCACCCGAACGGCGTCGATCACCAACACGGTCGGTAGCAAGATCGGCGTCGAGATAGTCAGCAGCAGTGTCGAGACGAAGAGCGCCGGAATGCTGGCCAGGCGGCGCCGCAGTTTTTCCCCGCGGGATGGTTGGGCGACCATCAGGCAGGTTGCGTGAACTCGATCCGGTTGCCGTCGGGGTCGGCCACGAAGGTCTGGCGGATACCCGTCGCCCCGACAGGGGTGGCGTCAGGGGTGTCGACTCCGGCCGCCCGCAGTTGCTCGATGGCGGCGTCGAGATCGGCCACCAGGAAAGCCATGTGCTGCCCCAGATCGGTCGGCACTTTGGCCTCGATCAGGTGCACCTGACGCCCGTTGCCGGCATCGAGCCAAGCTCCACCGAACGGGAAGTTCGGACGCTGTAGCGGCTCCATGCCGAGCACATCCTGATAGAACGTCAACGCCCGCTCGACGTCGGAAACGTTGAGGGACACATGATGGATGTCTGCGATCAGCACGCCGCCAACGTACCGCTTCAGGACAGCGCGGCGTTGAGGTTGCCCGAACGAAAACCCTCGAGGTCAAGGGTTACGTACTGGTAGCCGACGCCGCGCACGGCGGCGACGATCTCGACGCGGTGTTCGATCACCACCGCCAGTTCGTCGGCATCGACCTCGATCCGAGCGGTGTCGTCGTAATGGCGCACCCGACATTGTCGGAACCCGAGTGCGTGCAGAGCCGCCTCGGCACGCTCGACCCGGCTCAAGATGCCGACTGTCACCTCGGTGCCGTATGGCACTCGGCTGGCCAGACAGGCGGCGGCCGGCTTGTTCCAGGTACGCAACCCCATCAGTCGCGATGCGGCCCGAATGTCCTCTTTGGTGAAGCCCGCGTCGACCAGCGGAAAAGCCGCACCAGCCCCGGTGGCAGCACGCTGGCCCGGCCGATGGTCGCCCAAGTCGTCGAGATTGACTCCCAGCACGACAGTCGCCCCGCTGGCCGCCGCGATCGGGGTGACGATCTTCATCAGCTCGGCCTTGCAGTGATAGCAACGGTCGCCGTCGTTGAGACGGTACGCCGCCTGTTCCATCTCGTGAGTCTCGACCGGCGTCCAACGCAGCCCCCACTCTTTGGCCAGCAAACGACAGTCTGCTTCCTCGGCACCGGCCAAAGACGGTGACACTGCAGTCACCGCCTGTGCCCGATCGGCACCGAGTTGCCTGTGCGCGACAGCTGCTAGAAACGCCGAATCGGCTCCGCCGGAGAAGGCGACGACGACCGATTCCAGCTCGTGAAGTCGGCGATTCAGCGAGGCCATTTTCTGTTCGAGCAGAAGGTCAGCGGTCGAGATCACCGCCCGAGTGTGCCACGACTCGCGTCAGGTCCCCTGCCACGTGGCAGGATGTCCCAGAGATGGTGGCGCCGAACTGGTGGATGCAACGACGATTTGGGCTGCTCGTGCACGCCAACTTGGCCAGCGTCCCTGCCTGGGCGCCGGTCGGTCAATACGCCGGCTGGTATCGCGCCCATATTGACGGGCACGTCCCCGACGTCTTGCTGCAGCCATCGCCGCTGGTCGAGACACTCGCCCACCATCGTGACCGATGGGGCCACATCGAGCACTACGACGACTACCTCCCGTTCCTTACGTTCGAGGAGTTCGACGCCGACGCCTGGACCGGGCTAGCCCGAGACGCGGGGATGAGCTACGCCGTGATCGCCGCAAAGCACCACGACGGGTTCTGCTGGTGGGATGCCCCCAACACCGACCGCACCGTCTTGCACGACGGACCCAATCGCAACGTGCTTGGCGAATTCGCCGCCGCCTGCGAACGCGCCGACCTTGTGTTCGGCACCCACTACTCGATGCTCGACTGGGCCGACGAGCGGTATCCATCGAGCGAGTACGTCGACAAGGTCGTTCATCGGCAGGTGCTCGACCTTGTCGAGCGTTACGGCTCACGAATGTTGTGGGGCGACGGACATTGGGGTGCCGGGGGCAGCCATTGGCGCAGTGACGAGCTGATCGCGGCAGCTCGCAAGATCGACCCTGAACTGGTTGTCAATGATCGTTGGTGGTCAGACCAGCCAGACGTTAAGTCGTTCGAATATCAGCTCCCGGACCAGATCCTGACCGAACCCTGGGAATTGCGCCGCGGGCTCGGGTCTAGCTTTGGTCACAATCGAGCCGAGGGTCCGGAACACCTGCTGACCGCCGCTCAGATCGTGTCGCTGCTGACCCAGGTGGCCGCCAAAGGCGGGCATCTTTTGTTGAGCGTCGGACCCGACGCTCAGGGCCGAATCCCCGAGCCTCACGCCGAGCGCCTGCGTGCCGCGGGCGGTTGGGTGCGTCGTCATCGCGACCTGCTCGACCGCGGCACACCGTGGACCACGTGGGGGGACAACGATTGCCGTTACCTCGTGCTCGACGGCGTGGTGCACGTCATAGATGTCAGCGGCCGCGGGCGATTCGCAGGCTTGGCACGCGCGGTCGGCACCGTGACGGCGCTTGAATCGATGGACGGACAGCCGATTGCCTTCGAGCAGCACGACGACGATCTTCGCCTGGTTCGGCCGCCCCGCAAGCCACAGCGGCTCCCGATCGTCTATCGCGTCACGATTGACGAACCTCAGCCTGCACCGATCGAACTATTCCCCGAGTCGCCCCCGGCGAGGTTGATGCTGACCGACGTCATCGCCGATGCCGGACCGGGTTCGATCGTGCAGCTCGGCGACGGGACCTATATCGGGCCGGCCCGGGTGCCCGACGGCGTGACGCTCCGCGGCCTCGGCCCGCACCGCACCAGGATCGACGGACTCGAAAGCGACGCCGTCATGCTCGGCGCCGGTTCGCGCCTCGAGCATTGCTCGCTGAATGGCGGCGGCAAGCGGATCGCCTGGCTGCCGAAGATTGTCGTCCGCGCCGTTGGTACCAGCGCCAGCATGCTCGGCTGTCACATCGATGGACACATCCATGTCGCCGCCGACGACGTGCGAATCGTCTCGTGCGGCGCCTCGGGGGTGGTGGTGGCCGATGCCAACCACGCAGCGATCACACGATCAACGTTCACGGGCATGCAGTGGGATTGCGCGATCGACATCACTGGCGGTTCCGGCCACGTTGTCGAGAGCTGCGAGTTTGCCGACCTGTTGGCCGCCGTGCGCCTGACAGGCACGGTGGGCGCCACTGTGCGCGGCAATCGAGTCACGGCGCGCTGGTGGGGCATCCAGATGATCGACACCGAGGGTTCGACGGTGATCAGCAACTCGTTCGAGCGCACGATGCGTGCCGTCGACATCGATGGGGGCACGCAGGCCGAGGTCAAAGGCAACGCCGCCGTCTTGGGTGACAGCGGCTGTGTGCTGCAGCGCGGCGCCTCCGACTGCAGCATTTCTGGCAACCACTGGGAGCGTTGCCGGATCGGTCTGCTGGCGTGGGATGCGGGTGCCTTTCGGCATCGGGACAACGCCTGTCTCGATCTGGGCGAGCCCGACAGCGCTGTCACGATCGGCCCTTGAGACCGCCCAGCCCATAAGGTCGCCGAGTGGACCATATCGAGATCGAAGATGCCTGGCTCGAGCCGACGTGGTTCATCGACTCAGAGGCGCCAGGCGTCGCGACGTTCGCCAACTCCAACACCTCGAGTGGTGATGGGCATCTCGCGCAGGCGACAGCCTTGTTCTACGCCGTTCGCGACCAGATCCGGTACGACCCGTATGGCATCTCGTACGAACCGGAGGCATTTCGGGCCAGCGCGGTCGCCCTTGCCCTGACGAACTGGTGCGTGCCGAAGTCGATTCTGTTGGCTGCCGCCGCCCGTTCGCTTGGCATCCCTGCCCGACTCGGGTTTGCCGACGTTCGCAACCATCTGACGAGCCAAAGGCTGTCGGCCTCGATGGGTACCGACCTGTTCATCTGGCACGGCTACGCCGAACTACTGCTGCCCGATCCGGCCGGAGAAGCCGGCGACCTGCGTTGGTTCAAGCTAAGCACGGCGTTCAACATCGAGCTGTGCGAACGGTTCGGTGTGAAGCCGCTCGAGTTCAACGGCACCGCGGATGCACTGATGCACCCATTCGACCGGTCCGGCAATCGCCACATGGAGTACACAAATCAGCGCGGCAGCTACAACGACCTCCCGCTGGACGACATGCTCGCAGATTTTGTCGAGCTATACGGCACCAGGTTTGGTGAGGTCACGTCGGCCGGCAGCGCACAGGCTGCCGGCGACGACGCCTTCGCCTAGCAACCGTTAATCCAGGTGCCAGCAGGCACCCTCAGTAATGGTTGGTGCCGCTAGCCCGACGTGCTGCCCAACAGCTGTTTGTTGTGACGGTGACGATCTTGCGGATCGAGGTACACCTTGCGCAACCGAATATGTTTCGGCGTGACCTCGATGCATTCGTCGGTGGCGATGAACTCCAGCGCGTGCTCTAGCGACAGCACCCGATGCGGCGTCAGCTTGATCGGGTCGTCGGTCGAAGAAGCACGCACGTTGGTGAGCTTTTTCTCGCGGCAGATGTTGACATCCATGTCGCCTGATCGCGAGTTCTCGCCGACGATCATGCCCAAGTACACGTCGGTGCCGGGCCCGACCATCATCGTGCAGCGTTCTTGCAGGTTGGTCATGGCATAGGTGGTGGTCGGGCCGGTGCGGTCCGCCACGATCGAACCACGGTCCCGGGCACGGATCTCACCGAACCACGGCTCGTATCCATCGAAGATGTGGCTGATCACACCAGTGCCACGGGTCTCGGTAAGAAATTCGGTGCGAAACCCGATCAGCCCGCGTGCCGGAACCAGGTACTCGAGACGCACCCATCCGAGACCATGGTTGATCATGTTCTCCATCCGACCCTTGCGAGCTGCGAGCAGCTGTGTCACGACTCCGAGGTGCACCTCCGGAACGTCGATGGTGACCCGCTCGACCGGCTCGTTGCGCTTGCCGTTGATTTCCTTGGTCACGACCTCGGGTTTGCCGACGTTCAACTCGAAACCCTCGCGGCGCATGGTTTCTACCAGCACGGCCAGCTGTAGCTCTCCACGGGCCTGAACTTCCCACGCGTCTGGGCGCTCGGTTGGGTGAACACGGATGCTGACATTGCCGACCAGCTCGGCGTCGAGCCGATTCTTGACAAGGCGGGCCGTCAACTTCTTGCCGTCGCGACCTGCCAACGGCGAGGTGTTGATGCCGATCGTCATCGACAGCGCAGGCTCATCGACGGTGATCACGGGCAGGGCGATCGGGTTCTCGGCGTCGGCCAGCGTTTCTCCGATCGTGATCTCGGCGATGCCGGCCACAGCCACCAGATCGCCTGCCCACGCAGAGTCGACTGGCACGCGGGCGAGCTGCTCGGTGAGAAACAACTCGACGACCTTGGTGCGCTCGATCGTGCCGTCTGTGCGACACCAAGCGACCTGCTTGCCCTTCTCGATCTTGCCCTCGATGACCCGACACAGTGCCAAGCGCCCGAGATATGCGTTGGCGTCGAGGTTGGTGACCCATGCCTGCAGCGGCGCGCCGGGCGTGTAGGCAGGGCAAGGGATCGTCTCGAGGATCACATCGCATAGCGGCCCGAGCGTGTCGGGGCGGTCCTCGATCGCGACGTCAAGATCGATAGTCGCCCAACCGTCGCGACCCGAGCAGTAGACGATCGGAAAGTCGAGCTGATCATCGCTGGCGTCGAGATCCATGAACAGTTCGTAGGTCTCGTCGACAACCTCGGCGATGCGCGCATCCGGACGATCGATCTTGTTGATCACCAGGATCACGGGCATGTCGTAGGCGAGCGCCTTGCGAAGCACGAAACGGGTCTGCGGTAGCGGGCCCTCGGCGGCATCGACCAGCAGCACAATGCCGTCGACCATGGTAAGAGCGCGCTCGACCTCGCCACCGAAGTCGGCATGGCCCGGCGTGTCGACGATGTTGAGCGTGACTCCGCCCCAACGCACGGACGTATTCTTGGCAAGGATCGTGATGCCCTTCTCACGTTCGAGATCGTTCGAGTCCATGACCCGCTCTTCGTGGAACTCGTTGGCCCGAAACGCACCGGCCTGCTGAAGCAGCGAGTCGACAAGAGTCGTCTTTCCGTGATCGACGTGGGCGACGATCGCAAGATTGCGGATGTCGTCGCGGCGCGCCGGCCCACGTACGAGTTTTGTGATCAAGGAGTTCTCAGACATGGCTCACCTACGCTACCGGAGGATGGGCGCCGAACACTGGCGCCGAAAACCGCTGAACGGGCGAACTCATTGCGTAGATAGTGCGCAAACTGTTGACGCGATGCTGGAGAGTGACCCGTGTCATGCCAGGGCGGTGTGCTCGTCGAGTTTGCCGATCGCGTGGCGTTTGGCGACGTCGGTGGCCAGGTACACGATCGCGAACATCGTGGAGCCGACGATCGTGATCACCGCACCAGAAGGAACATCGGCGTACCAGCTGGCATACATACCGACAAAACCGAACGATGCGCCGAGCAGTGGCGAGAGCCACAGCATGCGGCCAATCGAGTTCGTCATCAGTCGCGAGGTGGCGGCAGGCAACACCAACATTGCCGAGATCAGCAGGGCACCGATAACCCTCACCGACACCAACACGGTTGCCGACAAAACGACCATCAACATCGCGTCGATCATGGCGACCCGCACGCCAGATACTTCGGCGACTTCCGGATCGAACGTGGCAAACGTGAGCTCACGCTGAAATGCCACGACCAGCGCCACGACGACGAGGCCGACGATCACGATTGCTGCAACATCTCCGCGGAACACTCCGAGCACGTTGCCAAACAGCACGGTGTCGAGCGTCCGCGACACCGATCCACTGCGTGATTGGATTGCCAATCCAATCGCGAATGACGCCGTGGTGACGACACCGATCGCGGCATCCGCCCCGATCACGCGACGGGCGGACACCCGCCCGATCATCAATGCTGCCAGCACACCCCACAGCCCGGCACCAAGGAAGTAAGACACGCCGAGCACCGACGAGACTGCTGCACCGCCGAACACGGCGTGCGACAGCCCGTGGCCGATGTAGCTCATCGACCGCAACACCACGTACACGCCAACCAGCCCGCACAACGCACCGGCCAAAGTGGCAACGATGATTCCGCGCTGAAAGAACCCGAACTGGAACGGCTCGAGCATCGCGGTGATCACGACGATTCCCCGGCGATCCGCTGGGCCGGTCTGTGTTCTCTGTGTTCGAGCACAACGGGCATTCCACCGTGTTGCAGCACGTCCATCGGCGCTCCGTAGGTGCGTTCGAGTACATAAGGGTGGAGCACCTGCGTCGGCGGACCGTCAGCAATTACTGTTCGGTTGAAACACACCAGCCGCGGCAAGTGCGCTGCCAAGCCGTTGATGTCGTGGGTGGTCAACAAGATCGACATCCCCGCCTGGTGCAGGTCAGCAAGTAAATGCAGGATCTCATGGCGGGTGGCGACATCGACTCCGCCAGCAGGTTCGTCGAGCACCAGCAGGTCGGGCTGCTGCACGAGTGCCCTCGCCAGAAACACTCGCTGTTGCTGTCCACCTGAGAGCTCACGAATGTGGCGACCGGACAGGCCTCCGATCCCGAGCCGATCGAGCAGGTCGCCAATTTCGGTGATAAGAGTTGGGTCGAGGCGTCGAAACCGAGGCCGATCGACGCTCATCGTGACAACGTCGCGAACTGTTGCCGGAAAGCTCCAGTCGACTGCTTCGACCTGGGGCACGAATCCAAACCGAAGGTCGGGTCGTCGGTGGATTTGCCCGTATGTCACGGGCAGCGTGCCAAGTAGTGAGCGCAACACGGTCGTCTTTCCACTGCCGGAGGGACCGACGATGCCGACGAAATCGTGCTCCGATACGGTGAACTCGACGTCGTCTATCACCGGGACACCGCCGTACGAGCATCCGACGTGCTCGAACCGAACCAGCTGCTTCCCCATCACATGCTGCGGATCCACAACGAACGCACGGCTCAGCGGCGCCTGTCGCCCCACTGGTTCCAATGCGTCACAGCGGCCGCCGGCTTCCGAGGGGCGATCCCGAAGTTGCCCGACGGATAACCGACAGGGATCAGCGCTGCGATTTCGAACCGCCCGGCCGGCACACCGAGCGCCTCGAGCGCCTCGTCGCCGTAAACCCGGATCACTGTCGTCAGCGCCGTGCCCAGCCCCAGCGATCGAGCCGCCACACAGAAGTTTTGCACGGCCGGATACACCGAGGCGTCGAGTCGACCGATGTCCATCGGTCCCTGTTCATCGCGTGGCTCCCACGGAATTTTGGCCTGTAAGAACAGCACGATCGCAGGGGAGTCCTGGAGGTGGTCGGCGAGGTGTCGGCTGGCGTCTCGGGTACGTTTCCACGAGCGACGTGATTGGTCGTCACGAAACTCACGTGGGGCGCCGAGCGAGGCCTCGTACCTGTCGAACGCGATCTTGTACCAACGGGCCAATTCGACCTTACGGTCGGGTTCGGTGAACACTAAGTACTGCTGCGGTTGCAGATTGCCACCAGACGGCGCCTGTTGGGCAGCCTTCAGACAGGTCTCGATGTCGGCGTCGTTGACCGGCTGGTCGGTGAACCGACGAATCGCCCGCGTCGTCATGATCGTCTCGATCGCGTCCATGCCAGCACCGTAACCATCCTGGGCCGTCGGACAGGTGGCGTATGCAGCTTCGGCCCGTCAAGGCGCCCACCTAGATGTGCCAGGATGCACCTGCGGACAAGTCCAAAGTCGGACACCCCGGCAAAGGGCCCGCAGAACTGGGGCACATCATGGCGTTCATCCAATCCATTGATTTCGCGACCGATCGCACAGACGAGATGCTCGCCCTCCTGAAGCGCTGGACCGCAGATGCGACCGTGAGCGGCACAGCACAGCGAGCCACGTTGGCAGCCGACCGAGCAGCGTCCGGCCGGTACGTGTTGGCTGTCGCGTTCGAGTCGCCCGAGTCGGCAGCTGCCAACTCCAACCGGTCCGAAACCGGGGCGTTTGCCGATCAGTTTGCTGAACTGTGCAGCGATGCCCCGACATTTCGCGAGTTTGACCTGGTCGAGGTATTCGGCAGCTAGCAGATCATCTTGGCGCTAGATCATCTTGGCGCTAGATCATGTTTGCGTCGAAGTCGGCGCCGAGCAAGAACTTGCCGAGCGTTTCGTTGAGCTTGGGGGCGACCATGATGTGCTGTGTGACGACGTGGGCGTCTCGCAAGCAGCGACCGAGCACGCTGGTCTCGTACACCGCCGAGCCGCCCGCCAAGGTCCATGCCGTATCTACTGCGGCGATGCTCTCGCCGGCAGCGTGGGCTGCCGCCAGCCGCATCGCCACCCGCTGTTCGACCGTGACACCGTCGCCGTCAACGGCCGATTTCCAGGCCTCACCGACCTCGGCCCGCAACAATGTGCGGGCCGCTCGCCAACGCGCCTCGGCCCTGGCGAACTCGGTTTGGGCGAACCCACTTTGGGCCAGCGTTCGCGAAGAGAACTGGGGCTTCTTGCCCGAAGCCAACTCGACCAGTTCGTCGAGTGCCCGCCGTGCCACCCCAAGCCCTGTGGCTGCGATACCGAGCGCCAGCAGGGTGAAGTTTGGAAAATGCGCCAGCGGTTCGTCAACGAACACCTTCGTCACACCAGGTTGCAGCGTGTACTCCTTTGGCACATAGACATCGGTCACAGCGATGTCTAGCGAGCCGGTGCCACGCATGCCGACGCTGTGCCAGGTGTCGATCAACTCAACGTCGGCCTTCGGGAAGAAACACACTCGCTGGGTGCCGTCGTCGCACATCGCCCCGCCAACGATCCACTCACAGTGCTGCGTACCGCTGCCCCACTGCCAACGTCCGGTAACCCGGTATCCGGCTCCGTCACTTACGCCGCGTCCGTTTGGTGCGAACACCCCGCCGGTCGCCGTGTTGGGTGTTGAAAAGATCGTCTGCGCCACCTCTCGCGACAAGAACGCCGCCAGCGACGACGTGGTCGATGCAATTCCGGCACACCAACCGGCGGCGCCATCACCGGTGGCGACCTGCAACACCGCATCGATCATCGCCAGCGGGCCTGTGCCCGGTCCACCATAGGCGGCGGGCAGGCAGATCGTCAGCAAGCCGGCCTCGGCAAGCGCTGCAACGGTGACCTCTGGCAATCGCCTCAGCTGGTCGGCTTCGTCGGCATGGTCGCTGGCGGTCTGTGTGGCGATCGTCAGCAGCGTCATCGCTTCACCCATACGACGATCGTAGGCAACTGGGTCGTCACAGATCGATTTCGTCTAACGTCGCACCTATGAAGTTCGGCTTTGTGATTCCATGGGCCGACGCCGACGAGGTCGGAGAACTCGCCGCCGTCGCCGAAGACTGTGGCTGGGATGGGCTTTTCGTCTGGGAGCCGGTGTGGGGCGTCGACGCATGGATCAGCTTGGCGCTGGCGGCTGTACGCACATCCAAAATCCGGCTCGGCACAATGCTCACACCGCCGTCGCGTCGCCGTCCCGCCGAGCTGGCCAGTCAAGTCGCCACCGTCGACCGACTCAGTGACGGACGCGTCACCCTCTCCGTAGGGCTCGGGGCGATCGACACCGGGATGGCCGCCTTCGGCGAGCAGTGCGACAAGCGCCAACGCGCCGAGCTGATGGACGAATGCCTCGAAATCGTGTGTGGGTTATGGCAGGGTCAACCGTTCGAGTTCTCAGGTCAGCACTACACGATCCAGCCCACCGAGTTTCCAACGATCGGTAACACGGTGCAGACACCGCGAGTCCCGATCTGGTGTGTCGGTGCCCTTGGACACGAGCGATCGATGCGCCGCGCCCTCAGCTGGGACGGACTGATTCCGCAGGTGATCGACAACGATGGTGCGCGACAGGCCACGCTCGAGGAACTGGCAGCGATCACCGACCAGCTACCGGGCGACGGCTACGACGTGATCATCGAGGGTGTCTGGTCCGAGCACTCCCCCGCTGCCTGGGCCGCCGCCGGGGCAACCTGGTGGCTGGAGACCCAATGGGATGCTGTCGGGCAGGCCCGACCAACCCTGGCCACCATGGATCGCCTCCGCGACGGCCCTCCAACTTCCTGACCACACAACCCCGCCGACACCACCCCCGCCGATACCACTACCGCCGTGGCTGCCCGCTGAAGCGTCCCAAAGTCGGTCATTTCGACCACGTCCATTTGGCAGGCCCTCGATGGCATGCTCGACGACAAGACTCTCAAGACGGCCCCTAGCGAGCCTGACCCACCGGCGTGACGGTTGGGAGTGCCCGAATACCGGCCGGTAGCTTGGACTGCATGACTGATGCTCTGGGTTTCGATGGCAAGGTGGCGATCATCACGGGTTCGGGAGGCGGCCTGGGCCGCGAGCACGCCTTGATGATGGCGTCGCGAGGTGCCCTGGTCGTCGTGAACGACCTCGGTGGGGCGATCGACGGCACCGGCAGCGACAAGGGCGCCGCCGAGCGGGTGGTCGACGAGATCAAGGCTGCCGGAGGCGACGCCGTGGCCGACACCAACTCGGTGGCAACCGTCGAGGGTGGCGCAGCGATCGTGCAGACGGCGCTGCAAGCCTTCGGCCGCGTCGACATCGTGGTCAACAATGCCGGCATCCTGCGCGACAAGTCGTTCCACAACATGACTCCCGATCTATGGGCGCCGGTCATCGATGTGCATCTCAACGGGGCATACCACGTCACCTCCGCGGCGTGGCCACACATGCGCGAGCAGGGCTATGGGCGCGTCGTGTCGACAGCATCCGGAGCCGGTATCTTCGGCAACTTCGGACAGGCCAACTATGGGGCGGCCAAGATGGCGCTGGTCGGCTTCAGCCGTGTGCTGGCAGTCGAAGGCGCCAAGTACGACATCAAGGCCAACGTGATCGCCCCCGTCGCCAAAACCCGTATGACCGAAGACCTGCTCGGCCCGATTGGCGACAAGCTCGAGCCCCGCTACGTCTCTCCGGTCGTTACCTATCTCGCCCACGAGACCTGTTTGCCAACAGGTCGCATCTTCTCGGTAGCAGGCGGCCGCGTCGCCGAAATCTTCATCGGGGAGGGACCCGGCTTCACCAATCCCGAGCTCTCCCCTGAGTTGGTCGCCGAGAACTGGGATGCCGTCACCAACCGCGACGGGTATGAAGTGCCGGCCCAGATGGGCGAAGAGATCGGCATGTACCTCAAGCACCTCGCCTGATCCACAATCCTGACCGCCATCACATCTAACCGACCACATCCCACCAGCCACGACCGGAGCTGTCCATGAAACACGAAGCCGTAGATCTCGAACAACCCGCAAACAACGACTCGACTCGCCCTCCGATCAAGCTGATCATGCTGCTGCTGGTTGTGAGCGCGTTGGCGATCTTCTTCTTTCAAAACTTTCAGGACGCCCAGGTCGACTTTCTGTGGCTTCACGGAAACTGGCCGGTGTGGACCGTGATCGGCATCTCGGTGATCGCCGGCATCGTGCTCGATCGACTGGTCACGTGGCAGTGGCGCCGGGCTCGGCGGCGCAAGAAGTCCGACGAAGGCTGAGCTCTACTTCGTCCATGTTTCACGTCGCGTCCAAAGACGGCGTCTCGGTCGCAGTTCATGAGCTGGCCGGCACGATTGATCTTCCTCCGTTGCTGATCTCACACGCCACCGGTTTCCACGCGCACTGCTACATGCCGATCGCCCGAGCGCTCGGTCACCGATTTCGGGTACTCGCCCTTGATTTCCATGGCCACGGAGAGACAGCTCCCGTGCCCAACTGGAGCATCGACTGGACCCATTTCGGCGACGATGCCACGGCCGTCTCCGAGGTGCTCGCGCCCAATGGCGGACTGGTCGGGTTCGGGCACTCGATGGGCGCGGCAGCGTTGATGATGGCTGCTCATCGCCGCCCCAACCTGTTCAGCAAACTCGTCGTCTTCGAGCCGATCGCCCATATACCCGGCCAGTTCGACCTGCCGGACGACGAGATGCGCCGACTTCCGATCATCGCCGGTGCTCTGCGGAGACGTTCACGCTTCCCGTCTTTCGAAGCCGCCTACCATCACTACCAAGCCAAGTTGCCGATGTCGTTGATGGTCGACGAGGTGCTCCGCAACTACGTCGACTATGGATTTCATTCGATCGTCGACGAAGACGACCTGCCCGCAATCGAACTTCGTTGCACTCCAGCGGCCGAGGCCGGGATCTTTATGAGAGGCCGCGACAACGGAGTTTGGGCATTGCTCAGCGAAATATTTACGCCAGTTGTGGTGGTCGGTGGCCACGTCGAGGAGATGCAGCCATCGGCGGAAACTGAAGCAATCGCCAACCAACTCCCGAACGGCGAATACCTCCTGCTCGAACACCAGTCCCACTTCGGTCCGTTCAGTCATCCTGACCAGGTCGCTTCGATCATCGACCAGCACTGCTGAGCGCGCTCGCCATCTCCGTGACACCCGATGCGTACGATGGTCGCATCATGACTGAAGCACCCGAATCCGCGCCGGCAGCCGATTCGCCGTGGACCGCGCCCACCAGCTTGTCGCCGTCGCGTGTCGAGTCGTTTCTGTCCTGCCCGCTGGCGTTTCGCTTCTCCAGCATCGAAAAGCTGCCCGATCTTCCCAGCGTTGCCGCCACCCGCGGCTCGCTGGTGCACCGAGCGCTCGAATTGTTGTTTGTCGAACTCGCACCAAACCGCACCCCCGATGCGCTCGACCGTTCGGTCGAGCGCGCAATCACCGAGTACCGCACCGATCCCGACTTCACCCTGCTCGCGCTC
The DNA here is from genome assembly GCA_937919625.1 of uncultured Ilumatobacter sp. GTDB lineage: Bacteria > Actinomycetota > Acidimicrobiia > Acidimicrobiales > Ilumatobacteraceae > Ilumatobacter. Next base: position 43,987 of record CALFRK010000114.1, read on the forward strand.
GACGACAAACAGACCGCCGTGTTCGACCACGAATGCCGTCAGCTGGCCGCCAACTACCTCACCATGGAAGACCCAAAAGCGATCCGCGATATTGGGCTCGAGCTGCGACTCGAGGCTCCCGTCGGCAAGCTCACCCTGCGCGGCATCATCGACCGGCTCGAACTCGACGCAGATGGCGAATTGATAGTCACCGACTACAAGACCGGCCGTGCCCCCAGCCCAAACTGGGAGCGTAAGAGCTTGTCGGGCCTGAACTTCTACGCCTTCTTGTGCGAGTCGATCTTCGGCAGGCGGCCCGCCGCGATCCGGCTTATGTACCTAAAGTCAGGTGAGACCATCACGGCAACGCCGTCGGCCCAGTCGACGAAGTTCTTGATCACGCGCACCAGTGCCGTCTACAAGGCGGTAGTGGCAGCCTGCGAACGAAACGACTTCCGGCCTCGCCAGAGCGCGCTTTGCAATTACTGCTCATACCAACAGTGGTGCCCTGAGTTCGGCGGCAACCCATCATTGGCGGCCACCGAGGCACCCGTCGTGCTCGGGCAAGCAGCTTTGGCGTGAGCGATTTGGTTGGCGGACCTTTCGGCGCAGTGGTCGACACCTTCGACCGCGCTGTCGATGCGTTGCTCGAACAAGTTCGCGGCAACCCGATCGTCGACCGGGTGATGACGGCAGCCACCGATTCGGGCGAGTTCAGCGCGATCTGGCATGCCGCCAGCCTGATCCGAGGCGTCGCCAAGGGTCGCCCCGATCAAGTCGTCGCACTGGCAATTGGTATCGGGGCCGAGAGCCTGATCGTCAATCAGGGCCTCAAGCGCCTGTTCCACCGACAACGACCGACAACATCCGGCGACGACCGTTTCGAGATCCGCACACCGATTACCTCGTCGTTTCCCAGCGGCCATGCGTCGGCCGCCGCGTTCGCCGCTGTCACGCTGGTCGGGTGGGATGGCAAACGATCACTACCACTGTGGGGCACGCTGGCCACCTTGGTGGCAACCAGCCGCCCATACGTGCGTATCCATCATGCCTCTGACGTCGTCGGCGGTGTGGTGGTAGGTGCAGTAATCGGCATCGTCGCCAGGCGAATCTTCCGCCGGCTCGGCCTGGGTTGACCAAAGATTGGCGTTCGGTATCGCCGACGCGCCCTGCGGTCTTGCGTGCTCCAGCCCTGCGACTCAGCCAGGTTGCTACTTGGCGGTCAGCAGCGTGCGAACGTCGAGCAGCAGGTCAGCGACCTCTCCCGATGACACCAGCTCGCGCTGGATCATCTTGGCCAATGCGCCGTCGATGACCGATACCGCCTCGGCAACGACAGCCTCACGATCGACACCCAGAACAACCTCGGGCTCAAGAATTTGTGTGTTGGCGATCTGCTGATCAGTCACGACAATCACGGTATCTCTCTTTTGTTGTTCGCGCGCGCACCTACGATGTGAAACATGACCCCCTCCGGACGACATGTGGCTGTGACCGGGGTCGACCTACTCCGCCGCCTCACCTCGGCGCACTGACCGCTCGTGCCTGAACGCACGCTGATAGCCGTCGGTCTGCACCTCGGTGAACCGATCCGTTTCCGTCGCCACGATGGCGGCCGATGGTCGATCGGCAAGGTCGCCAAGATCGAGTCGGATGGCAGCATCACGTTGCACGATCCCGATGGTGCCGCGAGATCACTGCGCCCCGAGCGGGTGCAGGTCAGGCGCCCCGGTAGCCGCGGACGACTAGGCTGGAAGACCGTCAGCGACGTCGCTGTAACGTGGGAACAACTCGAATTGTTCGACCAGCCCCCCGCTTGATCGGTCTAATCAACGGACGCCAGACCAGTCGCCCTGTTCGTCGGCGATACACACGATCACCACGGTGCGCCGGGCGGTCGCTGGCTGACAGGATGGACTATCGTCGGTGCGTGTCCGACAACGCTGAGCCAGTCCACATCCAGTCAGATTCGATCACGCCGCACGGACAGATCGCCCGCGATCTGTTGCACCTGCGCTCATCTGTCAGCGGGCCCCGCCTGTCGCCAGACGGCGAGCGTGTCGCCAGCGTCGTGTCCACGGTCGATCTCGATGAGAACACTACGCGAACCAAAATCTGGCTAGACGGTTCACCGATTACGGCAGGACCGCACGACGGACAGCCGACCTGGTCACCCGATGGGCGGGCGCTGGCATTCACCAGCCGTCGAGGCGAGAAAGAGGGCGACTCGACGCTGCACATCCTTCCCATCGGAGCGCCCGGCGAACTGCGCACCCTGTGCAAGATGCCCGACGGCGTCGGCGACATGTCATGGTCGCCCGATGGCCGCTGGATCGCGTTCACCAGCCGCACACGCGACAAACGTTACGACGCCAAGGATGTGCGCTGGCAGGCCCCTCGCAAGGTCGAGCGCTTCTTTTCGCGCCTCAACGGTGAGAACTGGACCTTTGACCGGCCGATGCATATCTATGTGATCGCTGCCGACGAAACTACGACCCCACGCAACCTCACCCCCGGCGAGTTCCAGCATCACGGCATCACTTGGTTGTCGGATTCGAGCGGGGTGATTACCAGCGCCCAGCGTCACGCCAACTGGGACCGCGACCTGGCGTCGGATCTCTACACCGTGCTGCTCGACGGCGAGATCACGCCGCTCACGAAACAGACCGGGATGTACCAGCGCCCAAGCGTCTCGCCTGACGGAACGCTGATCGCATTCAGTGGCGCTGACAACTCCCTGCTGTATCCACAAAATACGCGGATCGGCGTGATGAACATCGACGGCAGCGAGCGGCGATGGATCAGCGAGGGCCTTGACCGAACGTTTGAGGGCCCCTCCCACCAAGCCGCTATCTGGCTCGATGATCAGCACCTGTTGGCGGCTGCTGAGGATCGCGGGGAGACCCACATCTACCAGCTCCACGTCGACGGACGCCAGCCTGCTGCGGTCACTCATGGACCGATCACTGTTACCGGGTTCGATGCGCTGAAGAACGTCGTGGCCAGTACCCGCGATGCGGTCGATCACGCTGCCGAGCTGTGGCTCACGCGGGGTGAGGACGACCAACAGGTCACTCACGTCACCAAGCGGTATTTGCGCTGGGAGAAGTTTGCGGTGCCGTGCAACGACGGATCCGACGAGATCGACGCCTGGATCATGCGACCCGACGGGTTCGACCCCGCCCAGCGCTACCCCGTGCTGTTGAACGTGCACGGCGGGCCGTTCACCCAGTACGGCGAGACATTCTTCGACGAGGCACAGTTTCAAGCAGCGGCTGGATTCGTGGTGCTGATGTCGAATCCGCGTGGTGGCAGCGGCCGGCATACAGGTTGGGCGCATGCGATTCTCGGACCAAAACATTCGGTTGCGAGCGGCACTGGCTGGGGCAGCGTAGATGTCGATGATGTGATGGCCGTGCTCGACTCGGCACTCGACCGCTATGGGTTCTGCGATCCGGCCCGCGTCGGCATGCTGGGCGGCAGCTATGGCGGCTACATGGCGACGCTGCTCGCCAGCCGACACGGCGACCGATTCAAGGCAATCTGCTCAGAACGCTCCGTCAACAACCTGCTGACCGAGGAGTGGTCGAGCGATATCGGGTCGGCATTTCGGGTCGAGCACGGGCCGGATCCGGTCGAGGACCCCGACGAATACCTCCGCATGTCGCCAATCACATTCGCTCACGACATCCACGTGCCGATGCTGATCATCCACTCCGAAGAAGACTGGCGTTGCCCGATCAGCCAGGCTGAGGAGCTGTGGATGACGCTGCGACTACTCGAACGCGACGTGACGTTCTACCGATTCCCCGGAGAAAGCCACGAGTTGTCGCGCAGCGGTTCACCTGTGCACCGCTGCCAACGGGCCGAAATCATCCTCGACTGGTTCGCCGGTCATCTGGGCACCTCGCCATAATCACGTTCTTCGGTGTGAGGCCCAAGTCGGCGATTCACCTGACAGACTCGCCCAGATGCGTTACCGCGCAACATCGCGCCGCAGCCTGACGGCTTGCCTGTTGATCGTCGTTGCCGCGCTGTCCGCCCAAGCTTCGGTGACGGCCGACTCGAACCCTCAAAATGGCGACGATGCCGACCTCGAGCACGTCACACTCGAGGTCGCCTCCTCTGCGCCCGGTGCCCTGGCGGCGGCAGCCGCGGTCACGCTCGCCAACGGCGGCGAAGTGCTCGGTGACGCGCCTGGCATCTTGTTGGTCGACATTCCGCAGCACGCCAAGCAACGACTGATCGAGGTCGTCGACGGTGAGGTTCGGACCCCGATCCCCGTCGATATGCGTCCGTTGCCAGCCGAGTCAAGGGATCCGATCCAACATTTCGGACCAACAACGGGCGCGGATGTCGCGGTTACCAACGCCGAGGCGTGGCACCTCGCAGGCATCGACGGCAGCGCCGTCAAGGTCGGCGTGATCGACTTCTTCGACATAGCCGGGAAATGGAACGTCGCCGAACACGGTCCACTCCCGGTTCTTGGAGTCGACGCTCGCTGCCTCGACGCCGGCCGCGTCTGCACCTCCGAATTCTTCGATGACATATCTTTCCCTGGTGATGAACATGGTGTCGCCGTGGTCGAGGTGATCCGTGACATGGCGCCAGGCGCTCAGATATTCGTCGCTCAGGCAACCACATTGTCTGACTACCGTGCCCTTGTCGACTGGTTCGTGGCCAACGGTGTGCAGGTCATCAATCGCTCGCTGGGTAGCCGGTACGACGGGCCTGGCGATGGTCGCGGTGCTCTCGACGAGATCGCCGCCGATGCGGTGGCCCGCGGGATCCTGTGGGTCAACTCGGCTGGCAACAACGGGCAAGACCGCTACTACCGCCAGGCGGTCCGCCTCGTCGGTAACAAGGTCGCGTTCGGCCCATCGGGCACGAACACGTTTCTGAAGTTCAACGGGTCTGTCGCGCTCGGCGGGGTTCGTTGGGCCAACGACTGGGACACCCCTTTCGCCGCCCGCACCGACTACGACATCTATCTGTGGGAGTCGCCGACGGGTGACCCATCCGCCGGCTCGGTCGTTGCCAGTTCTACACGCGATCAGCGCGGTGGCGCTGAACCGATCGAGCTGTTGGCAAACACCTACCAGCCATCTATCGGCAAATCGCTGTACCTCGAGGTTCGCTGGCTGGGTGGAGATATCACCGGCGACGTGTTGGAGGTGCTCGACTATGGCGGTGGGATCGCTGCCTACACACAAGCAGCTTCGAGCGCCGCTGTTTCAATCGTGGACTCGGACGAACGCGGCGTGATCGCAGTTGGCGCCGTCGACCCTCCATCGAGTGGTGTGATCGGCGCATATAGCTCACAGGGCCCTAGCAACGATGGCGATCTCGCCCCCGATATCTCGGCACCCTCAGGCTTCTACAACTCGGTCTACAACGGCTCGTTCTCGGGCACCAGCGGATCCTCTCCGGTTGTCGCCGGCGCCGCCGCACTGCTGCTGCACGCAGGCCTGGCTGCGAATCCCAGCTCGCTCGGCGACCTGATCCGCAATATGACGATCGACCGTGGTGTGGCGGGCCCAGACAATGTGTACGGCCATGGCGAGTTTCGGCTCCCAGCGCCGCCCAACCCTGGCGGCATCAACACCGCGCCCTCACGGTTTGTCGCACTCGACACGCCGACCCGGTTCCTCGACACCCGTCCTGCAAGCGCAACCGGGCCCGCCGACCTGATTGGCAAGGTGTGGCGCGGCCAAATTCTCGAACTTCCGATCGTGGGTGTCGGCGCAATTCCCGCAACAGGCGTCACAGCGGTGGTCGCCAACCTCGTTACCGTCGAGCCCGATCAGGCGAGTTACCTGCAGGCGCTTCCCACGAGACAGGCCGGCATCGGTAACTACTCCAACCTGAATGCCGACGCTGCCAACCAGATCCGAGCCAACATGGCCGTCATACCAATCGGCGATGATGGCTCGATCTCGATCTACTCGATCGCCAATGGTCATGTCATCGTCGATGTTCTGGGCTGGTTCGAGGCGACGTCGGGTCCAACCACCGCTGGACGATTCGTCGAACTCCCGAGGGCCGAACGACTCGTCGATACTCGCATCGATCCTCGGAACGGCCCACTCAGAACGAACGACGTGTTACCGGTGCCGATGCCGACCGGGGTCGATCCGTCACAGATCGCCAGCCTGGTCGTGACCGTCACCTCTACACAGGCCACAGATGCGGGCTGGCTGCAAGCATTTCCAAGGTCGCGGCCCGACGCCGTCGGTGACACATCGACCGTCAACTTGACCGCTGGCAGCTCGGTCGCCAATACAGCGATCGTGCCCGTCGGCACGACCGGAATCGCCATCACTGGCCACTTCGCCAACAACGGAAGCACCCACGTCGTCGTCGATGCGATCGGCTACATCACTTCATCGGCCGCCCCAAAGACGAGCGAGGGCAGGTACGTCTCGGCGCAACCCAACCGGGCGTTCGACTCGCGGCTCGGAGGAACCGCTATTGGCGACGGGCAAGTCGTCGTGGTCGACGCCTCCGATGCGCCAGGGATCAACGTGCCGGCAGACGCCAGCGGCGTCGTGTGGAACGTTGCCGTCGTCCACGCCGCGCGTCCAGGGTTTCTGCGCGGCTGGCCAGCCGATCACGGTGAACCGTCGACGTCGTCGCTGAACTGGACAGTGCCGGGCGAGATCCGCGCCAGTGCCGCCGTCACGGGCGTCGATCAAGGACGCGCCAAATTCAGGATGGAGGACGGCAGCGCCAATCGGCCGGGACCGGTCGGACATCTGATTGCCGACGTTTTCGGATATTTCACCTGATCGGTCAGCTCAGGCCTGCAACCAGTGATCGATCAGTTTGCGGGCGATTGAAATCCCGGGGGGCACCATCGGCAGGTTTTCACGGCGATACCACCCGGCATCCAGAATTTCGGTGGGGTCGCACTCGATCTCGCCCGACTCGTAGTCGGCCTGGAACCCGACCATCAGGCTGTTCGGGAACGGCCATGGTTGGCTGCCGAAGTACCGCGGTTGTTTGACCGTGATCGCCACCTCTTCGTGAACCTCTCGGATCACGGCGTCCTCGAGCGACTCACCCGGCTCGACAAAACCGGCCAAGCACGAGTACATCGGCACCTGCCATTGCACCCCGCGCGCCAGCAGCGCCTCTTGGTCGGGGCCCGGCTCGCCGCGTGTGACGAGCGTGATCATCGCCGGCGACAAGCGGGGAAACGACAGCAGTGAACAGCGTGGACACTTCATCGAGCGCTCGCCATCGGACAGCTCGGTCGCTTCGCCGCACCGGCCACAGAACCGATGTGTGCGCGCCCATTCGACGATCTGCACTGCCCGGCCGGCGGCCAGCCATTGGTGTTCTGACGCCGTCCCATGAAACGACCGCAGATCGACGGCTGCCCCAAAGCTGGGGTCGGTGTCGGGCGGCACGTCGACAGCCCACCACGAGTGTCCGTCGACGATGCCGACGAAGTGCGTCGCCCAGTCGTCTTCGGCCGGGCGATCATCGATGAATACCGTGGCACCGATCACGTGCACATAGCGTTGGTCGCCTTCGTGATCAGGTGGCGGAACGTTCAGTGGCCGAAAACTCATGCCCGATGCGTAGCAGTCGGAACCTCAGCCGGCCCAGTTCAGGTCACCGTGTTCAGGTCACCGTGTTCAGGTCGCCGGGCCGGGGGCGATTGCGTGTACCCGGTTCAGGGAACGAGCGGAAGTCCCTGCCCGCTATAGGCGACGACACCGCCCTCCATGTCGTAGACCTGATCGAAACCGAGCTGCTGCATCAGCGCCGCTGTCTGACCCGACCGATTACCCGACCGGCAATACAGCAGATAGGTGCCGTCGTGATCGAGGGCGGCGATGTCGTCGCTGAAACTGGCCTCATAAAAATCGATCATCGTTGCCCCGTCGATGTGGCCCTCGGCAAACTCCTCGGGCGTTCGTACATCGATCACGGTCACGTCAATATTGCCACTGAGTTCGAGCGCCTGCTGTGGCAATACCAGACCGAACGCCGCCGAATTGGATGCGCTCTCGGCCACCGGCGCCTTCGCTACATCATCGCCTCCGCACGCTGCGAGCCCGAATGCCCCCACCACTGCGAGCGCAAGAATCCGGCGGGCCGATCGATGTCGCGGCTGGTGGTTCACGTCATATCTCCTGACAGGGATGTTTCTGATCGAGATGTTAGTTGTACGTACAATACAGGGCGTACGGCGGCTACACACCTCGTCGATCGTGTCGACGACGATTGCCAAGCGGTTCCCGTCGGTCAGGCAATGTCGGCGATCGTCGACGTGAGCGCGGCGATGCCCTCGTCGAGTTCGTCGGCGGTGACATTCAACATCGGGGCGAGCCTGATCACGTTGCCGTACAAGCCGCCTTTCCCAACCAGCACGCCGTGCCGCTTGCTGGCCTCGTGGAACTCGCCCGTGCGAGCCTTGTCGGGCTCGATGCCGCCCGGTTCACAGATCTCGAACGCCCACATCAGGCCGCGCCCACGCATCTCAGCGATCCATGGAGTGGCGTCGGCGACCGGCTGCATCGCAGCGGCGAACCGTGCGCCCATCGCCTTGGCGTTGGCCTGAAGGCCCTCCTGCTGCACCGTGCGCAATGTGGCGATGCCGGCCGCAGCCGACAGCGGATTACCACCGAAGGTCGAAAAGTTGAGGACCTTGATCGTGTTCATGATGTCGGCGCGGGCGACGACACCGGCGAGCGTGACGCCGTTGCCGACCCCCTTGGCGAAGGTCAACATGTCGGGCACGATGCCATGCGCCTGGTAGCCCCAGAAGTGCTCACCAGTGCGTCCCCATCCGGTTTGCACCTCGTCGGAAATGAACAGGATGCCGCGGTTCGAGAGCTCCTTCCCGAACCGGCCGAACATTCCGTCTGGCGGGGTGGCGAACCCACCGACGCCCTGGATCGGTTCGGCGATCATCGCCGCAACATCGCCAGCCGATGTCATGTCGAGCAGCTGCACCAGGTCGTTGACGCATGCGTCGCTATAGGCGTCGTCGTCGAGGTCACGGAACGGCGACCGCAGACGGTAACCGCCCTGCACGAACTGCACCTGCAGCCCCGACAGCGCCGTCGATCTCCAGGATGAGTGTGATGTGACCGCCTGGGTGCTGAACACCCGACCGTGATAGCTGTTGCGGATTGCCAAGATCTGGCTCGACTTGCGGTACGAGGTGGCTAGCAGAATCGCGGCATCGTTGGCCTCGCTACCCGACGGCGTGAAGTACACCCGGGCATCCGGAATCCCCGAGGCGGCGGCAACCATCTCGGCAAACTCGATCATCGGCTCGGACAGATACAGAGTCGACGTGTGTACCACCTTCGCTGCCTGCGCTTGCACCGCCGCCGTGACGGCCGGATGATCGTGGCCGATCATGGTGGTGAGTACGCCACCGAAGAAGTCGAGGTAACGATTGCCCTCGAGATCGAAGACGTAGCTACCGGCACCATGATCGATCGAGATCGGATCGGCGTAATACGGGGCAAGGAATGACGGCAGGACGCGTCGATACCTGGCGGCGAGATCAGCACTGGTAGTCACGGCGACCGAGGATACCGGTGCCGAGATCTCGAGAAGGTGTCGACCGCGGCCGACTGTCGACGCCAGCCGATCTCGAAGTCGGGCGCTTGACCCGATTTTGTCCGTACATATACAGTGGGCGCTGGACGAATGGAGCAGGGGATCATGAAGTTCAACCAGTACTACTTGGAGTGTTTGTCACATGCCTCGTACCTGATAGGCGACCAGACAACCGGCCGGGCGATCGTCGTCGACCCGCAACGAGACGTCGGCGAGTATGTCGCAGACGCCGCTGAGGCGGGCCTCAAGATCGAGCTTGTGATCGAGACCCACTTTCACGCCGACTTCCTGTCCGGTCACCTCGAACTCGCCCAAGCAACGGGCGCCAAAATCGTCTACTCCTCAGTCGCCGAGACCGAGTTCGAGTCGCTCGGCGTCGCAGACGGAGAGCGGTACTCGCTTGGCGACGTCACACTCGAGTTTCGCCACACACCGGGACACACCCCAGAGTCGTTAAGCATCGTGATCTTCGAACACGCCGACGACAAGGTCCCCTACGGCGTGCTCACAGGCGACACGCTGTTCATCGGCGACGTTGGCCGCCCCGACCTGCTGTCATCGATCGGGTTCACTCGTGAGGAACTCGCGAACCAGCTCTACGACTCGCTTCACAACAAGTTGATGACGCTCCCCGACTCGACCAAGGTGTATCCCGCTCATGGCGCCGGTTCGTCGTGTGGCAAAAACCTCTCGACCGACCTCTGGTCGACCATCGGAGACCAAAAGGCCTGCAATTACGCCCTGCTGGCGCCGGACAAGCCGACGTTCATGGATCTGGTCACCGAGGGCCAGCCGCCAGCGCCCGGCTACTTCATCTACGACGCGATCCTCAACCGCAAGGACCGCGATCTGCTCGACGAGACGGCCCTTCCGACCTCCATGACGTACGGCCAGGTCATCGAGGCAATCGATGCCGGGGCGATGCTGATCGACGGCCGGGACCCTGAGGAGTTCGCTCATGGGCATCTCCGGGCGGCACTCAACGTCGGCCTCTCCGGGCGCTACGCCGAGTTCGCCGGATCGATCCTTCCGCACGACGTCGACATCGTGCTGGTCGTCGACCCCGGTTACGAACTCGAGGGCAAGAATCGCCTCGCCCGAATCGGCTTCGACCGCGTGATCGGGTACCTCGACGATCCGTACAAGGTGATGTTCCTACACCGCGACGATGTCCAGGTCGGATCGCGGCTGACCGCCCAAGCTTTCAACGAGCGACTCGCCGAAATCGACGACATCCAAATCGTCGACGTCCGCAATCCAGGCGAGACCGGCGACGGGATCATCGCCGGAGCGGTCACGATCCCCGTCGGACAGCTGCCCGCCCGAATCGACGAACTCGACCTCACCCGTCCCACCGTCGTGTATTGCGCCGGAGGCTATCGGTCATCTGTCGCGGCCAGCCTGTTACGCCAACGCGGCTTCGCAGACGTGAGCGACGTGCTTGGTGGGTACGGCGCCTGGATCCTGACGGTGCAGAGCGCCTGATGCGGCTCGCTGTACCGCGACGATTCCTAGTCCCATTCTCGGAGGCAAGGTGACCCGCCTCGGCTTTGCGCTGTTGAGCGACAGCTGCATCGGGTGTCATGCCTGCACGGTTGCGTGCAAGAGCGAACATGATGTTCCACTCGGCGTCAACCGCACCTGGCTGAAGTACATCGAGACCGGGGCATTCCCGAATACCGGTCGCTCGTTCTCGGTGATGCGCTGCAACCACTGCGATGACGCGCCGTGTATGAAGATCTGCCCGACGAGTGCCCTGTACCGCGCCCCCAACGGGGTCGTCGACTTCGACGACTCACGCTGCATCGGGTGCAAGGCCTGCATGAATGCCTGCCCATACGACGCAATCTTCATCAACCCAGAGACGAAGACGGCGCAGAAGTGCAACTTCTGCAACCACCGCGTCGAGGTCGGGCTCGAACCGGCGTGTGTGGTGGTGTGCCCGACCCATGCGATCGTCACCGGCGACCTGGATGATCCCAACTCGGAAGTCTCCAAGATCGTGGCCCGCGACAAAACCGCCGTCCGGGCCCCCGAGCAGGGCACCAATCCGCGGGTGTTCTACCGCGGCGTCGATCAGGCCTCGCTCGATCCAACCCGCACGGCGATCAAGAGCGACGGCATGATCTGGGCCGAGACGACGCCGAGCCACCCCACCCTCTCACCGATCCAGATCGAACACTCTGGCGAAGGCATCGTCGCCCGCACGGCCTACACCACAGCTCATCACATGACATGGAAGTCGATGGTGTCTGGCTACCTGGTCACCAAGGCCGTCGCTGCAGGTCTGATGCTCGTCGCATCGCTGCTCGTGGTGCTCGGGCACGGCAGCGACCAAGCCGCTGTCGGCATCGTTCCGGCCGTCATGGCCGGCGTGTTGATCGCCGCCACCGGCGCCCTGTTGGTCGGTGACCTCAAACAGCCCGGCCGCTTTCTGTTCATCCTCACCAAGTCGAACAACAGCTCGTGGCTGGTTCGGGGCGCCTGGATCCTCGGGGCGTTCGCCGGGCTCGTCGCCGCGTGGGGGCTGCTCGGCATTCTCGACCAAGGCGACAGCCTCCAAATCCTTGCCGTTCCGATCGCCCTGCTGGCGGCCGGGGTGGCCGGGTACACCGCCTTCCTGTTCGGCCAGTGCGAGGGTCGCGATCTGTGGCAGACACCACTGTTGCTGCCGATCTTGCTGGCCCAAGCCGTCGTCGCCGGCGGCGCTGCCTATTCATTGCTCGATGTGCTGATGGAGATCCCAGAGCCGCGTGCGATTCGGATCGCCTTCCTGGCCGCGATCGGTGGACTCGCCCTGCTGATCGGCACCGAGTTGTGGTCAAAGGGTTCACGCCATGTCGAACTGGCGACGCTCGAGATGACACGCGGTCGGTACGCCAGCCAGTTCTGGTTCGGCGGTGTGCTCAACGGCCTGATCGTGCCCGCCGTCTTGCTGATCCTGGTGCTCTCCTCCGACACGACCAGCCCGTGGCCCACCGCCCTGGCGGGCATCGCCTCCCTGTTCGGCATGTTCGCCTATGAGGACGCCTACGTCCGCGCCGGCCAATCGGTCCCCCTCTCATGAATCCACGTTGGGAGTTCTCATGACCCTTGCCAATCATCCGCCACACGACCGGTGGCACAATTGGACCGAGCTCGATGCCAAAGCATGGCCGACCAAGGTCGAGCGCAATTACACGATCGTTCCGACCACCTGTTTCAACTGCGAGGCGGCATGTGGACTGACAGCCTTCATCGACAACGAGACCGGCGAGATAGCCAAGTTCGAGGGCAACCCCGAGCACCCCGCCAGCCGCGGACGCAACTGCGCCAAGGGCCCAGCCACCCTCAACCAGGTCGACGACACAGAACGTATTCTGTACCCACTCAAACGCTCGGGCCCACGCGGCAGCGGCAAGTGGGAACGGGTCTCGTGGGACCAGGCGCTCGACGAGATCGGCGCCCGTATCCGCAAAGCACTCCAGGAGGACCGCAAGAACGAGGTGATGTACCACGTCGGGCGTCCGGGCGAAGACGGCTACACCGAGCGCGTACTCAAAGCGTGGGGCATCGACGGACACAACAGCCACACCAATATCTGCTCGTCGAGCGCCCGAATCGGCTACCAGTCGTGGATGGGACACGACCGCCCGTCGAGCGACTTCGCCAACGCCGAGGTGATCTTCTTGATCTCCGCCCACCTCGAGGCCGGCCACTACTTCAATCCCCACGCCCAACGGATCATGGAGGCCAAGCAGAAGGGCGCCACCGTGATCTGTGTCGACCCGCGCCTGTCGAACACCGGCGCCAAGGCCGACTATTGGCTGGCCACCTGGCCGGGCACCGAACCGTTCATGCTGCTGGCGATCGCCAAGCTGTTGATCGAGAACGGAGCGTGGCAACGCGACTTTGTCCGCCGCTGGGTTAACTGGGAGACGTACCTGCGTGAAACCCGACCCGACCTAGCCTGCGAGTTCGAGTCGCTGGAGCAAGCCCTGCTCGACGAGTACGCCGAGTACACGCCCGAGCGGGCCGAGCACATTTGCGGCGTCAAGGCCCAGACGCTGCGCGAGATCGCCGAGATCATCGGTGCCCATCCCACGAAGTTCGCCTCCCACAATTGGCGAGCCGCCGGTGCCGGCAACCTGGGCGGCTGGCAAGTCGCACGCTGCCTGTTCTTCCTCAATGTGCTCACCGGATCGGTCGCCACGAAAGGCGGCACGGCCGGCAATGGCTGGAACAAGTTCGTGCCCCACCCGCCCAAGGGCGGCCAGCCGATCACGACCTGGAACGAGATGAGCTGGCCCAAGGAGTATCCGTTGGCCTATCACGAGATGTCGATCCTGCTCCCTCACTTCCTCAACGAGGGCCGCGGCAAACTCGACACATACTTCAGCCGCGTGTACAACCCGATCTGGACCAACCCCGACGGTTTCTCATGGATGGAAGCACTGCTCGACGAGAGCAAAGTCGAGTGCCACGTCGCCTTGACACCGACGTGGTCAGAAACCGCCTGGTACGCCGACTACGTATTGCCGATGGGGCTCGGTTCCGAGCGCCACGATGTGGCCAGCTTCGAGACCCACGCCGGCCGCTGGATCGGCTTTCGGCAGCCGGTGATGCGCCGGTATGCCGAACTCAACGGCGATCCGATCGGACCCAACAGCAGAACCCACGAGTTCAACAAGGGCGAGGTGTGGGAGGAGAACGAGTTCTGGATCGACCTGTCGTGGCGGATCGACCCCGACGGCTCGCTCGGCATACGGCAGTACTTCGAGAGCATCGACGCTCCCGGTACGGCGATGGGCATCGACGAGTATTACGGCCGAATGTTCGCCGACAGTGTTCCCGGTCTTGCCGACGATGCCGCAGCGGCGGGAGTGACGCCGCTCGAGTACATGCGCGACCGCGGCGCCTACGCAATTCCCGGCGATATGTACCAGCCGTACGAGAAGCTCGTCGACGCGTCGGCGATCGAGGGTTGCACCAAGCGCGCTGATGGCGTTTACGTCAAACCCGGCACCTCTGGCGCGTGGGACGGCTCCGACGACACGCTCGACGCGATCGAACTCGCCAAGCTCGGAGATGGCTCGCCGGCGGTCGAGGTCGACGGCGAGCTCAAGGCCGGATTTCCGACACCGTCGATGAAGCTCGAGCTGTTCTCGACCACCTTGAAAGACTGGGGTTGGCCTGAGTACGCCACGCCAAAGTGGATTCCGTCACACGTCCACTGGGAAGACCTCGACATGGATGGAAACGAGCGCATCCTGCTGCCGACGTTCCGTATTCCGACCCTGATCCATACCCGCTCTGCCAACTCCAAGTGGCTAAGTGAAATCAGCCACCGGCACCCGCTGTGGATACACCCGAGCGACGCTGAAAAATTGGGCATCGAAGAAGAGGGCCTGGTGCGAATCAGCACGCGGATCGGTCATTTCGTGATTTCGGCATGGCGCACCGAGGGCATCCGCCCAGGCGTGGTCGCCGCGTCTCACCACATGGGCCGCTGGCGTATCGACGAGGACAAGGCTCGCTCGTGGGGCGCAGGAAAGGCCAAGATCGATCACGATGGCAGCAAGTGGAAACTCACGCGGGAACACGGCATGCGCAACTGGGACTCAGGCCCTGACGGCGATCCCGACACGCAACGGATCTGGTGGAACGACACGGGCGTGCATCAGAACCTCACTTTCTCGGTGCAACCCGACCCGATCTCCGGGATGCAGTGTTGGCATCAGCGGGTTCGGGTCACGCCTGCCGAAGCCGACGACCAATACGGCGACGTGGTGGTCGACACCGCCAAGTCTCGCGAGGCGTATCTCGACTGGCTAACGAAGACCCGCCCAGCGCCGGGGCCCGGCGGCTTGCGGCGCCCGTTGTGGTACGCACGCCCACTCAAGCCCGAGCCCAGCGCCTACCGCACGGCGCAGTAAACCGGCCGCACACCCTGGCGACAGCTATCGTTTCGGCAGGAAACTGAGCTAGCGCCGTGAAAGGCACGAAACGATGAGCAGCGACGAATTCGCAGAGGGGGCACGGGTCCTCGATCGAGGCGCGTTGCTTCCGTTGTGGTCGCAGCTCGAACTCGAGTTGCGGCGCCGGATGGAACTTGGCCACTTTAGTTCGCGGTTTCCGACCGACCGTGAGTTGATGGAGATCTACGCCGTCAGTCGACACACAGCACGCCACGCCGTAAGCCAACTCGGGGCTGATGGCATCCTGCGGCGCTCGAGAGGGGTCGGAACGTCGGTCGATCTGCGCACGTTCGAACGCTCGCTCGGTGCCCTGTACAGCCTGTTTCAGGTTGTCGAAGAATCCGGTGTCGTGCAACACAGTACGGTCCGCACCCTCGAACGTGTCGTCGATGCCGACGCCGCAGCTAATCTGGGGCTTGCTCCCGACGCTGAACTGGTGTTGATCGACCGGTTGCGATTCGCCGGATCCGAGCCGCTTGCGATCGATCGGATCTGGCTGCCTGCAGAGATCGCCGAAGGGCTGATCGACGCCGACTTCACTCACACGTCTCTCTACACCGAACTCGAGCGCACGATCGGTAGGAGACCGAACGAAGGCTGGGAACGAATCCACCCGGCAATCCCCAGCGACGACCATCGAACCAGTCTGCAACTCGAGGACGGCGAAGCGGTGTTCTGCATCGAACGGCTCGGCACCTTCAGCGGCGAGCCGATCGAGTGGCGGGTCACAACGATTCGCGGTAGCCGCTTCACGTTTGTCGCCGATTGGACGGCCGGTCAACGAAGCGAGCTGCGACTCAAGATGATCACTGTCTGATCGGATCCGGCATGACCTCGCTGCACCCAGATATCGCCCATACGGCCGACCTGCTCGGCACCTGGAGTGGCGAGGGGCACGGCAAATACCCGACTATCGATCCGTTCGGCTATGCCGAATCGGTCACGTTCGCCCATGTCGGCAAGCCTTTCCTCGCTTACCAACAGCGCACTCGCTCATTGGCAACGGCCGACCAACCTGGCCAGCCGATGCATTCCGAGTCGGGCTACTGGCGTTTTCCGGCACCTGGACGGATCGAGGTCGTCCTCAGCCACCCCACCGGGGTGCTCGAACTCGAGGAGGGCACGATCGAGATCGCCCTCGACGGCACAGTCGTGATCGACTTGGCGACAACCAGCGTCGCCTTCAGCTCGACCGCTAAATCGGTAACCGGCGTTCAGCGCCTGTTCCGAATCAAGGGCGACATCATGACTTACGACCTTCGGATGGCTGCGGTCGGCCTGCCGATGCAGCATCATCTGTCGGCACGGCTCGTTCGCCAGGCTCTCGGCTGAACTGCCGCCCATTCAAGCTCGTGCTGCGGCGGCGAGTTGGGCACCGGCACCCAGATCTCCAGCGTTCGCGTGATCATGTTGCGCTCATAGTGCGCAAGAAGAACACGCGTTGGTGGTGGCGAGCTTGAATGCGGCGACGGACCGGTAGAAATGGTCAGATGCATCGTCTGGGCATCGTGATTACCGCCGGGCTGTTGCTCGCGGCGTGCGGACATGATTCACCGGTGGCGACGCCAACACCGACCACAGTGTTGCCGGCCGCGATCGAGGCCAATGCCACGGTCGACTATGTCGTCGACGGCGACACGATCGACGTGATCATCGGCGGTGAAGAAGAACGTGTCCGCCTGACGGGCATCGATACGCCCGAAATCTCACACAACGCCAGCGCCACACGCCCGGCCACGGTCGGCGAATGCTTCGGCGATGAGGCTACGCAGTTCACCGAATCGCTGCTGCCGGTCGGCACGCCGGTGCGCCTCGAACGCGACGTCGTCGGGCGCGACGACTATGGACGCCTGTTGGCCTACGTCTATCGAGCCGACGATGGCATCTTCGTCAACTTCGAGATCATTAGGCATGGCTATGCCCAGCCATTGACTATCGCACCCAACGTCACCTTCTCCGACCTCATGGTGCAAGCCGCCCGCGATGCCGAGGCCGACGACGTCGGCCTCTGGTCGGCATGTCGTTGAGCTGACTGCGCGACTACCGTCGGCTCATGCTCGATCTCAGACACCGATTTCCCGCCATCACCGAAGGTGTTCACCACGGGTGGGCTCGATTCGACGGGCCGGCGGGCACGCAGGTCATCGACTCGGCGATCGAGGCCACGTCAGCCTGGCAACGCAGCGGCAACAATGCCAACAGTCACGGTTCGTTCGCCGCCGCCGAAGCGTGCGACGCCCTTTTCGAGCAGGTGCAGGGCACGATCGGTCGCCTGCTCAACGTCAGTCCGAGCAGCGTCATGTTCGGCCCATCGACCACCGCCAACGTGTTCTCGATCACGCGGGCGATCGGCCACGATCTGCGACCCGGCGACGAAATCATCTGCACCCAGCTCGATCATGACTCGAACGTCTCGCCGTGGCTGTTGGTCGCCGAAGACACCGGCGCGACCGTGCGCTTCGCCGAGTTCGACGCGGCAACCGGCCGCCTGCACCCCGAGGCTGTCACCAAGCTGCTGACCGACCGCACCCGCTGGGTCGCCGTCACCGGTGCCAGCAACGCGATCGGCACGATGCCCGACATCACCACGATCACAGCCGCTGCACATGCAGCCGGCGCGAAAGTGATGGTCGATGGCGTCCACCTCACACCACACGCACCGGTAGACGTCACCTCGATCGGCTGTGACGTGTACTCGACCAGCAGCTACAAGTGGTACGGCCCGCATGCCGGCGCCACCTGGGTCGAGCCCGTGCTGCTCGACCAACTGCACGCTTACAAGGTGCGCCCGGCGCCCGACACCGGCCCCGGCCGCTTCATGCTTGGGACCCCCTCGTACGAGGGCTTTGCGGCCATCGATGCCGCCGCTCAGTTCCTGCTCGACACGGGCATGGACGTCATCCAGGCACACGAACGCCAACTGTTCTGGCGACTGCTCGATGGCCTACTGAGCGACGACCGCGTCACCGTGTACGGGCCTCACGATCTGGTCGATCGTGCCCCGACGCTGGCGTTCAATGTCGCTGGCCACTCCCCCGAAAGCGTCGCCAGGCGACTGGCGGCCGAACGAATCGCCGTGTGGGACGGCCACTACTACGCCCTCGAGGCGATGGCGGCACTCGGAATCGAGGGCGCCGTCAGGGCCGGAATCGCGGTCTATCTCACCAACGACGACGTCGATCGCCTGCTCGATGTCGTCCACCGCATCTGACGGTCCAGATAGCGTCGGTCACGTGAGCCAGCTCGCCGAACGTCTCGGGTACCCAGCCGACGCCAAGTTGCTGATCCTGTCGTGTGACGATCTCGGGTCGTGTCATGCTGCCAATGTTGGGGTCTACCAGGCGATTCGCGATGGTCAAGCGACCTGCGCCTCGATCATGATGCCTGCCCCGTGGGCCCGACATGCCGCCGCCCAATACCGCCCCACCGACGACATCGGCGTGCACCTCACGCTCAATGCCGAACACGAGATGTACCGCTGGGGGCCACTGACCCATGCCCCATCGTTGTTGTCGGGTGAGGGCGGGTTTCCGCGGACCCTCGACGATCTGTGGGAACACGCCGACTCCGAAGAGGTGTACCGCGAGCTGAAGGCCCAGATCACGCGGGCGACGGCGTGGGGTATCGATGTCACGCATCTCGCCCCGCACCTCTCGGCGATCACCTTGCGACCCGAGTTCTTCGACATCTATCTCGATCTAGCCGGCGAGTTCCAACTTCCCGTGCGGTTGCCGTCGACGATCTCGGCTGAGCAGGCCGGGTTCCCGTTTCGTCAGCTGGCAGCCGACGCCGGCATCGTGTTTCCCGATCATTTCGATCACGACTGGCGGGCCGGTTCACGCCAACGTGTAAACACTGCGCTGCGCAACCTGAAACCAGGTGTCACCGAGGTTCACGTGCAACCGGCGATCGACACCCCCGAGGTACACGCCCTCACCGACAACGCCGCTCGCTGGATCGACGACCACATCTTCGTAACGGTAGACGCCTCGCTGCCGGCGCTGATCGACGAGGTCGGCGCAGTACTGATCGGCTATCGCCAGCTCAGAGCTGCGATGCGAGCTGGCTGAGACGCATCGTCGCCTCGCCCGACTTCAGCTCGGCCAACACCGAAGCGGTGTGGCCGACCGCCTTCAGGCGGCCCCGCATGTACTCGACCGTGGCGTCGAAGTTGGCGTCGACGGCAACGGCGACCGGCACCGACAGCATCACGTCTGCGTCGTTCGGACCGTCGATCCGCTCGTCATTTTTGGCGACGACCACGCGGTACTGGGTCGTCACGATGCCGCCTCGACTGCCGAGATGACGGCCTCGATTCCGATGAACAGGTCATTTTCGAGCTGATCACCATTGTCGGCGACCGGAATCTCGCCGACCAGCGAGCGGGCAAGGATCCAGTCTTCCCATGGATATATCTCGGCCAGTTCGGCGTCGGACAGACCGAACCAGAACGCAGCACTTGGATCGACCTGGGTGGCGTGGGCCATCAACGATTGTGTGCGAGCCCACAAGAACTCGCCGATCTCGATGTGGGTGGTGACACGGTGGTCGGTATCGGGCCGCTCGAGCCACGTGTCGTCAAATGGTGACTCGCCGCGATGCCGTAACAGCCCCTCGTGAACGGCGACCAATCGACGCCGACTCCAGGTGGTGTAGTACATCTTGAGCGGCTGATAGGGCTCACCCAACTCGGGATACCATTCGGGATCGCCGGCGCGTTCGAACGCCAACACCGAGATGTCGTGAACCTTGAGGTGGTCGGGGTGCGGATACCCCTCCTGATCGTCGTTGTAGGTGATGATCACCTGGGGCTTGGTGCGCCGGATGATCGCCACGAGACGACCCGTCGATTCGTCGAGATCAGCTTGATGAAAACAGTCGGGGTTGTCGGTGAACTCGGAATCGGCCATGCCCGAGTCGCGATATCCCAGCATCACGACCTCGTCGAAACCGATCACTTCGGCCGACTTGGCGAGCTCGGCTGGGCGCATCGAGGCGACCAACGCCTTCTCCGCAGCCGCGTCGAGGCCGTGGAACGCTTGGCCCGGCTCGCGAAGCAGCGGGTTCTGGAGGTCGCCTTCCTCGCCGCCGGTACAGCACACAAGGATTGTCTGCACACCCTCGGCGTGGTACTTGGCCAGCGTGGGAGCACCCTTTGAAGCCTCGTCGTCGGGGTGCGCATGCACAGTCAAGATCGTGCGGGGTTCGGACATCACGCGCCCAACGTTATCCGGCAGGCCGCGTCGCCGACGCGCCAGGCGGTGACTACGCTCGCCACCGATGCTTTCACTCCCGACAAGGATTCAGATCGCCAACACCGGCCCACTGTGTGTGCTGGTGGCGGCGGTGCTGGTGCTGGCGTCGTGTGCAACCGAAGACGGCCGCACACTCGCGCCGCCCGTCTTCCCGCCTCCTGAGATCGTCGCACCCGAATCGACCCTGCCGCCCGAGCCGACGGTTCCGGCGGCGCTCCAGTTGATCGCCCCCTGGCAGGACGGCTCCGAGATTCCGGTTCGCCACACATGCCAAGGAGACGACGTGGCTCCTGCATTGACATGGACAAATGTGCCGTCCGGCGCCGTCGAGCTGGCGGTCACTGTTGTCGACCTCGACGCCGGCGGCTTTGTGCACTGGATTCTGTACGGCATCGATCCGCAGCGCACCAGCCTGGTCGAAAACGAGCAGCCGCCGCCGGGCAATCAGTGGGACAATTCGGCTGGGACCTACGGTTGGAGCGGCCCTTGCCCGCCGCTGAATCAACTACATCTCTACCAATTCACCGTCCACGCGCTCAACCAACAGCTCGAAGTTGCCGATGACGCTCCTGCAACCGAGGTGATCGCGATGTTGAATCTGATCGCGATCGACCAAGGTGCCGTAGCGGGCACATTTGTCCGTACGGAGTAACAACCCCGAGAACGAGGACCAGCGGACCGGCACGATGATGAGGCGAACGACATGACGCACAACTACATCGTGAACGGACCGGGCAGCGAGCCTGCCCTACCCGAGTCAGAGTCTGCAACCGAAGCGTCGCCCCCCACCGTGCAGTCGCCCGGATCGGCTGTCTACTCACCCCGAGGCGCAGCGACCACCCCCAACTACATGGACCAGGTGCGTGATGTGCTCGTCGCCGCCGATGTTGCAACGATCATCATCGGTATCGACGGCGCCGTGCTGGACTTCAACGAGGCCGGCGCCAAGTTGTTTCCGTCGCGTTCCCTACCGGACGACCCCGACGACGGCAGGGAGATGATCCAGAATGTGATCGAGCAGGTGCCGAAGCGGCTGCTGCTCGATCCGGAAGGTGGCGTGTGGCAAGGCGAGATCGACCTCGGCCTACCTGGGGCCCTCAGCGCGGTGTACGACACGACGGTGTTGGTTCGACACGATCCCGAATCAGCCTCTGGTGGATTCGTTGGCGTCATGTGTCGCGACGTCACCGACGAACGTGGTCGCGCCGCCGATTTGCTGCATCTGCTCGAGCACGACCCGACAACCGGGCTGCTCAACCGTACGGCGGCGATCGAACGTACCACCAGTGCGTTGCGGCGTATCGACGACGACGGCGGCGAGGTGGCGATCTTGATGGTCGACATCGACCGACTGCGCGACGTCAACGATGCGCTCGGCCACGAGGTCGGCGATCGCCTGCTCAGCTCGACCGCCCGCCGCCTCGCGACCGCTGTTCGGCCCGACGACATAATCGCCCGAATCGGAGGCGACGAGTTTGTGGTTATCTGCTATGCCGTGCCCGATTCGGCCGTCGCCATGGACCTGGCAGATCGTGTCAGGCGAGCCCTCACGGGTCGCTTGACAATCAAGCAGCTCGAGCTCGACGTGTCGGTCAGCGTCGGCGTCGGCATCACCGACGAAGAGATCCGTTCGGCGACGGCCGAGCAGGGTGCGATTCAGCTTTTGTCGCATGCCGACACGGCGGTGCACGCCGCCAAGCAGGCGGGACGCGCCCGAACCGCGATCTACACGAGCCAGCTGCGAAGTCGTGCGAAGATTCGTATCGAGCTGGCTGCGGCATTGTCGAAGGCGCTTCGCGAGGGCCAGTTGCACCTCGAGTACCAGGCGATCTTCTCGGCAGTCTCAGAGCAGGCAGAGGCCGCAGAGGCCTTTCTGCGGTGGAACCACCCTCAGCGCGGCCGGGTCGAAGCGGGCGAGTTCATACCCGTCGCCGAGGAAACGGGAGTGATCGTTCCGATCGGCGATTGGGTCCTGCAGCAAGCGTGTGCGACAACCCGCAAGTGGATCGACGACGGCATGGTCGGAGAACGCTTCGCGGTGCATGTCAACGTGTCTCGTTTGCAACTCGCCAACTCGTCATTCGTCAACCGTGTGGTCGATGTTCTGCGCGAATACCACCTGCGCCCGCGACAGATCGTGCTCGAGGCACGTGAGGCGACCCTGCTCGGCAGTGACACCGATGAAGTGATCCGTTCGGTTCGGGCGCTGCGGCGTGTAGGCGTGCGCGTGGCGCTCGACAACTTTGGAACCGGTTCCAACGCCCTGTCGTTGCTGACCGACGTTGGTGCCGATGTCTTGAAGCTCGACGGCAGCCTGGCGCTCCCGAGTGGTGCTTCCGAGGCCGACACTCGGGTGGTGCGGGCGCTGGTCTTGTTGGCGCATGCACTCAATATGGAAGTCGTCGCCGAGCGAGTCACGGGGCTCGAACAACTTCGGCGCCTACGGGCCGCCGGGTGTGACCTCGTACAGGGTCACTTGCTCGGTAAGCCGTGCGCTCCAGACAAGGTCAGCATGCAGATGGAGCTGTAACCAACGCCAACGTTTGCTGCGGGACCTGCGCGCCACTCCGGTTTGGTGGCCGGTACTCTGGCTCGGTGACCACCAGCCAAGTCGTCGACGTCGAACTCGACCGCGAACGCGAGCTGCGAGTCACTTACGACGATGGTGTAACGGCGACCTTCCCGCTCGTGTCGCTGCGACGCAGCTGCCCGTGCGCCGGTTGCCGCGGAATTCGCGAACGATCGCTCGACCCGTTTCCGGGTGACGAGATCTCGGCCGCCGAGGCCGACCTGCACGGCAACTGGGGCATCACGATCCGTTGGTCGGACGGACACGACACCGGGATTTATGCCTGGGAACATCTGCGGCGCTGGTGGGACGCCCACGACGACTGAATACTCTCGGAAACAATGTCACTGCCTCCCCCGCCTCCTCCTGTCTCTCATGAGAGCGAACTGGTCTGTTATCGGCATCCCAAGCGCGAAACCGGTCGGCGGTGTACCCGCTGCGGTCAACCAGCGTGCACCGAATGCCTGGTGCAGGCTGCGGTGGGCAGCCACTGTCTAGATTGCGCCAAGGCGGCTCGGCCTGACGCCCGCACCAGGGCCAGGTACTGGAACTCACGTCAACCGGCGATGGTCACGATGGTGATCATCGCCATCAACGTGGTGGTGTTCCTCTACGCCGCCGTGCGCGACTCGAGCAGTATTGCTGGCCAGTTCACCCAGGTCCACATCGACCTGGCGCTCAACGAGCGGCTTGTCGCCAACGGCAACGAGTGGTATCGGCTGGTCACGTCGGGGTTCTTGCACTACGGCATCATCCACCTCGGGTTCAACATGTATCTGCTGTACCTACTGGGCCAGATGCTCGAGCCAACACTCGGCCGGGTTCGCTTCCTACTGGTCTATTTCGCCAGCCTGCTTGGCGGGTCGATGGGCGTGCTGCTACTCGAACCTGACGCCTTGACGGCGGGCGCGTCAGGCGCCGTTTTCGGTTTGATGGGGTTGGCCTTCGTGGGGTCGTACCTGCATGGCGCCAACCCGCTCAATACATCGATCGGCACCTTGTTGATGATGAACCTTTTTCTTACGTTCATGCTGCGCGACCGGATCTCTGTCGGTGGCCACGTCGGCGGTGCGATCGCCGGCGCCGTGTGTGCTCTGTTCGTGATGGCACCTGCGCACAGGGGTGTGCCGAGATGGGCGACCTACTTGGCGCCCGCTGCGGTCATCTTTCTATGCGTGGCGATCTCTGTGGCGTCCGTCAACGGGGCGTGACCAGCTTGAGGTAAGAAGTCGTCAAGAAGCGGCAAATACACGTGCAATTTGCCTTGGCCTGACTATTGTGAAATCCATGTCAAGTCCCGTCGAGGTTCCATGATGAATGCGACCGCATTCCAGGCGATACCCGGCCGGATGTATCACAGTCCAGGGCTTCGGCGCCTCGTCTCGTTGCTGCTCCAGACCGCCCGCCGAGGCGATCGCCCCCCGCAGCCCCACAACCCCGTCGCTGCACCAGCGGCAGCCGTTTCGACGCCATCGACCTGCTCCCGGCCCGAACCAACCGTTCAGGATTTCATCGAACGGCGCCGACAGGTCGTCCGTGTCGATGATCCGTTTGGCGAGAACTCATTGGTCGCCGTCAGCGGTGAGGTCTCGGCGAGCGCGATCGAAGAGCTGCGCGAGACCCTGACGAACCTGGGGCGAGGGTGCTTCGTACACCTCGACCTTGCCAGCTCGTCGATTCGCACGAGCCAGGCAATGCAGTCGCTCGAGTCGATCGCCGACGAACTCGAATCGCGTGGCGTCGTGTTGCGAGTGGTCGGCCTCGACCCCCAGCATCCGATGCTCTCGCAAACTCTGTAACACCCCCCATTCATCATCGGGGCATGAACGAGAACAGCTCACCCCAGCAGCTCACCCTGTTGCCACAATCCAACGTTCCCGTCCAGTTCAGGCTCGACGCGGACACACGTCGGCGAGGCATCCAGCACGTGATCGAGATCCGGCGGTTGCTCGCCGAACGTCAAGCAGCCAAGCAACTCGTCGACACCCCACCGGTACGACAACCGATCCGGTCGCGTGCCGCCTGATCAATCGGCGTTCGGCGCCAACGACTTGACCGCGGTCCAGTTGTCCAAACTCGGGTCGAACGGCAATATCGCCAGCGAACTGGTCGTTATGCCGTTATCGAAATACTCCCGAATCCGCGCCCGGCACCGCTCGGGCGTGCCGTGAACAACAAGATCGTCAACAACCTCGTCGGGAATCTCAGCCAACGCTTGCTTGCGGTCACCCGCCTTCCACGCACCCCACATACCCGCCAGTTGCTCGCCACGCCCCAACCATTCTTGAAAGGCGGCGTACACAGGCACGTTCATGTAGGCGGCGATCGCCCGTCGAGCTCCCGCTCGCACAACGTCTGCATTGTCACTGGGACACACGAAAATCCGGGCGACCAGTTCACGATCGTCGCCACCGGCCCCCTCGTTCATGGCCGCAGCTACCTGCCGCACATCGCCGGGCGCCAGCCAGTTCGTGATCGCACCATCTGATTCGCGCCCGGCCATCTTCAGCATCCCCTCGCGCAGCGCCGCCACCACGATCTTCGGCGGCTGCTCGGGGCGAACGCCCAAACGAAAGCCCTGAATCTCGAAGGTGTCGTATTGTTGGCTCACCTTCTCGCCGGTGAACGCGTCGCGCAAGAATCGCACCATGTCGCGGACCTTCCGGTACGGCTGCTCGAACGGTACGTCGTTCCAACGCTCGACGATCACGTTCGACGACGAACCGATGCCGAGTACGAACCTACCCGGCGCGGCGTCAGCCATCGAGGCGGCACTCTGTGCCATGCACGCAGGGGCGCGGGTATAGGCCGGCAAAATCGCGGTTCCTAAACGCAGACGCGGCTCCCACACCGAGGCCAACGCCAGCGGCGTCAGGCCATCGCCACCGTCTGATTCAGCGGTCCACACATCTGTGAACCCGAGATCGGCCAACTCGACGATGCGGTCACGTTGAGCATGCAGCGGACCGGGGAGCGGGATGGTCATTCCTGGGCGAATCGGTAACGACATGCCGATGACTGTAGGCGTCAGGTCAACTGCGGCCGAAGCGCACGATGCGCGACGAGCTACCTTCCAGACATGGCAGATGCACCCTGGCAAGGCGATGCGTGTTCGTTGGTTGAGGCGTTCCGTACGGGCGAACGCAGCCCATCGGAGGAGTTGGCGACGGTGTATGCCGCGATCGAGGCGAGCGATCTCAACGCCTTCTCACACCTGCATCGCGAACAGGCCGAGGTGGCTGCCAAGAACGCCGACGTCCTCAAGCCGTTTGGTGGCGTGCCGATCGGTGTGAAAGAACTCGAAAGGGTCAAGGGGTGGCCCGACACGCACGCCTGTGTCGTTTTCCGCGACCAGATCGCCTCAGCCACCGGCACCAATGTCGCCCGCGCACGCGATGCTGGGGGTGCCGTGTTGGTCGGCCAGACCACCGCATCTGAGTTTGGGGGCGTGAATGTCACGCGCACGGTGTTGAACGGCACGACCCACAACCCGTGGCAGCATGGGCGCACGCCCGGCGGCTCGTCGGGCGGCACCGCGGCCGCTGTCGCTGGTGGGTTGGTCACCCTCGGAACAGGCGGCGACGGCGGCGGATCGATCCGGGTCCCTGCCGGCTTCGTCGGCATGATCGGCCTGAAGGCAACATATGGGCGGATTCCGCTCACTCCCGCGGCAGGGCTGGGTGCCATGACTGTCACGCATGGCTGTCTGTCACGCTCGGTTCGCGATACGGCTCGCTGGTTCGACGTGTGTAATGGGCGCGATCCACGAGAGCCGCTCTCACTCCCCCGCGTACATGGCTGGGAGGCCGGGCTCGGCACACACCTCGACCAGTTGCGCGGCAAGCGTGTGGCGATCGTGTCCGATTGGGGCGCCGCTGTCGTGTCACCGGTGATGTGGGAGTTGCTCGAAGAGGCGGCCATCCAGTTGATCGCCGACCGCGACATGACCCGTGTCGACGGTGTCGACACCGAACTTCCACGGATGGGTGCCGCCTGGTCAGTCGCCAACTCCGTGGGCTTGATCGACCAGCTAAAGGACTATTGGCCGGCATGCACCGACGATCTGACACCGGAGATTCGTTTTGCGATGGAGACCGTGCCCGGCATGTACGGCGCCGACGCCAGGATCAAGCTCGAGAGACGCCGTACGGAGCTGAACGAAGCGATGGCGCGGATCTTCGATGCCGCCGCGGGTGGCGTCGACTTTGTGATCACCGCCAGCAACCCCGACGTGGCGTTCGACGCCGATGGGCCGCTGCCCAACACATTCGGTGGCATCAGGGCCGGACAGACGAACAACGGCAGGCTCACCTTCCCCGCCAATCTGTATGGCAACCCGGCAATCTCGATCCCGGCTGGGTTCCTCGACCGGCTTCCGGTCGGCCTGCAGGTGGTCGGCCCGCACTTCAGCGAAGAACTCCTGCTCGACCTGGCGCTCACCGTCGAACACAACCGCCCCTGGCCGCTCACGGTGAACACCCACACGTAGCACCGACGCTGGTTGCCGAACACCGGGCGGCAACTTTCGCCATGCAACCGCGATCTTCGAGGTCGCGACGTCGATGTTTCCGAGTGCGATCGGCCCGGACACGTCTCTGTAGGACGGCAAATTGTTCGGCCAACACGCCCGTCCCCTACGACGATCGAGTGTGCCCGGCATTACCTTCGGCGTGGTGATCGTGTCGTCTTCCAGCCCAACTCGTGCCCAACACGGGTCGATCGGCGGCTGGTGTGGAGAGCAGGTTCCGGCGTTCGCGGCCAACGAGTTGTCGGCGGCTATCCATGAGATTCGTGCACGCGCCTTCATCGTGCTCGATCCCGACACCGGCCGACTCGGAGTCGCCACGGGCGGAACGTTGGTGGAGTCGGCGAGTGCCGGGTCGTGGCCGGTGGCAGCGGTACTTCCGCCGATGTATCCGGAGTGGCTCGGCGATCGAAGCTTCAACGAAGTCCACGGGACACGGTTTCCGTACGTCACGGGAGCTATGGCGAACGGTATCGCCACGACGCGCCTGGTCATCGAGGTATCGCGCGCTGGTTGCCTGGGGTTCTTCGGGTCGGCCGGGCT
>CALFRK010000115.1 GCA_937919625.1 uncultured Ilumatobacter sp.
GTGATCGTCTCGAGTCGCGGCAGTCGGCGATTGGAGGGTGACAGAAGCTGAGTCAGGGTCGAACGGTCGAGTTGAGTGTCGGCCGCAAACCGACTTCGGTTCTTGCCGCTGTTGGCGACGACCTCGTCAAGCCGCTCGCGAAACGTCGTGAGCAGGGTCTTGCGGTCTGCGGGCATGACGCATTATCACACGCTATGGGGTGCATACACACCAGACGCCTCAAAATAGCGCCGTTGAACATCAATTGTCCGCAAATGTCTCGTGACAGCGTGTGCGCAACGGCGCACAGTGCGAGAGACCGCTACAACGAGGACTCGATGCACGACCGCACAACAACATGACCGACGTCATCACTTCGACCGATCCGACCGCCGCGCGACGCCGCCCCGGTGTGCCCATTGGGCTACCGAAGTCGATCGAGTGGCCGACGATCACGGTCGCGGCAGCGGCCTGGACCGGCCTGATCGGCGGAGTGCTCACCCACCAGGTGCTGGCATGGTGGATCACGATCCCTGTTGTAGCGATGGCATCGGGGTTGTACGCCTCGCTCCAGCACGAGGTCTCGCATGGGCACCCGACCCCCTGGCCGCTGGTCAACTCGGCGATCGTCGGCGTGCCGTTCGGGCTGGTGTATCCGTTCGCTCGATTTTGCGACCTCCACCTTGCGCATCACAGCGACCCGTCACAGCTCACCGAACCCGGTCTCGACAACGAGTCGAGATACTGCTCGCCAGAGGTCTGGGAGCGTTCTGGCCGCGTCAAGCGGTTGGTGCTGCGGGCCGAGCGCACGCTGACCGGCCACCTCACGATCGGTGTCGTGCGCGGCTCGCTCGGCTACGTCGCCGGCGACCTGCGGGCTGCTCTGGGCAATCGACGAATCGGCCTTATCTGGATTCGCCACGCGATTGCCGTCGCCATCCTCGTGACGCTTCTGGTGTTGTTGGGGATGCCGCCGTTCCAGTACGCGATCGGCGCCGTCTATGGGCGTGTGTTCTTCACCGGACTTCGTACCTTCGCCGAGCACCGTGCGGTGCCAGAAGGTACGCGGTCGGCCGTCGTGCAGGCCCGACTGCCGATGCGTGTGATGTTTCTCAACAACAATCTCCACCACACTCACCACGCTGCGCCCGGCGCCGCCTGGTATCGGCTGCCCCAGCTAGCCGAGGAGCTCGGGTCATCCGAGCTGGCACGCCAGGGTGCCGGCCTATACGCCGGCGGCTATCTCGAGATCGCAAGACGGTACGCCTTCCGCCCCTTCTGCCAGCCCGTCCATCCGTGACAGAAGGTGTACCGGAAACGTGTCAAAAGCGTGAGCCGATAGGCGAACTGCGACCAATCGTCACGGGGGATCGGTGCGGAATGAAAAGGAGCGAAGCGACCTATCCGTTGAGATCCCAGGCACCTTTCCGTTCGTCCATTGCCCGTCGAACCGCCTCGGAGCGTGGCAGCGGGCAACCCGCCAGACCGGAGGTCGCCCCCGCGAGGTCAGCTTCCGACTTGTTCTGACTGAGCTTGCGTTTGGCGTCGATCCGAACGACCTCGAGCTCGACTCCGACGATGCCGCGCATCAGTTGGCCGATGAAGTCGGCGGGGGCGTCGTGGAGCGTCCAGGGTTCGGGCAGACCGGCTTCGTTCAGGTCGGTCAGGTCGCCCACCATGGTGGCGGTCCAGTCGGCATCGTCATGGGCGACCAGGCGGCCGTGCATGTGGACGACCTCGTAATTCCACGTCGGCACGACCTTTCCGTGCTCGGCCTTCGACGGATACCACCCAGGCGAGATGTAGGCGTCGCTGATCGGCACCACGAGTAGGGCATCGCATGGGGCGAGTTTCCAGATCGCATTTGGGCGAGCGAGGTGGGCCCGCACCCGTGTGCCGTCATCGGAGATCAGAAACGGGACCGGCGTCGACGTCGGCCCATCTGGGCCAACCACGACGAGATGACCGAACCCGACCGAGCGGGCCATCGCGACCGCCGCATCGGTGCTGTCTTCGGTGAAATGGCGCGGCATGTACATGGTTGCCCAACGTAGCTGCCGCCCGGATTCGGTAACGTGCGTCTTTGTGATCCACCGATGATCCTCTCCGACCGGACCATTCGCGAACAGCTAGCCGCTGGCCGCATCGTGATCGAACCATTCGACGAGTCGCTGATCCAGCCCTCGTCGATCGACGTTCGAATTTCAAACCTGTTCCGCGTGTTCCGCAACCACATCGCCGGCATGATCGACGTCAAGCGCGACCAGGCCGCCCTCACCGAGTTGATCGAGATTCCCGAGGACGGCAGTCAGGCCTTCATGTTGCACCCCGGCGAGTTCGTGCTGGGCTCGACCTTGGAGCGGGTCGCCGTGCCCGACGATCTTGTTGGCCGAGTCGAGGGCAAGAGCTCACTCGGGCGGCTGGGGTTACTGATCCACTCGACGGCCGGCTTCATCGACGCCGGGTTCGACGGCCACATCACGCTCGAGCTGGCCAATGTCGCCAGCCTGCCGATCACGCTCTACCCGGGCATGAAGATCGGCCAGGTCAGCTTCATGACGATGACCACGCCAGCCGACAAGCCCTACGGGCAAGGCGCAACCGGCTCGAAGTACCAAGGCCAGCGCGGTCCGACCCCCAGTCGCTACTTCGAAAACTTCGGCTGACACCAAACGTTCGGAGTGTGCCTAACGAACTCCGAACGGTTAGGCGGTGCGTTTGCGGCTGAGGGCGTCGACCGATGAGGCGGCCAGCAGCGCCAAACCGGCGCAGATGAATTTGGTTCCCGAGCTGCCGAAGTCGATCTCGCCGAATCCCAGCGGACTCCGCTTGCCGACCAGTGTGAGGCCGTTCGGGATCAGTGCCAGCACGAAGCCGCCGAGCACGGCGTTGAGCATGCGACCTTTACCACCGAACAACGACGTGCCACCGATCACCGCCGCCCCAACCGCCAGCAGCAGTGTGTCGTTGGCGCCCGTGTTCGGGTCGACCGAGTTGACCCGGCTGGCGAGGAACGCTCCGCCGATACCAGCCAACAGACCGCACACGGCGAACGCCGTGAGACGAATCCGGGCGACGTTGATGCCGGCTCGTCTGGCCGCCTCTGGGTTGCCGCCGACGGCGTACAGGTGGCGGCCGTAGCGGGTGCGATTTAGCACGAAAGTCATGACCAACAGCAGGATCAATACCAGAGGGATCACGTACGGGATGCCCCGGATCGGTGCCGGAGCGCTGGCGAACGCCCGATTCTGATTCAGCATCGTCGTGAAGATCACAGCACCAGCGGTGGCCAGCCCCAGCTTGAGGAGGATTAGCGAGGTCGGGATCGCCCCGTGCGACACACGTTGTTTACGAAACATGGAGAGACCAAGCAGGACGAGCGCCACGATCACGAAGATCCACGAGACGGTCGGTGTCATATTGCCGCCGACGAGGTCCTTGATGATTTGATTCTCGATCCGGACGCTTCCGCCGTTCTTCACGAGTTGAAGCAAGATGCCCTGGAACAGCAACACGTTGGCGAGCGTTACGACAAATGATGGAATCCCGACCTTCGCCACCATG
This sequence comes from uncultured Ilumatobacter sp., assembly GCA_937919625.1. GTDB lineage: Bacteria > Actinomycetota > Acidimicrobiia > Acidimicrobiales > Ilumatobacteraceae > Ilumatobacter. The sequence continues at coordinate 3,544 of CALFRK010000115.1, forward strand.
AAGCCGGTGAACGTGCCGAGCGCGATGGCGACCACCGCTGCGGCGAGGATCGACGGCACCAACGGCCAATTTTGAAGTCGTGTTGCCAATACCGCCCCCGCGACCCCGGCCGTGAAACCGGCCGCCAGATCGATCTCGCCGAGCAACAGCACGAACGAGACAGCCATCGCGATCACGATCACCGACGAGGCCTGTTCGAGGAAGTTGGCGAGGTTGATCTTCGAAAGGAAGCTGTCGGGGCTGACCGAGCCGAACAAGGTAACCAACACGACGATCGCCAGGATCGCCGGAAGTGACCCGAGTTGGCCGTCTTTGAGGCGAGCCACGGTGTCGCCGAGCGAGCCCCTGAGGTCTTTCTTTACGCTGTCGAGGGCGAAGTCGCCGACGACTTGGCTCTCGCTGGTGGAACTGGTGGTATCCGACATCAGAGCGTCGCCTCCTCAGTGATTCCGACGTCGCCGGAGCGGCCGGAGGTGATGAGTTCGACGAGGAACTCCCTGGTGGTGTCTTTGGTGACTGCGACATCGGCGGCGATCCGCCCGAGGTACATGGCCGCCACACGGTCGGAGACCTCGAGCACTTCATTCATGTTGTGACTGATGATCACGACCCCTAGCCCCTGATCGGCGAGGCGTCGCACCAGATCAAGAACCTGGCGGGTCTGCGCAACACCTAGCGCCGCCGTCGGCTCATCGAGCAACACCACCTTCGAATTCCAGAGCACTGCCTTGGCGATCGCCACGGTCTGGCGCTGGCCGCCCGACAGCGAGCTGACCGATTGGCGGACGCTCTTGACCGTGCGCACCGACAGACTGGCCAGTGTGTCGCGAGCAGCCTGTTCCATCGAGCCTTCGTCGAGCAGCCTGTTCTTGGTGCGTTCACGTCCGAGGAACATGTTCTGCACGATGTCGAGGTTCTCGCACAAGGCGAGGTCCTGATACACCACCTCGATACCCAGGCCCGCGGCGTCTTTTGGGCTGTCGAGGTCGACCCGCTCGCCCTCGAACCGAAACTCGCCGGAGTCGGTGCCGTAGATGCCGGTGATGGTCTTGACCAGCGTCGACTTGCCGGCGCCATTGTCGCCGATCAATGCTGTGACCTTGCCGGGGTAGACGGCGAAGTCGACATCGTGCAGCACGTGCACTGGTCCGAATGATTTGTTGATTCCGATCGCCTCGAGGATCGGTGCGTCTTCAGTCACTGAGCTTTGCCCCCTGGTAGTTGGCGAAACATTACATGAGGCGTGCCGGCCCAATGGTGTTGCCTCGGCGCCGTGATGCGACGGTGGCCGCCCTCCGTGGAGAGCGGCCACCAGCCGAACATCAGATTGGGGTGCTGATCAACCGATCAGACACCGTTTGCCGTGCAGAGGTCTTCGATGCCTGCACACACGTCGTCACGAGAGACGAAGCCGTCTTCGACGGGGATGTGAACGTCGCCGATGAAGATCGGCTGAACCTGCGCCTGGACGTAGGGGATGTCGGTCACTTCGTTGTTGATCGTGGCGTTGGCCCCGAGGTCGGTGCCGTTAAGCAATGCGACTGCTGCGGCGACGGCGCCTTCGGCTTCCTTGACGACGGGCTTGTAGACGGTCATGCACTGGGTGCCTTGGAGGATCGCCCGGAGGCCATCGACCGTGGCGTCCTGACCCGTTGTCGGGAGGGCGAGACCATTGTCAGCAAGGACTGCCTGAGCAGCCAGCGAGAGACCATCATTGGCAACCAACACACCGTCGACGTTGCCGCCGGCTGCGGTGAGCAGCTGCTCGAAGATCACGCCGCCCTGAGCGTTGTCCCAGTCCGGAACGGCTTCTTCGCCAACAGTGACGAAACCGGCGCCTTCGATGGCTGCCTGGTAGCCCTGCTTGAACAGCGTGGCGTTGTTGTCGGTCGGCGAGCCGTGGAGCTGGATGATGTTCTTGCCCTGGGTGTCGCCACCGAAGCACTCGATCAGGCCTTCGCCTTGGGCGGTGCCCACAGCGACGTTGTCGAACGAGACGTACACGTCAGCGGAGCCGCCGAGGGTGAGGCGGTCGTAGTCGATGTTTTTGACACCGGCTGCGGCAGCCTTTTCCTGGATCGCGGCGCCCGACTCGGAGTCGAGGTTGACAATCGCCAGTACGCCGATCCCGTCGGCGATCATCTGATCGGCGATCGTTGCCATGTTGTCCTTGTCGCCTTCGGCGTTTTGGATCAAACACTCGATGCCGGCAGCGTCACACGCAGCCTGGATCAAAGGACGGTCAAACGACTCCCAACGAGCCGACGAAGCAGAGTCAGGCAAAATGAACCCAGCCTTACCACCGGCAGCCGAATCGTCGACAACGACATCACCAACGCCGTTTGCGGCGCAGAGGTCTTCGATGCCTGCGCAGACGTCGTCAGCGGAGACGAAGCCGTCTTCGACGGGGATGTGAACGTCGCCGATGAAGATCGGCTGAACCTGCGCCTGGACGTAGGGGATGTCGGTCACTTCGTTGTTGATCGTGGCGTTGGCCCCGAGGTCGGTGCCGTTAAGCAATGCGACTGCTGCGGCGACGGCGCCTTCGGCTTCCTTGACGACGGGCTTGTAGACGGTCATGCACTGGGTGCCTTGGAGGATCGCCCGGAGGCCATCGACCGTGGCGTCCTGACCCGTTGTCGGGAGGGCGAGACCATTGTCAGCAAGGACTGCCTGAGCAGCCAGCGAGAGACCATCATTGGCAACCAACACACCGTCGACGTTGCCGCCGGCTGCGGTGAGCAGCTGCTCGAAGATCACGCCGCCCTGAGCGTTGTCCCAGTCCGGAACGGCTTCTTCGCCAACAGTGACGAAACCGGCGCCTTCGATGGCTGCCTGGTAGCCCTGCTTGAACAGCGTGGCGTTGTTGTCGGTCGGCGAGCCGTGGAGCTGGATGATGTTCTTGCCCTGGGTGTCGCCACCGAAGCACTCGATCAGGCCTTCGCCTTGGGCGGTGCCCACAGCGACGTTGTCGAACGAGACGTACACGTCAGCGGAGCCGCCGAGGGTGAGGCGGTCGTAGTCGATGTTTTTGACACCGGCTGCGGCAGCCTTTTCCTGGATCGCGGCGCCCGACTCGGAGTCGAGGTTGACAATCGCCAGTACGCCGATCCCGTCGGCGATCATCTGATCGGCGATCGTTGCCATGTTGTCCTTGTCGCCTTCGGCGTTTTGGATCAAACACTCGATGCCGGCAGCGTCACACGCAGCCTGGATCAAAGGACGGTCAAACGACTCCCAACGAGCCGACGAAGCAGAGTCAGGCAAAATGAACCCCGCCTTGCCGCCGCCGCCCGACGGGGCTGCCGTCGTAGCGGTGGTACCCGAGTCACTGGTGTCTTCGACAGGACCGCTGGTGTCGTCGTCGTCGCCGCCACATGCTGCGGCGACAAGCGAGAGCGCTGCGATCAACACAACACCCTTCTTGAACTGGTTCCTCATGGACTGTGTCCCCCTTCGGACATTTGCCGACCAGGTGATCGGCTTATTCTTTGGTAGATCGGATTCTGTTCGCGAGACGGAATCGCCTCACGCTGTTCACGAACATTTGTCGAGAGACCCGACAAATGTTTGTTGTAGCCTGCGACAAATAGCTTGATTTGTCAAGCTAAACCTCGCCCACGATCAACGTTCGGGCGCACCATGGCAGCGGTGGTTCGGCGCCTGCCGGATCGGCCAATACTTGTTCCCAAGCCCACTCGGCTGCGCCAAGCAACGGGCCATCGAGCCCGAGCCCAGATGGGAGCACGCCGACCTGTTGGCGAACAACGTCGAACACGCGCCGATCGAGCTCGGATGACATGGCGGCGGCGACGTACGGGAACAGCCGAGCAAACAGGCCGCCCAACACCACGACGTCGGGGTCGAAGGTGTTGATGATGCCCGCCAGCCCGAACCCGAGCCAGCGACCGTGTGCGTCCATGGCGGCCAACACGTCAGCGTCGCCGGCGGCGGCGCTGGCCAACACGTCATCGACGACGGCCCGCCCGCCGCCCGCAGCGCGTCCGACCCGGCGCAGCAACGCCTCCTCGCCGACCTCTGTTTCCCAGCAGCCCGACGAGCCGCATCTGCATGCCAGCCCGCCCGGGTTGACAGGGATGTGGCCGACTTCGCCGGCGAATCCCGCGGCGCCTCCGAGTGGTCGGCCATCGGCGATTACGCCGGCACCGACGCCAACCTCGCCCGAGATGTAGACGACGTCGTGCATCCCGGTTGCGACGCCGCGTCGCACCTCTGCGAGAACACCGAAATCGCCGTCGTTGGCGATCACAACGGGTAGGTCGATCGGAAGCGCCAGCCGAATCAGATCCCCGAGCGGCACGTCGTTCCAACCGATATTGGGCGCCACGACCACCGTCTTGTCGGATCGCCGCACCACACCGGCGACGGCCACCCCGACTCCGTGAACGACGACCGTGGTCGGGAGCTCGTCGAGCATCTTCGAGGTCAGATCGACGAGGTTGCGCACGGTGTCGTCGACGGGTCTGGCCTGACGTGTGCGATCGACTCTGCGATGATCGAGCACGTGCCCGCCCAGCGAGATGGCGGCGACAGCCAGCGAGTCGACGAGCACCTCCATGGCGATCGTTACATGATCGGATGTCGGCATCACGATCGGCGACGGCCGCCCTGGACTGCCGTCGGACGCAGACCGCTCTTCGTGCACAAAACCCATCTCGGTCAGCTCGCCGACCAGGGCACCGACCGCGCTGCGGGTCAGACCACTGCTGGCGACGAGGTCCGACCGCGTCGCCGCGCCACCGAGATGGAGGCTGCGCAAGATCGCCGACAGGTTGGCCTGGCGCACCGATTCACTTCTCGAACCGGCCGTCTCGTTTCGTCGCACTTGTCTCCTCTCGGCCGTGTTCGTCGTTTTGGTGTGACCGGATCGGGCTGCGTGACCTGATCCAGATCTTGTCCAACATTTGCTCTATCCAGCGAGAAACATTTGTTGTAGCCTGCGACAAACCAGGCCGCTTGTCAACTTGTGACAGTTCCCGATCCGTCGTCGGTCCCAAAATGCCGAGCAAACGTTCCGGTTCATGAACCAGAAATCGAGGAGTAAGCCATGACCGACACATTCTTTGCCAGCGTCGACACGATCCGATACGAGGGTCCCGACAGCGACAATCCGTTGGCATTCCGCTGGTATGACGCCGACCGCTTGGTTGCGGGTCGCAACATGCGCGATCACCTCCGATTCGCCTCGTGCTATTGGCATAGTTTCGACTCGGGTGGTTCAGATATTTTCGGCGCTGACACGTTTGATCGGCCCTGGTTGGGTGCTGGTGATCCGATCGAAAACGCAGAGGCCAAGATGGCGGCTGCCTTTGAGTTCTTCGAGAAGCTGACGGTCCCGTTTTGGTGTTTCCATGATCTCGACATCGCCCCGGAGGGCCATTCCTTCAAGGACACGGCAGCCAACATCGATCACATGATCGACCTTGCGGCCGAATACCAGGAGCGCACGGGCGTCCGGTTGTTGTGGGGCACAGCGCGATTGTTCGGACATCCACGGTACATGGCGGGCGGTGCCACCAATCCTGACCCCGAGGTGTTCGCCTACGGCGCGGCACAGGTGGCGCACTGCATGAATGCCACCCATCGCTTGGGTGGTCAGAACTATGTCTTGTGGGGTGGACGCGAGGGATACGACACGCTGCTCAACACCGACATGAAGCGTGAACTCGACCAGCTCGGCAGGTTCCTCAATATGGTCGTCGAACACAAGCATGCGATCGGGTTCAAGGGTGCGATCCTGCTCGAGCCGAAGCCCTTCGAGCCGACCAAACATCAGTACGACTACGACGTCGCTGCGGTGCACGCCTTCTTGCAGAAGTATGGGCTCGAGCACGAGATCAAGGTCAACATCGAGGTCAACCACGCCACGCTCGCCGGGCACGACTTTGCCCATGAGATCGCGGCCGCCTCAGCCGCGGGGATCTTCGGGTCGATCGACGCCAACGCTGGCGACGATCGGCTCGGCTGGGATCTCGACCGTTTTCCGGTGTCGGTCGAGCAGATGACGCTCGGCATGCTCGAGATCCTCCGCGCCGGTGGCTTGACGACTGGCGGCCTCAACTTCGACGCCAAGCTGCGTCGCCAGTCGACAACTCGCGATGATCTGTTTCACGCCCATATTGGCGGGATGGACACGATGGCGCGCTCGCTACTGGCAGCCGCCAGCATCATCGAGACCGGCGAGCTCGATCGGTTCCGCGACGAACGCTATGCCGATTGGAACGAACCGCTCGGCACAAGCATTCTCGCCGGTGACCACACGCTGGCGGGGCTGCACGAGCGGGCGTTCGGGGCGCCTGAGCCGGTAGAGACCTCTGGCCGCCAAGAGATGCTAGAGAACCTCGTCGCCCGCCACATCGAGCGGGTGAAGTAATGCCGCTCGTGCTCGGCGTCGATTCGTCGACGCAGTCGACGAAGGTCGAAGCACGTGACATCGCGACCGGCAAGGTCGTCATCCGTGGCAACGCCGCCCACCCCCCGACCACGCCGCCACGGTCCGAACAGGACCCGGTGGCGTGGTGGGCGGCGTTGACCGAGGCGATCGCCCAACTCGGAGAGCACCGCTCGGACGTGGTGGCGATCTCAGTGGCCGGACAGCAACACGGACTCGTATTGCTTGACGCCGCCGGTGACGCGCTGCGACCCGCCAAGTTGTGGAACGACACGACCTCGGCACCCCAAGCCGATCGGCTGGTCGAGGCATTCGGTGCCGAACGTTGGGCTACAGCGATCGGCAGTGTGCCGGTGGCGGCGTTCACGATCACGAAGCTGGCATGGGTTGCCGAGCATGAACCCGAGCTGCTCGACCGGGTGGCCCACGTCATGCTGCCCCACGACTACATCACGTGGCGCCTCACGGGTCAGCACGTGACCGACCGCGGCGACGCCAGCGGGAGTGGCTGGTTCGATCCGACCGGCGACAAGGTGATCGCCGATCTGCTCGGCGCCGCCGTCGGTGGCGATGGCACGACTTGGCTCGATCGAGTCCCTCGTGTGCTCGGCCCGAACGAGGCGGCAGGCACGATCACCGCCGAAGCGGCTGCGTCGCTCGGCCTGCCTGCCGACCTGCTGGTCGGGCCTGGCAGCGGCGACAACATGGGTGCCGCCCTCGGCTTGGGCCTCCGGGCTGGTGACGTCGCGGTCTCACTCGGAACTTCCGGCACGGTGTTTGCCGTGTCCGACACCGCCACCCACGATCCGTCGGGGGCCGTGGCCGGATTCGCCAGCGCCAGCGGCGAGTTCCTCCCGTTGGTGTGCACGCTCAACGCCACCAAGGTCACCGACACCGTCGCCCGATGGCTCGGTACCGACCCGCCCGGCCTGGCCGAGTTGGCACTGACCGCCGTCGAAGACCCGGGCTCGGCCCTGCTGGTGCCCTACTTCGACGGCGAACGAACCCCCAACCTGCCAGATGCAACGGGCACGTTTGCCGGCCTCACCAACACCACGACCAGAGCCCAACTGGCTCTTGCCGCCCACGACGGTGTGTTGTGTGGCCTGCTCAACGGCGTCGACGCGCTGCGTCAGGTCGGTGCAACGATCGGTGGGCGGGTGTTTTTGATCGGCGGCGGCTCGCGCTCGGTTGCCTACCGGCAGCGCTGCGCCGACCTGCTCGGCCAAACGATCACGGTCCCCGACTCCGACGAAACCGTGGCAGCCGGCGCCGCCGTCCAAGCCGCCGCCATCACGAACGGGGAACCGCTCGGCGTGATCTCCCAACGCTGGCAACTCGGCGTCGGCACCGATGTCACACCGCAGTCCGATGGTTCAGCGATCCGCCAGCGCTACGCCACGCTGAGTTGACGTTATGCGGCCAGCTCGGTCGCGCCGCCGAGTATCAACCAGGCAGGACATCTCGCGGGCGTAGTCTGATTTGCAGTCGGTGATCGGTGATCACCGTTCCACTGAGGAGGATGTTGCCCATGGACTACCCAGCACAACTCGAGGTACAGACACCTGACAAGGTCGCCAACTGGCGACCGTTGGTGCATTGGCTTATGGCCATTCCGCACTTCATCGTGATGTACGTCTTGATGATCGTGGCCGAGGTCGTTGCCCTGATCTCGTGGTTCGCGATTCTGTTCACCGGCAAGCTGCCAGAAGGGCTGGCGAACTTCAGTTGCATGGCACTCCGCTATCAGATGCGCGTCTCGGCGTTCGTCGGATTCCTGCACGAGGAGTACCCACCGTTCGAATTCGCGACCACACCAGCCGACCCGGGCGGCACACCCGTCACGGTCGACTTCGTGCCGGCGCTCGGCGGCCGCAACCGGCTCACGTGTGCGCTCCGCATCATCTGGCTCATCCCGGCCGCGATCGTGACCATGATCATTTTCCTCATCGCGGAGGTCTGCTGGTTGATCGCCTTCTTCGCCGTGCTGTTCACCGGCAAGTGGCCCTCAGGGCTGCACGCCTGGGCGATGAAGGGCCTGCGCGCCTCACTGCGGCTCAGCGCCTACGCCTTCTTGTTGACCGACGAGTACCCACCGATGAGCTTCGACTGATCCCAGTTGGGAGTTGTGCCAGGCACAACTCCCAACTCCCACTCCCGAACTCGAGCGCCTGGTCAGGCACCGATCAGTTGATGCTGGGCGAGAACTACCCGACCGTCGTGGTGGATCCACGCCACCGGTTGACCGGCATCTGCCAGCGAAAGCAGGCGGTGGCCGTCAGAGTTGGTGCCGGCGGTCAGCCCGCGGGGTGCGATCAGCAGGCAACCACGGATCTGATCGAGATCGAGTGGGGGCAACACCCCGAGTTCGATCAGGGCGGCGTCGAGTTCACGGTCGGTTTGTGTTGCTGCTTGCACGAGGCGTTGCAGGGCACTTGGAGTGGCGGGGCGAAGCACACTTCTGTATCGGCATCGTCGCCAGCTGCTTGAGCCTCCGAGCATGGTTGCTCCGAACGTTGGCCAGTGCTCGGTCAGCTCTCGGTCTGTTCGTCGGCTGATGACGGGGCCGCTGCATTGGCCGTGCTGCCGTGTCCGGCGAAACCTGGCATGCGCAGCGGCGTCTCGAGGGCAACGTTGAGCGGCGTGGCGGCGTTCCCGCTGTTGGCCTCGCCGGCCTCGATCGCGTCGAGCAGATGGATCGCCAGGTCGGCCACCTTGACCTCGGTCTCTTCCTTGCCGGCCGCCTTCACGCCGTCGTCGAGCATGATGTAACAGAACGGACAGGCGGTGGCGACGCGAGTGGCGCCGGTTGAGATCGCCTCGAGCGCACGCTCGTCGTTGACCTTGGTGCCGATCGATTCTTCCATCCACATCCGGGCGCCACCAGCGCCGCAGCACATGCCCTTGGTGCCGTTGCGGGGCATTTCGACGATCTCGATGCCCTTGATCGACCCGACCACCTTGCGGGGCGCCACGTACACGTCGTTGTGGCGCCCGAGGTAGCACGAGTCGTGGTAGGTGATCCGCTCTTCGAGCGTGGCCTGGCTGACGTCGAGCTGACCCGAATCGATCAGCGACTCGAGCAACTGTGTGTGGTGCAGGACCTCGTAGTTGCCGCCGAGCTGCGGGTACTCGTTCATCAACGTGTTGAAGCAGTGCGGGCACTGGGTGATGATCTTTTTGACGCCCATCCCGTCGAGCATCTCGATGTTGGGCATGGCGAGCATCTGGAACAGGTACTCGTTGCCCGAGCGGCGAGCCGAGTCGCCGGTGCACATCTCGCTCGGGCCGAGGATGGCGACGTCGATGCCCGCCCGGGTGAGCAGCTTGGCCATCGCCTGCGTGACCTTCTTGTTCTTGTCGTCGAACGAGCCGGCACAGCCGACCCAGTACAGGTACTCGGCTTCGAACGGCTGGCCCGGATCTACGACCTGCACGTTGGCGAGGTCGTTGGCCCAGTCGCCGCGCTCGCCCTGGTTCATGCCCCACGGGTTGCCCTGGTTCTCCATCGCCCGGTAGGCGTTGCCCAACTCGGCCGGGAAGTTCGACTCCATCAGCGACAGGTAACGCCGCATGTCGAGGATCTTGTCGAGGATCTCGATGTTGACCGGGCAGATCTCGTCGCACGCCTTGCAGCTGGTGCACGCCCAGATCTCGTCGGGGGTGATCCGCTCGAACAGGCTGTTGGCGCCGATCGTGATCTCGGCGTCGGTACCGATCGGCGGGCTGACCTGCGGGTTGCCCGTAGCAGCCATAACTTCGCCGATCTTGAGCACGATCTCGCGAGGGTCGAGCGGCTTGCCGGTGGCGTGCGCGGGGCACACGCTGGTACAGCGGCCGCACATCGTGCAGGCGTCGGTGTCGAGTAGCTGTTTCCAGGTGAAGTCTTCCACCACCGAGGCACCGAACGACTCGAGCTCGGTCTCCATCAGGTTTGGCATCGGCTTCATGGCGCCCTTTGGGCGGTTCTTGTCGCGCAGGTACATATTGAGCGGCGACGTGAATACGTGGCGCAGCATGGTCATCGGAAGGATCGCCAAAAACACGATGAAGGCGATCACGTGGGCAATCCACGACCACTGGTGCCAGGTCTCGAGTGCACTGACCGACAGACCGTCGACGGCCTGCGCCAGCGGGTATCCGATGAAGCTGTACTTCTCGTAGCTCGGGGTGCCGTCGAGGGCGATCCGAAACATCTCGCTGGTGAACCCGGTGACACCGATCACGAAGAACGTGCCAAGGATCACAGCGTGTTCGGGCTTCGACTTGATGCGGATCCGGTACGGCCGCTGGATGTAACGCCGCACGATCGCCCACACGATGCCGATCACGAAAACGAGGCCTGCCGCGTCGCCGACGAATGCATACGCCTGATAGGTGCGACCGTGCAGGAACTTGAGTTCTTCGGGCAACTGGTGATCGACCTCGAGAATCGTCGTGACGCCCATCAGCACCAGGAAGCCGAAGTAAATCATCGAGTGCATCAGACCGGCGGCCGAGTCGCGCAGCAGCGTCTGCATATAGACGCCTGAGCGGAAGTCGCCCGCCCGCTTCTTGGCATTCTTGGCGGTGGTGCGGCGCTGGGCCGGGGCGCCGCGCTCCCAGTTTTTCATGCGGCTCGAGAATTGGAACGCGCCCCACACCAGCAGTACAGGGATGACGGTGTAGAACGCCACCTTCAGTGGGCCCGGGATGTTTCCGAACACCTCGCGGTGGATGTCGTTCTCATTGTGCCATCCGGTGATCAACGGAACGATGCCCGAGAGCGCCGTGAAGACGGCGATTCCGACGCCCAATCCGAGCGCGAGATGGTGTGGTTTGATGCGCTTGGAAGCGGGCGCGTCAGTGGTTTCGGCGTGCGTGCTCATGCGGGCAACAAACTAGTCCGCAACCGCCCCGCGACTCACGTTCGCTGGCCGTCTTCGTGAGTTACTCGAGGTGCCTGGCACCTGGAGTAACGCTTGGCACCTGGGGTAACGCCGCGAGATGGGTCAGCCAAAGTATTGGCGGTCGAGATTACGGATGTAGCCGGCCAGCGTGTTGAGCAGCTTGAGGGCGATCCCCGGCTGGTCTTCGAGCACCTTGCGGAAGTGACGCTGGTCGAGCACGAACAGGGTGCAGTCTCCCTCGCAGATGGCGGTGGCGGTGCGTGGGCCGTGGTCGAGCAGCGAGAGCTCACCGACGACACTGCCTTCTCCGAGGGTGGCGATCTTGCGGCCATTGCGGCGAACACCGATGCTGCCCGAGAGGATCACGAAGGCCTCGCGTCCCATCTGGCCCTGATCGACGATCGTCGTGCCGTCGGTCATCTTGATCACGTCGCCGGCTTTTGCGATGTGCTGCAAATCGCGCTTGGTCAATCCGGCAAGCAGGTTGACCTTCTGGAGATTCTCGATCTGAACCGACTTCGATGCCATGCCGGAAGAGTAGCCGCGACCGGTAAACCCGCGATAGCGGATCGGCCCTGTATCAGAACTCGATCAGGCTGGGTAGATAGTCTGTGGGCGGTTCGTAGCCCAGCAGGTTGAGCAAGGTGGCCGCCACATTGACGAGTCCAGGTGCCTTCGAATGCGCCATGTGGTATTCGCCGTCATAGTTGGGATCGAAGATTGCGAACGGCACCGGGCTGAGTGTGTGCGCGGTCTTTGGTGATCGCACACCCTTGGCTTCGGTGTACATGACGTCGGCGTTGCCATGATCGGCCGTGTACACGAGCACCCCGTCAAGTTCTTCGATGACGGCCATCAGCTCGGCCATACATTCGTCGATCACTGTCATCGCCTCGACCGTGGCGCCCAGGTTGCCGGTGTGGCCGACCATGTCGCCGCTCGGGAAGTTGAGACGGCCGAACCTGTACTCGCCGGTGCGCAGCAGGTCGGTCACCTCAGCGGTGATCTCGCGAACTTTCATGGCGGGCGTGGTGTCGAACTCGACGTTGTCGCTGGGAACTTCGACATACGTCTCGAGTGATTTGTCGATGTAGCCAGAGCGATTGCCGTTCCAGAAATAGGTGACGTGACCAAACTTTTGGGTTTCGCTGACGGCGAAGCTGTGTACGCCAGCGGCGCACAAGAACTCGCTGATGGTGCGGTCGATCGCCGGCGGCTCGACCAAATACCGCTGGGGCACCAGAGCGTCGCCGTCGTACTGCAGCATCCCGGCGAAGAACACGTTTGGGCAATCACCCCGATCGAAGACGTCGAAGTCGGCCTCTTCGTAGGCCCGCGAGATCTCGATCGAACGGTCACCTCGAAAGTTGTAGAGCAGCACTGCATCGCCGTCGGTGATCGTGCCAACCGGATGGCTGCCATCGTCGACGACAACGAACTCGGAGAGGTACTGGTCGCCGGTCGCCAGCCCTGCGGCGTCGGCCTCGGCATACATCGTCTCGACCGCCTCGGTGGCGGAACGGAACGGGCGGCCCTCGCCGTACGTGTGGACGTGGTAGCCGCGCTCGACCATCGCCCAGTTGGCGCCGTACCGATCCATCGTGATCTTCATCCGTCCACCGCCAGAGGCAATCCGGAAGTTGCGTCGGCGGTCACCTTCATCGATCTCGCTGTTGATCTCGGCCAGTACCGATTCGGTGGCGGCTATGTATCCGAGCGCCGACCTGGCCGGCACGTCGCGTCCGTCGTGAAGGATGTGGACGGCAGCGCTGGTCACCCCATCTGCGGCTGCCCGTCGCAGGATCGCGTAGAGATGTTCGTTGTGCGAGTGCACGTTGCCATCGGAGTGCAGCCCCAGCAGGTGCAAGGTGCCGGACCGGCCATGCTCGATCAGCTCGCGCCAGACGTGTGTCTCGAAAATCGCGCCGGACGCGATCGCCCGGTTGACCAGTTTGGCGCCCTGGGCGAAGATCCTGCCGGCGCCGAGCGCGTTGTGGCCGACCTCGCTATTACCCATGTCGTCGTCACTCGGCAAACCGACCGCCGGGCCATGCGCTGCCAACTCGGTGTACAGCTCGCCACTCGTCAAATGGTCGAGTGCCGGTGTGTCGGCAACCGTGACGGCGTTGCTGGGGTCGGGTGGGGCGACACCCACTCCATCGGCGATCACCAGCAGTAAGGGTCCGCGACGGCCGGCGAACGATGGGTGCTTGCTGAGTTCCAGCGACATGCCGGAAAGTCTACGGACAGCTTCTCCGGCCCTCGTTCCGCCACATAGGGTGCCGCTCATGGACTATGGGTTCGACCGTTACCTGCGTTACGACGAGCTGATCGAGTGGCTTCGCCAGATCGCCGCCGAGCACCCGCAACTCGTCACGCTCGAGACCTATGGAAAGTCGTACGAGGGGCGCGACCTCTGGATCGTCACCGTGACCGACTCGTCGACCGGGGCTCACGACACCAAGCCGGCGCACTGGGTAGATGCCAGCATCCATGCAGTCGAGCTGACCGCCACTGTCGCCGCCTGCCATCTGATCCACCGGCTCGTCAGTGGATTCGGTAGCGATGCCACGATCACTCGGGCGTTGCAGACGCGAACGTTCTATGTCGTCCCGCGGGTCAACCCCGACGGAGCCGAGTCGGTGATGGCCGACCGACCGAGATTTCGCCGCTCGAGTATGCGCGCCTGGCCGTGGAGCGATGGGCACCGCTGGCCAGGCCTTCAGAACGAGGACATCGACGGTGACGGCCGCATCCTTCAAATCCGGATCGCCGATCCGAACGGTGGCTGGATGCCGCACCCTGAAGATGCCCGCCTGTTGATCCCGGTGCCGCCAGAGGGAGCACCTGCCGGCAGCATGACCTATCGCACACTGACCGAGGGATTCGTCACCGACTACGACGGTTTCACGATCGACACGCCGCGGCCGGTTGAGGGTCTCGACATGAATCGCAACTTTCCTGCCGGTTGGGGTGCCAGCGTGCCCGGTGCGGGCGATCATCCACTCAGCGAGCCAGAGATCGATGCGCTTGTGCGTGCGATCGTGGCGCGCCCGAACATCTGTGGAACGAACGCTTATCACACCAGTGGCGGCGTGCTGCTGCGACCGTCATCGACACAAGCCGACAGCAAGCTAGCGCCACTCGACGTGTGGGTCTGGAAGCAGCTCGCCGAGCGCGGCACCGAGCTCACTGGTTATCCGGCCCACTCGGTGTACGAGGACTTCACCTGGGATCCTTCAGAAACGATGAGCGGGGCAGCCGACGACTGGGCCTACGAGCACCAGGGCATCTACGGCTGGACCACAGAGTTCTGGGACATCGTCTACGCCGCCACCGGAACCAAACAGTCGACCCACTTCTGGTACACCGGCCCCAGCGACGCCGAGGCGCTGGCTGTGCTGCGGTGGTGCGACGAGCACAACGCCGGCGGCTATGTCGACTGGTATGGGTTCGATCACCCACAGCTCGGGGCGATCGAGCTGGGTGGATGGAACGATCTCAACACCTGGACCAACCCGCCGCTCTCGCTGCTTCGAAACGAGGTCGAATCGCACGCCGACTTCGCGATCCACCAGGCACTCTGCTCGCCGCTGCTCGAGATCGTTCGCTGCTCGGCTGTGCGCGTCGGAGACGACACGTGGCGGATCGAGGCCGGTGTCGCCAACACCGGATGGCTGCCGACCGATGTGTCAGCGCTGGCCCGCAAACAGCATCTTGTCAAGCCGATCACGGTCGAGGTCGAGGCGCTCGGCGTCGCCGGTCTCGAAGTCATCGATGGACCTGCTCGCCGAAAGGTCGGTCAGCTGGCGGGCCGGGCGACGCTTCGGTTTGCAGATCGCAACGACGGCACGCCAGATCGGATACTCGCCTCATGGATCGTGCGCGCTGGCGTCGGTTCGACGGTGAAGGTCACCGCCTCCCACGATCGCGCCGGACGTGTGTCGACCGACTGCACGCTCAAATGACCCAAGGGCGAGGCTTACCCGCAGCGACGCATCGCCGCCGCACGTCGTTGTTTCTACACTGATGGTCGTGCCCCTCGTCGCAGACCCACAAGCCGGGAGCGGGCGCCCGGTCGTGTCTAGCGACCCGATCACCCGCTGGTTGCTCATGGTCGCGATCCTGGTGATTGGGCTGGTGACGGTTGGGGGTTTCGTCCGCCTTTCACGGGCCGGTCTCTCGATCGTCGAATGGGACGCGGTCACAGGCATTGTCCCGCCTATCGGCGACGCGGCGTGGCAACGGTCGTTCGCCGACTATCAGCAAACCCCCGAATACCAGATCGTGAATTCGGGCATGGACCTTGCTGACTATCAACACATCTTCTACATCGAGTGGGCCCATCGGCTGATCGCCCGAGTGGCGGGCTTGCTGGTGGTTCTGCCGCTGCTCTGGTTTTTGAGGAAGGGTTTGTTGAGCCCGCGTGACTCGCTGCGCTATTGGATGGTCGCCGCGCTCTTCGGGGTTCAGGGAGTGATCGGATGGGCGATGGTGTCGAGCGGCTTGCGCGACCGCCCATCGGTGAGCCACTTTCGGCTGACGATCCACCTCTTGACCGCCCTGGCCTTGCTCAGCATCGTGCTGTGGATGGCCCTAAACCGAATCGCAGCCAGTCGGCCCGCAGCGCCCCACGAACCGTCTCGCCGCTCGAGTGCCTCGCGCATCCTCTCGCCGGTGCTGCTGGCTGTTGTCGTGGTCCAGATCGGGTACGGAGGCCTGGTCGCCGGGTTGAGAGCCGGGTATGTGTCGAACACCTGGCCCTTGATGTTCGGTCAACTCGTCCCGCTCGACGTTCTCACGGCTCGCCATCCCTGGTGGGCCAACTTGTCCGAGGCGGTGGGTTCCCACTGGATACATCGTTGGATGGCGTTCGTGGTGGCCGGGATCGCGGTCGCCCTCTTTGTCGCGATTCGGCGGGAGCTTTCTGACAGCCGGGTCCTCAAGGCGGCGGCCGGATCGCTTTTGGCAGCGGTCTCGTTGCAGATCAGCCTGGGTATCTGTGTGGTGCTTCTCGGAGTTCCAAAGTGGCTCGCGCTAGCCCACCAGGGTGTCGGAGTGACCCTATTCTGCATCTCGCTCGTGATCACCCACCAGGTTCGCTGGAACTCTCGCAGCTCGAGCGCTGCGGGGGTCCCAGTCAACGGGCCAAGCTCGTTGGCCGAAGCCGTAACGTATCCAGGCCCGGCCTCTTAGTCGTCTAGCCGGCGAACGTAGCCGCGGTCGAGTTGCACGAATCCGTGCCGTTCCCAGAACGGGTGCTCGTCTGTGCGGGCGGTGCTGCTGAGCACCTGCAGTCGACGACAGCCGAGGTCGCGTGCCCGCTCGCCAGCGTGCTCGAGCAACATCCCGCCGATCCCTGTTGTGCGGAATTGTTCGGCGACGTGGATCGCCACGATCTGGGCGGTGCGCCCACCCCCGTGGTGGATGTGTCGGAACGCCAGGAGTTGGATGAGGGCTGTGATCTGTCTGTCGTACTCAGCGACCAACAGATAGTTGCCGTCGGTGCGATCGATTTCAACGAGCGCATCGCGGTAGGACCCGAGCTGCTCTTGGTCCTCGAGATCGCCCTGATGACTGGCGCCGCGCAGTATCGCGGCGATCGCCGGGAGGTCGCTCGGCACGGCGTCTCGGAAGTAGGGCTGCATCCTGTGGAACATTGTTCCACTCTCGAAGCGACGATCACGGCACCATTCGTCATCGAGACCTACGATCCCTTCATGGCCGATCCGATCGAATCCGTGGAGCCCGAGCTTTTGGCGGCGGCGATTGCCGTGCAAGCCAGGGCCCATGTGCCCTACTCGCACTTTCATGTCGGGGCCGCGATCCGTACCCGCAGCGGACGGATCTTTACCAGCTGCAATGTTGAGAACGCCGCTTACCCCCAGAGCGTGTGTGCCGAGGCAGGGGCGATCTCGGCGATGGTGTCCGGTGGCGAGTACCTGATCGACGCCGTCGTCACCGTGTGCGACGGTGACGACCTGTCGACGTGTTGCGGTGGTTGCCGTCAGAAGATCCGCGAGTTCGCCGACGGGCACACGCTGATCCACGCCGCAGGTCCCGAGGGTGTGCGCAAGACGTACACGATGAACGACTTGCTGCCCGACTCGTTCGGGCCCGAAAACCTGCGCGATTGATCGGTTTCTTCACCGCCCGCGGGCCGATTTACGGGTCGTTTTCATCGAGGATTTTGTCTGGGAAAAACCTGAGTCATGTAGACTCAGGTTTTCTGACTGACAAGTTGCCGCTCTGAATCTCCGCTCCTACACTTGAGTCCACTCAGTGCAGGATCTCCCCCAACTCCCCAAAATAGGAGCGTTCAATCATGTCTAAGGCTGTCGGTATCGATCTCGGTACCACCAACTCAGTCGTCGCCGTGCTCGAAGCCGGCGAGCCCGTCGTCATCCCCAACTCCGAGGGTGGCAGAACCACGCCCTCCGTCGTGGCCTTCTCGAAGGCCGGCGAGGTGCTGGTCGGCGAGGTCGCCAAACGTCAGGCGATCACCAACCCCGACCGCACGTTCCAGTCGATCAAGCGCAAGATGGGCAAGGCCTGGAAGAGCGACGACATCGACGGTAAGTCCTACACGCCCCAGGAGATCAGTGCCCGCACGCTGATGAAGCTCAAGCGCGACGCCGAGTCCTACCTCGGCGACACCGTCACCCAGGCCGTCATCACGGTGCCCGCCTACTTCGACGACGCCCAGCGCACCGCCACCAAGGAAGCCGGCACGATTGCCGGTCTCGAGGTGCTGCGGATTATCAACGAGCCCACAGCTGCGGCGCTCGCTTACGGCCTCGACAAGGGCAGCGAAGACGAAACGATTCTCGTGTTCGACCTAGGCGGGGGCACGTTCGACGTGTCGGTGCTCGAGATCGGCGATGGCGTGTTCGAGGTCAAGTCCACCCACGGCGACACCGTGCTCGGCGGCGACGATTGGGACCAGCGCATCATCGATTGGCTCGTCAGCCAGTTCAAAAACGCCCAGGGTGTCGATCTGTCGGCCGACCGGATGGCCACGCAGCGCCTCAAGGAGGCCGCCGAGAAGGCCAAGATCGAGCTCAGCCAGGTCCAGTCGACGCATATCAACCTTCCGTTCATCACCGCCAACGCCGATGGACCGTTGCACCTCGACGAATCGTTGACCAGGGCCAAGTTTCAGGAGATGACATCCGATCTGATCGAGCGCTGTCGTACCCCGTTCGAGCAGGCCCTCAAGGACGCCGGCGTCTCCAAGGGTGATCTGCACCACGTAATCCTGGTCGGCGGCTCAACCCGTATGCCGGCCGTTACCGAGCTCGTTCAAGCAATGACAGGCAAAGAGCCCAACAAGTCGGTCAACCCCGATGAGGTGGTCGCCGTCGGCGCCGCCGTGCAGGCGGGCGTGTTGCGTGGTGACGTGAAGGACGTATTGCTGCTCGACGTCACACCCCTGTCGCTCGGTATCGAGACCAAGGGCGGCGTGATGACCAAGCTGATCGAGCGCAACACAACGATCCCGACCAAGCGCAGCGAGGTGTTCACAACCGCCGAAGATATGCAGCCCTCGGTCGAGATCCACGTGCTCCAGGGCGAGCGCGAAATGGCGGGCTACAACAAGACGCTCGGCAAGTTCCAGCTGGTCGATCTGCCGCCGGCGCCTCGTGGTGTGCCACAGATCGAGGTTGTCTTCGATATCGACGCCAACGGCATTGTGCATGTGTCGGCCAAGGATCGCGCCACCAGCAAAGAGCAGTCGATGACCATTACCGGCCAGTCCACGCTCGATAAGGACATCATCGATCAGATGGTGCGCGATGCCGAGTCACACGCCGAAGAAGACAAGCAGCGGCGTGAAGAGGCCGAGGTTCGCAACAACGCCGACTCGCTCGTGTATCAAACCGAAAAGGTGCTGCGCGATCAAGGCGACAGTGTCTCCGAAGATGAGCGGGCGGCGGTCGAGGGTCCGTTGGCAGATGTCCGCAAGGCGCTCGAGGGCAACGACAATGTCGCCATCAAAACCGCCACTGAGGCGCTGATGGCCGCCAGCCAGGCGTTCGGCCAGAAGCTGTACGAGGCAGCGGCCCGCGATGCAAACGCCGCCGGCACCTCAGCCAGCGGTCAATCTGACACTGCCGATTCGGTCAACGATGACGACATCGTCGATGCCGAGATCATCGACGACGACAGCGAGACATCGTGAACCCTGGCGGCGATGTCGAGCCCGATGATGAGCGCGGCTCAGAGGTAGATGACTACACGGGTCAGACGCCACGCCTCGAACAAAACGCCGCCGCCACCGAACCGGAAGGCCCACAACCCTCCGGTTTTGGTGACGGTGACGTGGCCGATGTCGATGACTCCGAATTCGGGCTCCCCACCGACATGTTCGATGTCGACGCCCTGATCGCCGAACGCGACCAGTACAAAGACATCGCGATGCGGGTCAAGGCCGACTTCGAGAACTATCGCAAGCGCAGCGCCAACCAGATTGAGGCCGACGTCGATCGGGCGACCGGTCGGCTGGCCGAGGCATTCTTGCCGGTGCTCGATGCGACAGAAGCCGCCTACCTTCGCCACCCCGACGAGGTCGGTCCACTGCTGAATGTGATGCTCTCCGAACTCAAGAAGCACGGTCTCGAAACACTCGATCTCGAGGCCACGCCGTTCGATCCCGAAGTGGCCGAGGCCGTCACTCACGAGCCAGGCGAATCCGGTGAGGTGACCGTCGCCGAGGTGATGCGCAGCGGCTACCGCTGGCGAGGCAAGACCCTGCGCCCCGCAATGGTGCGCACCAAAGACTGAACCGCGTTGTGTCTGACACAAGGCGGTAACGAGGAGGTGAATCGGCATGGATGCACAACGTGAGTGGTTCGAGAAGGACTACTACGCGCTGCTAGGCGTGAAGGCCGACGCCACCACCAAGGAGATCACCAAGGCGTACCGCAAAATGGCCCGCCAGTACCACCCTGACCAGAACCCGGGCAACGATGTTGCCGAAGAGCACTTCAAGGAGGTCTCGGCCGCCTACGACGTGGTCGGCGACGAGTCCAAACGCAAGGAGTATGACGAGGTTCGACGGTTGGGGCCGGTGGCGGGAGGGTTCGGTGGCCATGGTGGCCCTGGCGGTTTCTCGTTCAATGTTGGTGACATGCAGGGCGGCGATATTGGCGACCTGCTCGGCCAAATGTTCAATGGCCAGCGCGGCCGCGGCGGACGGTCGAGTTCGGGCGTTGGCCCACAGCGCGGTGCAGACGTCACGGCACAGCTCAACCTCGATTTTCAGGACGCGGCCGTCGGCCTCACCACCACGCTGCATCTCACCAGCGACGCCCGATGCTCAACCTGCTCGGGCTCGGGCTCCAAACCGGGCTCTCATCCGACCGTGTGCGGCGTGTGCGGTGGACGAGGCGTCGTCGACGACAACCAGGGCATGTTCTCGTTCTCGTCGCCGTGTCGCAACTGCCAGGGCAGCGGCTCGGTCATCAAGGATCCGTGCAGCACGTGTCGCGGCAGCGGCGTCGAGCGACGCCCGCGCGAGGTCAAGGCACGAATTCCAGCCGGAGTCTCCGATGGGCAGACCATCCGGTTGGCTGGGCGTGGCACACCGGGCCGCAATGGTGGTCCGGCCGGCGACCTGTTGGTCGAGATCAGCGTCGCCCCGCACCAGCGCTTCGGGCGATCGGGCCGAAACCTCACCGTCACGGTTCCGGTCACGTATCCCGAGGTTGTGCTGGGCGGTGACATCGATGTGCCAACGCTCGACGGCGCGACCGTCAAACTGCGCCTCAAGCCGGGCACGCCCAGCGGTTCGCGGCACCGTGTCAAGGGCATGGGCATCACCACCACCACCAAACGCGAGGGCGTCAAGAGCGGTGACCTGATCGTCACGGTCGAGGTCGAAGTACCCACCACTCTCACCGACGCGCAAAGGTCGGCGATCGAGCAGTTGGCCGCAGCGACTACGGTGGATCCGAGGACATCATCATGACGGCCCGCCATCGCACTCAAGCTGTGTACGTGATCTCGGTTGCGGCCGAGCTGGCAGGCATGCACCCACAGACACTTCGGATCTACGAGCGCCGCGGTCTAGTGCAGCCAGCCCGTACGCAGGGTGGCAATCGTCGCTACAGCGATGCCGACATCGAACAACTGGAGCGGATCTCCGATCTCGCCGAGCAGGGCATGAATCTCGAAGGCATCCGGCGCGTGATGGAACTCGAGCTCGAGAACGCCCGCTTGCGTGACGAACTCGCGAAGGCTCGCACTGCTGCCGCTCAGGCTCAAAGCGAAGCCGAGCGCAAGCAACGGCGCGACCTCGTCCCGCTGCACCAAACCGTGGCCGTGTTCGGCGAGCGTCCGCACTTTCTCGATCGCGACTGAGGCCGCTCGATCTTCCCGCTGCGGAAACGTTGCGAGCCGCTCCGGTCCTAGCCAGCACACCCGACCGCCTCGACGGTGCGCATGGAGGTCTGGCCCGCCGGTATGACACAAGCTACGGTGCACACAAGAAAGTGGACACCGACCGTTGACCGATCACTTCAACTTCCAGATGCCGACACGTATCGTCTGGCATTCCCCTGCTCGTCAAGCAGTGGTTGCCGAGGCGCTGGCGCTTGGCGCCGGGCGTGTTCTGATCGTGACCGATCCAGGGCTTTCCGACACGGGCCTCCCTGCAGACATCGGCACCGCGCTCGAGGCCGCGGGGATCGCTGTGGCAGTGCACGCCGATGTTGCCGGGAACCCCACCACCAACGACGTTGCCGCGGCGCGAGCACGGGCCGACGACGATCGCAGCCAGGCGATCATCGCGATCGGAGGAGGCTCGGCAATAGACACCGCCAAAGCCACCGCGATGTTGCTCGCAAACGGAGGTGACTACGCCGACTATCAGTGGGAGGGCCGACCCATCACATCCCGTAGCTGTCCGTTCATTGCCGTACCCACCACCGCTGGGACGGGCAGCGAGGTCAGCAAGGTTGCGGTCATCTCGGATCCCGCCCAGCCATTCAAGAAGGGAGTAGTGAGTCCGCTCATGTTCGCCCACGCAGCCGTCATCGACCCGAGCGTGACGATCGGATTACCCCCTCACCTCACCGCAGCGACCGGCATGGACGCCTTCGTTCATGCCCTGGAGGCCTACACCGGGCTCGGCGCCAACCCGATCAGCGACATGCTCGCGCTGGAAGCGATGCGGCTGGTCGTTGGCAACCTCCACAACGCTACCCACGACGGTTCATCGATGGTTGCGCGGCGGGCGATGATGCTCGGCGCGATCTGTGGTGGCATGGCTATGGATCAGGCAGGCCTCGGACTCGTTCACGCTCTCTCGGGTGGGCTCTGCAGCCAAATCCACCTTCATCACGGGCTCGCAAACGCCCTGCTGCTTCCATTCGTTTTGAGGTTCAATGTGCCTGCCATCGCCGATGACCGACGGCGAACCCTCAACACGTTGTTGGGTTTACCGGCCGATGCTGGCGGACAAGATCTCGTCCACGCCATCACCTCGTTTGTCAGGTCGCTCGGGCTTCCCGTCGGTCTCGCCGACCTACGCGACGACACCGCCGAACTCGACTGGGACCGTGCGGCAGAGGAATCGATGCGCATGGTGATGGTGCGCAACAATCCGCGTGCGGTAACCGTCGACGATTGCCGCGATCTGCTCGCCGCCATGAAGTAGCGGGTCTGCGATGAGCGATCAAACAGTTGAGGCCGCTATTTCGCAGCTGCGCTGGGGGCTTGGTCTGATGCCCGACCTGCCCGTCGCTCAGGTCGCCGAGCTCGGAGCCCTCGCCGAGCAGATGGGGTTTGCCCGCTTCTCAGTTTACGACGAGGGACTGGCCACCCGCGAGCTCTATGTGACGCTAACAGCGCTTGCCCTCCGCACGAGCCGGATCGAACTGGGGCCCGGCATCACCAACCCCTATTCGCGCCATCCAAGCGTGGCTGCCTCGGCGATCGCCTCGCTTCACGAGCTCAGCAACGCAAGAGCATTCCTTGGGTTCGGCGCCGGCGGCAGTCTCACGCTCGACCCGATTGGATTGACCCGTGAGCATCCCCATCAAACACTGAAAGAAGCAATCCTGGTCGCCCGCGCCCTTCTTGGGGCCGGGCCAGCGAACTACGAAGGCCGGGTGTTCCGGCTTCGGCATGCGCACCTCGCCTATGGAGATCCGAGTATCCCGATCTGGGTGGCTGGGCGCGGTCCCAGGGTCCTGGCCACCGCGGCCCAGCTGGCCGATGGGGTATCCCTTGACCACATCCATCGAGACTTTCTCGGCGAACAGGTGGCGATGATCCGCTCGGCGGCAGCAGCAGCTGGCAATCGTGTCGAGCTGGCGTACGCGGCGACCATCGTGGTCACCGATGCTGACCTTCAACGCGTGCGACGGCATATGACGTACCGACTTGCCGACTCGCCGTCTGCGGTGCAGGAAACGATCGGTATCTCGGCGGCCGACATTCTTGCAATTCGAAGCGCCATGGCAGACGGATTGGACGCCGCCGCCCGGCTCGTCAAAGACGAGTGGGTGTTTCCCTTTGTCATCCACGGAACGCCGGCCGAGTGCGCCCGCCGAATCCGAGAGCTGACCCGGCTGCACGGGATCGACGAGTTCACGGTTCCGATGCCGGATCCAGAAGTGGCTAGTGAGGTGATGTCGGTCGCCGCCGAGATCGCCCTCCTTGTCGCCGGCAACGACGAGCCTCAGCATCAATCCTGATGACCAAAGTCGATTTTGACCATTGAGCGTGCCGGCTGCGAAGTGTGAGCGGGCAGGCCCTGCTTGCCAAGCTGACGTCGTGACGTCGGCGGTTCCTTGGAGACGGGCAGTGGCTGCCCTTGCCGCTGTCTCGATCACCATGTTCGCCGTCGTGTTGGCCGTGAGGGCTGACGGCTTTTCACCGGTCGATGCCACCGTTCCGCGGGCGACCCGATGGTTCGTCCACCAGGCGAGTGGACAGGTCATGCTGGCCGACGGGTTCTCAGGGCGAGCCCTGGTGCGGCTCGACACGGCCAGCGCGGGTGGTGTGCTCGAGATTGCCCAGAGTGCCAGTGGTGTCGCTTTGATCGATCGGTCGTCAGCGACCGTTCGGATGATCGACGCGGCGACGCTTCGGCTTGGTCCTCGCCGGTCGCTGGGTGTGCTCGCCCAGCCGGCGACGGTTGTCGGAGTCGGTCAGCCGGGCGTCGTCGCAGCCGACCCGATCACGGCTGACGCGACGCTGTTGCCTCCAGACGGCGACACGGTGCCGTTCGATCTCGGCGGTAGCACCACACAATCAGTCCGAATTGCCCCTGATGGTGCTGTTTGGACGATCGCCGCCGGCTCGCTGAACCGGGTCACCACAACGGGCCCTCAAGTTGTCGTCGATGGCTTGTCGAGCGCCCGTTTCACGCTGGTCGGTAGCCGAGCCATGGTGTTCGACGCCGACCGGTCGCGTGTTCGTTTCGGTGACGGCGGCTGGGTCGACCTGCCGGTGGGTGTGACGGCCAGCGAGGTGGTGTTGCAAGAGCCCGGCCCTAGCGCAACGTGTGGTTGGCTTGGAAGCGACGACGTGCTGTGGTGCGTCGGCCGAGACGGCATCGATGACCGGGCCCAGATCGATGGCCTCGGAATCGACGGGGCCGACGTGCTGGCGGTTGCCGGCGACGCGGCGGCCCTGTTGCGTAGAGCCCCCTCCGAGCTGGTGCGCCTGAACGTGCGGTCGGGCCAGATCATCGATGACGTCGTTGCCAGTATCCCATCGGGCAGCGATTTGGTGGTCGCCGCGTCGGTCGATCTGGTGTGGGTCGACCAGACGAATGGCGATTTGCTGTGGGCAGTTCACCCGTGGGGCATCAACGTGATCAGTAAGAACGACAGCGCCACCCCTCTGCTCGGAGAATCGGGCGAACTATTAGCGGCCGGCACGGGCGGAGACACTCCGACTGCCGCCGGTAACGGCGAAGCGATCAACGCTGTCGATCGCGAGCCAGACGAAAATGGCATCGATGACCCGCCGGTCGCTGTCGACGACCCTGTGACAGCGCGCACCGGGGCCCCCGTGCCCGTTGCCGTTACGGCCAACGACTATGACCCCGACGGCGAAGCGATCGTCCTGACCGCGGTTGGCGGCGCCGGCCACGGCACGATCGAGATCGCCAACGCCACCACCGCGGTGTACCAACCCGAGGCAGGTTTCGTGGGTTTCGACAACTTCGAGTACACGATCGTCGACGGTGACGGCAGCGAGGCGACGGCCCGCGTGACACTCGAACTGTTGCCAGGCGACGCCACGGATCAAGCTCCGGTGGGGGCTCCGGACGGCGCCGAAACCGGCCCCGACACGGCCGTCATCATCGATGTGCTACTGAACGACATCGACCCCGAGCGCGACTCGCTGAGGATCGATTCGTTTACCCCGCCCGACGTGGGCGGCGAGGTAAATGAGACGATCGCTCCATCTGGTCTTCCAGGGTTGCGATTCGTACCGCCATTGGGAGCTTCGGGTATCGCGACATTCACCTATCGTCCCGTCGACTCGTTCGGGGCGGTCGGCGAGTCGGTGGCGGTGACGATCGAGATCGCCCAACCCACCGACGAGAATCGCGCCCCGGTGGTCGGTCCCGATGCGATTCGAGTTCGCCGAGATGTACCGGCCCTTCTTCCAGTGCTGGCAAACGATCGTGACCCCGATGGTGACCCGCTGATCTTGCGATTGGTCGAGCCGATGACGCCCGGGATCGTGGCGAAGGTGCAAGGCAACGACCTGAAGATCACGGCGCGGGCCGGGGCTCGCGCCCTGTCGCCGCTGGCCTACACCGTTGACGACGGTCATGGGCACGTGGTGGTCGCGTCCGTGTTGGTATTGAGGATCGCCGACCTCGAACCCAATCGGCCCCCGATCGCCAGTACTGACACGGCGACCGTCGTTGCGGGCGCGTCGCAACTGATCGACGTGCTGCTCAACGACAGCGACCCCGACGGTGATCTGCTGATCCTGCTGAGCATCGACGCCGAAGGTGGTCTTGTTTCTGGCGGCTCGGCGGTTGTGCAGGGTGATCGAGTGCAATACCAAGCTGCTGCCGGAATCGATGATGCGAACGGGGTATTCGATCGGTTCGCCTATGTGATCACCGACGGCAACGGGCATGACGCGCGCGGCGAGGTATCGGTGAGGATCCTGCCCGAGCCGATCGCCGCGCCGCCGTTCGCTCGGGACGACGCGGCGACAACCGTGATCGATGTGCCCGTCACGCTCGATGTGTTGCGCAACGACGGCGACCCCTCCGGCGAACGACCAACGTTGGTTGGCACGCCAGGGTGCGCAGGAGGCGGAACGGCGGTCGTGGCCCCCGATTCGGGTGTCGCATATCACCCGCCGGCGGGTCTGTCCGGCGTGTTCAGCTGCAACTATGAGGTGACCAACAGCCAAGGGTTGCGGGCGTCGGCGAGGATCGTCGTGACCGTGCTCGAGCCGGAGATCATCAACCTGCCGCCGGTCGTTGCCAATGAGGAGCTGACCGTGGTGATCGATCAGACAGTGACGGTTGACGTGCTCGCTAACGACATCGATCCCGATGGTGACCGGGCCGACCTGCGCGTGTTGTCGTCGACCAACCCGACGCTCGGGCGGGCCGTTCGTAACGACGGCGTGATCACGTTCGACGCCGGGCCTGTGACCGGAGCCGTCGTTATCACGTATCAGGTCGGCGACGACCTCGGTGGCCTGACGGCAGGACGTTTGGCGATCCGTATCGTCGAGCCCAACCCCGAACCACCGGTTGCCAACGATGATCACAGAACGATCATCGGCCCAGGGATCCCGACCACGATCGACGTGCTCGCCAATGACATCGACCCGGACGGCGAAGGTGAGCGATTGCGGCTGGCGTCGGTGACATTGATGAACGGCGATGGAACCGTTGAGACGACAGACCGAGGGATTGTTTTCGTGCCCGAACCGGAGTTCGTCGGCGACATGACTGTCGAGTACACGGTTGCCGACCCCGATGGCTTGACCGACACCGGCAGCGCCGTGCTCACGGTGTTCGAAGCGCCGAACCGTCCACCGATTGTGGGAGACGATGCGGGAGAGGTCGTGAACGGTGGCAGCGTGATCGTTTCGATTGCCCTCAACGATTCGGATCCCGACGGTGATTCGCTCGAGTACGTCATCGTTCTCGCCCCCGACCCCGCCCTGGGTGTCGCTACGTTGCAGGCAGGAGCGGTCCGGTTCGATGCGGTTCCCGGCGGCAGCGGCACTGCCACGGTGGTTTATCGCGTTGACGACGGCCAATACGTGGCCGAGGCGACCGTCACCGTTTCGGTATTGCCGTGCGCCGTAGCGCCGCCGGAGGCACCAGATCTGTTCTTGCAGACGGGCTACCAGCAACCGATCTCGATCGACCTCACATCGATCGCCCGTCATGGTGATGTCGTCGACGTCGGGGCGCCGCTGTCGGCGCCGGCCGGCGTCTACTCCCCGCCTCCGGGCGAGAGCGGCAACATCGTGTTCAACTATGTGGTGCGCAACTCGTGTCGCATCCAAGATGTCGGTCAGGTCTTGATCGACGTCAATCAAGACCCGCTCGGCTCGGCCTACCAAGCCAGCTTCGGCCGGATCGACCCGGTCACGATTCCGGTCTCGGCACTGGCGTCGGATGCCGAGCCACTGACGATCGTCGGCCTCGAGGCGGCGCCGCCCTGGATTCGTCTCGTCGACGAACAACGCGCAATTCTGGTCGAGCCAGGCGGCAACGTGGGGCGAGTCGACTTCGTCGCCGTGATCGGTGACCCCGGCGGGCTTCTGGTTCGGGTACCGATCGCGATCGAACTTGTGAACCGGGCGCCGGTCGCTTTCGACGACGCCGTCCGAGCCGATCGCGGCAAGGTTACGTTCGAGCCGTTGGCCAACGACTCAGACCCTGACGGCGACCCGATCATGCTGGCCTCGGTACCCAAATCGCTCACGTTCTCTGACGGTTCGGTCGGGGCGATCACGCTCACCGATCAGAACACGCTGGAGATCAACCCGAAGCGTGGGGTGGGTGTCGCCACGTTCACGTACACGATCGTTGACGCGCCAGGTGCTGTCTCGGCCTCGGCGACCGTGACCGTCACCGTGAACCGCGCACCGACGGCACCGACCATCGAGATCGCGGTTCCCGATGCCGGGTCGGCGGTTGTCAACGTCCCGGCGGACGATCCCGACGGAGATTTGTTGGCGCTGGTGATCATCGACGACCCGGCGCCGATTGCGATCGGTGTCGTGGGATTGACGCTGATGGTCTCGGCGCCTGCCGGGTCGTCCGGAATTACGGTGACCGTCGCCTACTCGGTGACCGACCCGTTGGGTGCGTCGTCGCGAGGTGACCTGGTGATCATCGTTGGTCCACCGACCGGCACGACCACCTCGTCGACCAGCACGACGACGATCGTGACCGCCACGACGACCACCACCACGACGACCACCACCACGACGACCACCACCACCACCACCACCACCACCACCACGACGGCGCCCCCTCTGGCAACGACACCGACGAGCAGTACGACGACAAGCTCGACCACCGTGCCATGAGCGGGCCAACCCCTCAGGCGTCGGCGCGGTTGATCTTCAACGGATGGTCGTTCGAGGTCAGGCAGCGGCCGGTCTGGCAGTCGAAGCGCCATCCGTGCAGGGTGCACACGAGCATGTCGCCGTCGGCGCCCGGTTCGATCTCGCCAAACACAGATAGGTCGGCCTGGCGGTGTGGGCAGCGACGTTGCACGACATACCCGGCGAGCTGGATTTCTGGCTCGGTCTCGGTCGGCGGGTTCAGCTTGCGAATCGCCTCTGCCTCGGTGCGCCGCATTCGTTCGACCGATAGCGACTTGAAGAAGTTGTAGAGGTACTCGTTGAAGTCGCCGTCGCGCCAACCTGTCCAACGACACGACAAGAACAGTGCGTTCGACCAATCGACAGCGCGCTCGGCGGCGACGGTCTCGACGAGTGTGCGCGGGACAGTAAATGAGAACGAATATGACTCGCCGTCGAGTGCCCTCACTTCGGCGTTGGGAAAGTCGATGATCAGATCAAGGTCGCCGGCTCGGAACAGGCAGTTGGCGCCGACGGCATTGCGCAGGGTGGGCGCCATCCGCAGCAGCGGCTCCCACCACGCCTTGAGCGTCGTCAGCAGATCTGTGGTCGGCGGGTTCCAGCTTGCCTTCAACTCATCGAGCCAGGGTTTCCAGTCGGCCTGATACCGGCGCAGGTAGCTCTCCTTGTCGGAGAAAATTTGCTCCACCTCTTCGTCTGGGATCGGGTGCCTGACGACGATCTCGTCAGGCCTGATCTCGATCTCGGTACCGGGTATCGCGAGCACGCCCCGATGGCCGCCTGAGGCCAGCCGTTGCATGAAAGTGGGCTGATCATGAAAGATCGACAGCTCGTCGCCGTGGATCACGTT
Organism: uncultured Ilumatobacter sp.; assembly: GCA_937919625.1. GTDB lineage: Bacteria > Actinomycetota > Acidimicrobiia > Acidimicrobiales > Ilumatobacteraceae > Ilumatobacter. The sequence goes on from CALFRK010000115.1 coordinate 33,257, forward strand.
GAGGTGGAACAGTTCGTCGTCGAGGAATGCCGGCGGACCGGCACTCGGCACTACGGCACGGGCGTCGATGATGTCGACATAGCGCATTGCCCGTGTGAACTGGCTCTCGACCTTGGCATCGACAAGGCGCCGCATGTCGTCGGCCGGCATGTCATACACCATCGGATACCAGATCGCTCCCGAGTACTGCAGCCAGTGCAAATCGACCGGTCCGTGGCGCTGGAGCACATCAAGATCGGTGGTGCGACAATCGTTCTGATTGACGAGCCGGGTGTAGCCGTCGCTGACCATCATCGCCGAGTCACCGCCGGGGCCATCGGTGATCGAGACCTCGGTGTGGATGGCGATCGTCAGGCCACGAGCGAGTTCGAGTTCCTCACCGTCGACGGTACGGACGAACTCGGTGAACCCGAGCTGCTCGAGCGTGCGTTGCTGCTCGCGGGTGGGGTAGCCAGGTAGCAGGATCGGAATGTCGCGGCGCAGGTGTTTACGCAGCCACGGCTCGTCGTGGTGATCGGCGTGCAGGTGCGTGATGTACAAGTAGTCGGCCGTCTCGATCCGCTCCAGCAGATCCTCGCTGAGCTGATCGTTGCGCGGAAATACGAACCACGAACCAAGGAAGGCGGGCGTGAACCACGGATCGCACAGGATGGATCCGGCATCGGTATCGATGAGGATCCCGGCGTGTCCGATCGACGTGGCGCGCATGCCGGTGAGGGTACCGGCGCGGCGCCCACACACCCAGGACCATCGCTCAGCTCAGCTGGCTGATTCTGGTGTGCAACTAAGGTAGTGACCAGGCTCGTTGGGGGGCATCGGGCCCTGTCGTGGGAATCAGGCGACGGGCGGGTCGGTGTATTGCTGACCGGCGCGTGATACATGCTCGGTCCACTGAGCTCCGTCCCAGTAGCGCAACTCGAACCGCGCCGACGGATCGGCGTACCAACCGGCGGGTGCGGCGCCAGCGGCGGCCACGGCGTCGACCTCGGTGGTGGCTTCGGCCGCGGGAGCGGGCTGGGGCTCTGGTTCGGGGCTGGCGGGCTCGGGCTCGATCGCGATCTCGGCGACGACGGGAGCGGCCTCGGGGAGCGAGGGAACGATCTCATCATCGGCGGCTTCGGCAACCTCGGAGGCAAGCGCCGCCCATCCGATGTTGTCGGCTGTGGCGGACTCGGGAACGATCTCGTCTGTCTCGGTTTTGGTGATCGCCTCGGGATTGGCCGGCGCCTCAGCATCGGGCTCGGTGTCGGCTGGCTCGGGTTCGGGCTCGACGTCGGCTGGCTCGGTGACTGCTTCGACAACCTCTTCGACAACCTCTTCGACGGCCGCGCCAGCTGAGCGGCTGAGGTAGGCGGTCACCGTGCTGCCGGTCGGCACGATCGCCACGACCTCCCATCCCTCGCGGGATTGCTCGGTGAGGCGGTCGGCCAAGACGCCAGCCTCATAGGACGAAACGCTGATGGAGGAGAAGTCCTGCATGCCAGCACTCTACAGCAGCGATCGACGTCCTGGATGGCCGCTGGCGGGTGCCGGGCCTGTAGTCAGGTGCCGTCGACGAGCGTTGACAGATCGGTGTCGGGCGGCCCGTCATAGACGATCTGACCGTCGCGCAGGGCCACTACGCGCTCGCTGGCGGCGACGGTGGTGAGCTCGTGGGTTGCGACCAGCACCGTCTTGCCCAAATGATGAGCATCGTCGAACAGGGCGAGCAACTCGTCGCGACCGTTGCTGTCGAGGCCCACAAATGGTTCGTCCACAACCAGCACGTCGAACGGTCGTACGAACGCCAGGCAGATCGCTGCTTTCTGCTTGAGGCCGCGGCTGAACGTCGATGGCAGGTGATCGGCGCGGTCGGTGAGAGCGAATCGTTCGAGCAGGTCGGCGGCGGCATCGGTCCATTCGTCGCGCCCGTGCAGGCGGGCGACGTATTCGAGATGTTCTTGCACCGAAAGATCGTCGTAGAAGATTGGCTGATCGGCCAGATACGACAACGCCGAGCGCGCCTCGACCGAGCCGACCGCGTGGCCAGAGATGGTGGCGGTGCCGACGGATGGGTCGAGTAGACCGGCCAGCATTCGGATCAGGGTGGTCTTGCCGCTGCCGTTGTGACCAACCAGGGCGAGTCGTTGACCGATCGGCACGGTGAGCGCGATCGGGTGCAGGGCGGTGACGTCGCCATAGTCGCGACCAAGGCCCTTGCTTTTGATGGCCGCAGTGACGCGTCGCTTGGTGGTCATGGCCGGGCACCCGCCGCGAAGGTCTTCCAGCGATGACGAAGATCGACTCGATGCACGATCCACCAGCGTACGGCAGCGATGTACAGAGCGAGTCCGAACAGGCAACGTAGGACCATGCCCGCATCGGGTTGCGCACGCACCGCCAGGATCGTCAAGGTGCCGAGCGTCGATGCCACAACCGGTACCAAGGTGCGGATGAGGTCACGGAAGCCGGCCATCTCCGGTGGAACGAGAAGGCTGTCGCCGCCCGACCCTGGGTCGTGATCGTCGCGAACCGTGTTGACCACGGCTCCCGTCATCCCAGCCCACATCACGGGGATCGCCAAAACGAACGCGGCCCGCCCGGCGTCGGGGGCGACAGCGGCGCAGGCGGCGGCGCCGACCATGGCGATCGGGGCGGCCAACACGAGTGGGCCAATCAGCAGACGTTCGTGTAACCAGCCGACCGTGATCGGCAACGCGAACGTGCGTTCCGGATGGTCGATCTCCTGTGACAACGGCTCGATCAGGTCGAGCCCCAGCACGAACACGAGGATGCCGCAGGCGATCACGGCGGCTGTCGAGCCCCGAGCGGTCACACCGGCGGCGACGCCTGCCGCCGCCGCCACCAGCAGCATCCGGCCCAGACGCGCAGCCGGAATCCGGGCCAGCCCGCGCGCACTGCGGATGACGACTGCCATTCCGGCTCGACCGTTTCGCGGCGACATGCGCAGCCACGGCCGGGTTCGGGGTTGTTCCTCGCGAAGTTGGCGCCTCAACAACACGACCGTTCGCAGGTCCTGCATGGTCACGGCGAACCGCAGCTGTGACACGAGATCGCCGCGTCGGGCCAGGTGCTCGACCCGCAGCCGGCCCGCGACGGCGACGGCGATTGCGGCCAACGCGACGACCGCCAGGGCACCGAGCAGATCGGTCGTGTGCTGTTGGTGGCCCCACATCGCCAGGCTGCCCAGCGTGTCGCCGGGGCCGGCGATGGTTCCGACGACCGCCAACACCTGCCAGCCGACCAGCGGAGCACCGATCAGCACCGGAGCCCAGCCTGGCAGGCGGCCGGCGTGGGCGATAGCCGCTGCGGCCACAAAGATCGCACCGACACACGCACCGAAGGCCGCCCCGGAAATGGTCCAGTCGGCAGCGGCCCCCGGGAGGCGTTGTGCGGTCAACAGCCCAGCAATCCCGCCTGCTAACGCAGCCCCGGAGACCACCGCTCGCATGCGCTGCAGGAGTGGAAGGCGCAGCACCCTGGTTCGCGAGATCGGAGCAAGCAGGAGGTGTACGACGTCGGCTGCCTCGATCGACACCGGCCCACCCTCGCTGCCGCTTCGCATCCCGCCGATCAGGGCCAGCACCGCCAGCAGGCCTAGTACGGCGGGACCGTGGGCAAACGCTTCGGCGGCAGCAGACTCGCCGAGCTGTTCGTCGCCGATGTAATCGCTGGCGATGATGATCGCACTGCCGCCGAAGATGCCTGCCAGATACACGTGATAAGCGAGGTCGAACCACTCGGTGTCGCCGAGTCGGCGGGTGCGGCGGGTGCGGCGGAGAGCGGTCAGAGCGGTAGCCATGGACAGGCCGCACGCTATCTCCACTCGAATGGTGGTCGAACGACCCGGGACCAAAGTCAGATATCGCTCGATCGCCGTCGAGATACGGATGGTACGGACCATACTGTTGGGGTGGTTCAGACCATGGAAACGCTCACGTCCGTGTTGGCGATCGTGGCGGGTGCCGGCGCCGTACTGATCATCGGCGCACGCCTGCTCGCATCACGCGCCGGCTCGGCCGCCGATGTCGGCGCCCACCTTGTTGCGGCGCGTTCCCAGCTCACACTGGCGGTGTCCGGGGTGGCGATGTTGGGCAGCTTGTACTTCTCCGAATCGGCGCACTTCGTGCCGTGCCGATTGTGCTGGCTTCAGCGGATCGCTATGTATCCGATTGCGCTGATCGCGCTGATCGCGCTGATTCGTCGCGATCGCGGGGCGCGTTGGTACATCGTTCCGCTGGCGTCGATCGGCGCACTGATTTCCACCTACCACTACCTGATCGAGTGGGGTGTGCTCAACGACTCGGAGAGCTGCGCCCTGTTCGGGCCGTCGTGTTCGGCGGTGTGGTTTCGCGAATTCGGATTTGTCACAATGGCATTCGGAGCGCTCGCTGGATTTGTAGCCATCATCGTGCTCAACACCGTGTCGTTCGACTCGGTTTCAGACCCCAAGGAGAACTCGTGAAGCCCACGCGTCGTACAGCTGCCATCGTGCTGGTGGGGGCGTTCGCTCTCAGCGCCTGTGGTGGCAGCAATGATTCCGGTGATGGCACCCCTGAGACCGACGCCTCGTCTGGTGCCGATCCGGTCTCCACGCCCAGTCCCGACGGACCGAACGCGACGATCGCGCCAGATCTGCCAGACGCGCTCGAGGGTCTGATCGGCCCGGTCGAGGTGATCGGCAACGCGCTGCCGCCGCTCGAGACCGTCGATTTCACCGACGACCCAGCTGTCGGCACTCCAGCTCCGGTGCTGGTTGGCCGCGGCTACGACGGCCAGACAATTCGGATCGACGCCAAGGCGTCGGGTCCGACGATGGTCGTGTTCCTGGCCCATTGGTGTTCACACTGCAACGCCGAGATTCCGGTTCTGAATCAGCTGCGCGACGATGATCGGATCCCTGCCGACGTCAATGTCGTGGCCGTAAGTACAGCCGTCGCTCCCGGGCAGCCAAACTTTCCGCCCGACCAGTGGCTCACCGACAAAGACTGGACCTTCCCGGCGATCGCCGACGGTGTCGATATGCAAAGCGAGTCGTTCATCGGTGCCGGTGCTTTCGGTGTCACCGGATTCCCGTTTATCACCCTGATCGATGCCAACGGCAATGTTGCCGCCCGCTGGTCAGGAGAACGCGAGCCGAGTGAGATCGCCAGCTTGCTCGCATCGCTTCCCAACATCGCCTGACCCGACACAGGCACGGATCAGTTGGCCAGTGCCCGGCCGAGCTGCTCGGCCAGTGATATCACGTTGCGTAATGGGCGACCGAGCGCCTGGGCTGCAGCTCTGGCATCGTCGTGTTCGACCTTGACGCGGCCGGCACCCAGCTTGACCCGGATCGTGTGCCCCTCGATCTCGACGGTGGCGTCGTGGCGCTGTTGTGGCCAGCGCTGCAGCGCCGACGCACGAACGCCGAGTGTGCCGGTTTCGTCGACCATCACGCGGCGTACCGAGTCGAAACTGGAATCGTCGCACAGGGCGTGCACGGTATGGGCTGGTCTGCCCTTCTTCATCACGATCGGCGTCGCCCAGGCGTCGTAGGCGCCGACCGCGATCAAGCTGGCGATCGTATGAGCGAGTACCTCGCCGGTGACGTCGTCGACGTTGGCCTCGACGAGATGGCACGGCCGGCCTCCAGCGCCGCCGCCGCCAGTCGTGACATCGCCGACGATCGCCTGCACCACGTTCGGTCTTCCAGGGGGATCCGCCGTGCCGGCGCCGAACCCGGTCGATGTGACCGTGAGCGACGGCATTGGCCCGCACGCCTTGCCGAGCACGGTCAGCAGGGCGACGCCGGTCGGTGTCGAGAGCTCCATCGTGGTATCGATGCCGACCGTCGACGCCGCCGCGCCGGCCAACAGATGGCTGACGGCCGGGACAGGGTTAGGCAGCGTGCCGTGTGCTGTTTCCACGGTGCCATGGCCGACGGCGATCGGCGAGTACGTGATGTGCTCGATACCGAGCGAATGTAGGGCTGCGCACACACCAACGACGTCAAGGATCGAATCTATGGCACCGACTTCGTGGAGTTCGACGTCGTTGGGGTCCTTCGAATGGATCGCACCCTCGACCGCCGCCAACCTTCTGTAGACAGCCACGGCGTGCTCGCCGACCGGACCCGGCAGGTCGGCCGCCTCGATCAGGGCGATGACGTCGCCTGCCGGTCGGTGTGCGTGGTCGTGGTCGTGGTCGTGGTCGTGGTCGTGGTCGCGGTCGTCAGAACTGTGCGAGTCGGCGTGGTCGTCGATCGCCAGATTGGTCCACAGTGAGGAAACACCACAGCGCTGGACCCGTTCCCAGGTGGCAGCGAACCCGTCGATTCCCAGGGCGCCCCAGGCGTCCATCACTGCGAGCCGATCGGCGCCGGCATCGATCAGCGAGGCGAGCAGCATGTCGCCGGCGACACCTGCGCAACAGTTGAACCAGACGGCGCGAGTCATCAGCGCAGTATTCTGGCAACCGCGCTGGCGGCACCAAAACCGTTGTCGATGCCGACGACCGTGACACCGCTTGCACACGACGCGTGCATTGCCAACAATGCTGTGACTCCGTCGAGCCCTGACCCATATCCGACCGATGTCGGAACCGCAACGACCGGGCATGCGGTGAGCCCTCCGATCACGCTGGCGAGGGCGCCTTCCATCCCAGCGATCACGATCACGGCGTCGGCGCTGGTGACGCGGTCGACATGCGCCAGCAACCGGTGCAGCCCGGCCACCCCGACATCGTGCAGCCGGTCGGCCTCTAGGCCATAGGCGGCGAGCGTGGTCGCCGCTTCGTCGGCGACCGGTGTGTCGGCAGTGCCAGCGGTGACCACCAACACCGTGCGGTCGGTCCGTGCCGGCGGCCGCCTCCACAACACGCATCCGGCCCGCACCTCGGCGTCTCGGTGCTCGGCGACAACGGCCTTGACCTGCTCGTCGGATGCCCGGGTCATCAGCACCGGTCCGGAACCATGGTTCAACAGCTCCTCGACGATCCGCACACACTGCTCGGCGGTCTTGCCGGGTCCGTACACAGCTTCGGGCATTCCCTGGCGCAGCGTGCGGTGGTGATCGACGAGCGCCTCGCCGACTTCGACAAACGGCAACCGCCGCAACCGGTCGACCGCTTCGTCAGCCGATGTCTCGCCCGACCTGATCGCCTCGACCAACGCCCGCAGCGCGCCCTCGTCCATTCCCGCCATGCTGGCAGAACTGAGCGCCGAACGTGGCACGCTGGCTGTGATGCTGTGCTCGGTCGTCATCTGATTCCACCTTCGGATTCGCCTGGGTGCCGCGTAGCCTCAGGTTGTATGAGCGCTCCAGACGATACGCCCACCTCTGATCGTGGCCCCCGCGTCGCGTTCTTCGGGCCGTTCGGAACATTCACCGAGCAGGCGTTGCGCACCCAGGCCGACCTTGCACAGGGCGATCTGCGGGCTTATCGCACGGTGCCCGACGTGCTCGATGCGGTCACCGGTGGTGAGGTCGATTTCGGTTTTGTGCCGATCGAAAACTCGATCGAAGGCATGGTCAACTTCACGCTCGATGCGCTCGCTTTCGATCATGACCTGGTGATCATCCGCGAGGTCGTGCTCGATATTCATATGTCACTGGCAGCACGGCCCGGCGTCACGATCGGCGACATCAAGGAGATCTTGTCGATCCCGGTTGCGACCGCTCAGTGCCACCGCTTCCTGCGCGAGCATCTGCCCCAAGTCGAGATCCGCCACGCCTCCTCGACGGCCGGCGCCGCACAGTTGGTCAGCCAAGACCCGTCGCTCCAGGTCGCGGCGATCGCCCCGCGAGTCGCTGCCGAGTTGTATGGACTCGAGGTGCTGGCCGAAAATATCGAGGATCACGACGACAACCAGACCCGCTTCGTCGTCGTCGCACGCGGTGGTATCCCAGAGCGGACCGGGCACGACCGCACTGCGCTCGTCGTGTACCAGCGCGCCGACGAGCCGGGCAGCCTGATCTCGATCCTGCAGGAGTTCGCTGCCCGTCGCCTCAATCTGTCGAACCTGATCTCGCGCCCGACCAAATCCGGCGGGCTCGGTGACTATTGCTTCATCCTGTTCGCCGAGGGGCATGTCGGAGACGACCTGCTGGCTGACGCCATGCGTGCGCTGCACGCCAAGCAGGGTGCGGTGAAGTTCTTCGGATCGTGGCCGCGTGCCGACGAGCAAACCCACGATGCTCGGGTTCATGCCGATCAGCGCTGGCAGTTGGCCGTCGACTGGATCGAGTCGTTGCGTCACGACATGCCTGGGGGCTGAGCCGACCGGCGGACGCCTGCGATCAGATAGGGACAATCGCGGAGAGGCTGCTCCGGCGTGACGACAGGCACGACGTCGAGAATTTGGTGTTGCTGTCGTACCCTTCCTGTCATGTCTACTGCTCCCGTGACCGTGGTGACTGGCGCCAATTCCGGAATTGGTCGCGCCACCGCCCTGCACCTTGCCGAATCTGGGCACACCGTTTACGCAACGGTTCGATCGGTGTCGAGGGCTGGCAAGTTGCTCGAAGGAGCCGAGTCGCTCGGCGTGGGTGTCGAGCTGATCGAGCTTGACATCGCCGTGGACAATTCGGTTCGCGACGGTTTTGTCGAGATCTACGAGCGTGCCGGGCGCATCGACCATCTCGTCAACAATGCCGGTGTCGGTGGCAACGGTGTTGTCGAAGAGACCACGCCCGCTCGCTTTGCCGAGGTGTTCAACGTCGATCTGTGCGGGGCCGTGCGATGTTCGCAAGCGGTGTTGCCCGGAATGCGAGCGCGCGGCAGCGGCACGATCGTTAACGTGACTTCGGTTGTGGGCCGGTTTGGGGCGATCGCCCAGGCTCCGTACGTGGCAGCCAAGTGGGCACTCGAGGGGGCCAGCGAGCAGATGGCGATCGAGCTCGCGCAATTTGGGATCCGTGTCGCGATCATCGAGCCAGGCATCACCAAGTCGTCGATCTTCGGCAAAAACCTAGATCTGCCCGATACCTCGGGTGCCTACGCCCTGACGTACGAAAAGATGTTGCAGATGTACATCGCCGGTCGTACTCATGCGACCGATGCGATCGAGGTGGCACGGGTGGTGCGCCACGCAATCGAGTCCGATGACCCGACACTGCGGTACCCGGTCAGCTGGGGGAGCGAGGCGATCATCTCTGGACGCCAGAAGATGTCTGACGCTGATTGGGTGGCGCTCGGCCGTACCGAATCGATACACGATTACATCACAGCTTTCAGCGATGTCTTCGACCTCGACATCGGCACCTGACTCGGCCACGCCCAGCCGCAAGAATCTTGGAAGCACCGATCGAGATCACCGTCCGCGTCGTCACCCTCGGGTCGGTTCCGGTGGGCGTCCTGCCGCGGGAGGCGCCGGTCCCACGCCATCTGTACACGCCGTGAGGGACGTCTGACCCTCTTGTGTTGCCTATATGGTGCCGATGAACACTGTGAGTACGATAAGGACGTAGCAGATGATCACGGCGAGGGCGAAACGCGGTGCGATCGGGAGGGTCGCTTCGCTCGTGACGTTGTTGGCGGCCGTCGGTTGGCATACCCCCAACGTTGGCGCACAGACGCCCCTAGTTCCTGAAGTAGGCGCTCGGGAGGCACCACCGTTCGAATTGGGATCGGGTGTTATCGATCCTGATGGCCGCTATTTGGTCAGCTTCGCGAACGCAGCGGGCATGGAGCGCGGCAGGGCTGAGTTCCACGACAATGGTCTCCGGCCAGAGAAGGTGGCCGAGCTGAGCATGTTCGTCCTCGCTGTAGACGCAGACGCATCCCAGCTAACCAAACTGGAACACCGTCCCGACGTCGTCGCCGTCGAGCCCGAGCGGCGTTATGAGCTCTTGACGGATCAGCCAAGCCCGCCGTGGGGCCTCGACCGCATCGATCAGCGCAATCTGCCGCTGAGCTCCAACTATTCATACGGGGGAACCGGCAGCGGGGTCGTGATCTACACGATCGATTCGGGTATCTGGTTTTCGCACGACGAGTTCACGGGTCGGGTCCCACGTTCGGCGTTTTGGCAGTTCAACGATGGCTACGACGAATGGGACTGCAACGGGCACGGAACCCATGTTGCGGGCATCGCGGCCGGGACCACGTATGGGGTTGCCAAGGGTGCCTCTATCGTGCCGGTAAAGGCACTTTCGTGCAGTGGCAGCACGGTGACCAGCATCCTCGTTGACGCGATTGACTGGATCGTCGCGGACCACAATTTCGGCACCCCAGCGGTGGTAAACATGAGTCTCGGCGGTCCTGCCTCGGCGACGTTGGACAGCGCCGTGCAGTCGATGATCACCGATGGCATCACTGTCGTCGCCGCGGCGGGCAATGACAGCGCTGACAGCTGCTTGTACAGCCCCGGCAGAGTGGCAGATGTCATCACGGTCGCTGCGTCCACCAGCGTCGATGACGACGCTGCGTATTCGAATTTTGGCGTCTGCAACGATCTCTTCGCTCCCGGCAGCGACATCCCTTCTGCATGGTGGGGATCCGACTCGGCGGCCCGGACGATGAGCGGCACATCCATGGCGGCACCGCATGTCGCTGGGGCTGCGGCGCTCGTGCTGCAGGGTGATCCGTCGTCTACGCCTTCGATGGTGTGGTCCACCATCGATAACAATGCCACCGTCGGTGCGCTCACAGAGTGCTGCGGCGATCCCGACAAGCTCCTCTACGTCTCGCCGCCGGTACTGGGGGAGCAGCTGCTGTCGGTGTCGAGGCTGGGTGGTGGAGTGGGCACGGTGTGGTCGTCACCGTCGGGGATCGATTGCGGCCTGAGTTGTTCGGGGTTCTACGCGAATGGCACGTCGGTTGTGCTCGCTGCTGATGCCACCGTCGGTTCGGTGTTTACGGGATGGTCCGGAGCGTGCACCGGTACGAGTACATGTGTTGTGTCGATGACGACTCCGCGATCGGTGACAGCGACGTTCACGAAGTCCGGATCGCTCACCCCCGTGGTGCCTGCTCGGTTGTTGGAGACCAGGTCTGGTCTGAACGAGACGACGGTCGATCATTTGTTTGAGGGGATTGGTCCTCAGGGTGCTGGAATGATATTGGAGTTGCAGGTGACGGGTCGTGGTGGGGTGCCTGTTGACGCCGACGCGGTGATGTTGAACGTGACTGCGGTGTTCCCGGACGCTGCGGGGTTCTTGACGGTGTTCCCGTGTGGGGGTGCGTTGCCGCATGCATCGAATGTCAACTATGTCGTGGGTGGTGTCGTCGCCAACGCCGTGTTGGCCAAGGTCGGCACGGGTGGCAAGGTGTGTATCTACACCAAGGCTGCGACCGACATCGTCGCCGATGTCAACGGCTACGTC
>CALFRK010000116.1 GCA_937919625.1 uncultured Ilumatobacter sp.
ACCGGCTCAACCGAAACATTCAAGTTGCCGGTCTCGATCCGAGAGATATCGAGGATCTCATCGATCAAACCCAACAAATGCTGACCAGCCTCATAGATGTAACGAACGCTTTCTTGTTGGGGGTGATCACCCAAGTTCATCTCAAGAATCTGAGCGAACCCGATCACCGAGTTCAATGGCGTACGAAGCTCATGGCTCATCCGCGACAAAAACTCGCTCTTGGCCAGATTCGCCTTTTCAGCCAACGCCGTCGCAGCCAGCAACGCTTCTCGCGCTGCGACCGACTCAGACATGTCACGCGCTACACAGGTAAGCAGAACCCTTGATCCCCACGCCACCTTGGAAATCGCCAGGTCCAAAGGGAACACCGACCCGTCACTACGACGACCCCACACCTCTTCGCCACCACTAACAGGGTGCAGCACCACGGCCTCGCCTTGACCAATGAGCGCCAGGTCATGGTCGACGCCAGACGGCCACGTCATCAACATGTCCAAATCCGACCCGATCACCTCGCCCGCATCATGCCCAAACATCTCCGCTGCCGCCAGGTTGAACACGTCAACGATTCCGTAACCGTCAACCACAACGATCGCATCCTCAGATGTCTCGAGCAACGAACGGCTCCTCGCCTCACTCTCAGCAAGCGCATCATTGGCGCCTTTCACCGCCAGCGCGTATCGTTCTTCGCTATCGGAAAGAGCCGTCAGTGTTCGATGACGCTCGAGCGCGTATCGGATGGTCCGTTCGAGCGAGCTAGGTCGAAGTTCGCCCTTCACCAGAAAGTCTGACGCGCCGGAAGCCATTGCAGCAAGGTCGGTCGCATGGTCTCCCTGACCGGTAAGCACAATAATGGGTAGCCGGCAGTCCAGCTCAATGGCGCGACGCAACACGTCAAGGCCGTTGGCGCTACCCAACCGATAATCGAGCATACAGAGATCGTGTTGTCCGCTGGTAAGTGCTTCCAAGCCCTCCTCGGCGTTTGCAACCCACTCCAGATCGACCTGAAACGCAAGGATCTCATCGAAGATGCCACGCAGGATGACAAACTCTTCCTCGTCGTCGTCGACAAGCAGGACCCGAATCGCTTGAGCGCCCTGCGGTTGCTCTTGACCAGGCGATTCAAGGCCCACAGCCTCACCCGACCCTTGTGTGGCGCGCGAGTATCTTGCATCGTCGCGGGTATCGGTCGTGAGGGATGAGAGACGATCCGTCATCCAAGCCTGGAGTTGATAGCCAGGCTTCTCAGTAGCCACCACCGACCCAACGCTACACGATTCTGCATCGCGGGCAAAGGCAGCCATGGTCCCGCCGCGACGCCCGTGATGCTCAGCTTGACCTCACCCCACCGTCAGATCCGAAGCGCCGCGAAACATTGTCAGTCGGTACGCGGCACGTTTTCAATTTGGGCTTTTGTGGCCCAAGGATCCGGAAGGGAGATACGCGTAACGAGTAGAACGCGCGAGCAGAACGACACCGCCGCAACGATCAGGAACGAGCGCAGATCAAGTAGGCGCGTCGGGCGCGTCGTGTCTCAGGCGTTTGGGGCAGGCTGCGGTTGCTGTGGTGGAATGGTGGCGTGGACGTCGCTGCGCTGCTGCTTGAGCTCTACGGCCGAATCCCGCCTTTGGCCCGCGAGGCCGTCGAGGGACTCGACATGAGTCAGCTGAACGAGCCACCTCGACCTGGCGCGAACTCGATCGGCTGGCTTGTGTGGCACCTCTCAAGAGTTCAGGACCACCACGTCTCTGAGATCTTCGATACTCGTCAAGTCTGGATCGATGGCGACTGGGCCGGCCGCTGCGGGCTCGAACCCGATCCGTCGAATATCGGCTACGGGCGCTCGGTAGCGGAGGTATTGGCCGTGCGACCTGAGGGTCCCGACGTGTTGCTTCACTATCTTGATGCGGTCGACGAGCGAACCAGGTCGATCTTGGAGCGGCTGGTCCCCGCCGACCTCGATCGCGTCGTCGATCGGCGATGGGATCCGCCTGTCACGCTCGGTGTACGGCTGATCAGCATCGCCGACGACGGCTTGCAGCACGTCGGTCAGGCGGCCTACGTGCGCGGGCTGCTCGGTATGTGAACGTGTTCAGCACGACACCGCCACGGCGGTGCGCCGACGTGGCGATAGGTGAAGCGCCGAGTTGTGGTGCGGCTCGATTGCCCGGCGTGCGGAACCTCCGACGCCCGCGCGGCTCGAGAACCTCACTCGCTCGGGCGAGGGTCCTCGGTCGACGCTGGAATCACTACGTGCGCCCGATGAATGTCGTCACGCAGCACACTGTTGGAACCCAACACTCCGGTCACGAGTTGTTGCGCCATCACCATTGTGTCTTCCATCGCAGCGAGACCGCGCTCGATCTCGCCGACCTCGAGCATCCACTTGCTCGCCGCCAGTCCTTGGAAGATGCGGTCACTGATCTCTGCCCCCTCAACCTGCAACAGCGCCACCGCTGCGGCGTAACGTTCGGCTCGGTCGGCATCTCGTATCCGATCTGACGAGAAGCCGACCAATGTGCCGAGCAACAAAAGAGGGGTGATCCGGCTGACCCAGCCCAAAGGGCTCAAGGTCACGCCCGCCTCGACAACCCACACTGCGAGGAGGCCGACGGCCACGAGTCCCGCCGCTGCACCGGCGCGAAATCCGAAACTGAGAGCCACCAGCGCGACCGGGAGTACGAACAGCGTCGAGACCGGGTCCTCGGCCCCCTCCACAAAGACGCGAAGGAGAAAGATCCCGGCGCACAGTGCCGCCGCGACGGTCAACGCGAGGCGTGGATGCTGCTGAAACCACGGTCGCTGTGAGCGATCAAGCATCGATGCGCTAGCTACTTGCGCCATGTCTGGAGTTAATCGTTGTTCTGATCCGGGCGACAGAGACGAAGGTCCTTTGGTTGTCCGGCAGTCCCCGCAGATTGTTGATCGGGGCACATAACGGGCGAGCCAGAACGACGCCACTTGACGATCGAACGAGGCGTTCATATCAAGTAGGCGCTTCGGGCGCGCCACGCCGCACGGTTGTGGAGTTCGTCAACAGATTGTAGCACTTGTGCTACTATTGTGGGATGACCACCGTGGGCCTCCGAGAACTACGCCAAGATGCTTCTGACCTCGTGCGACGGGTCGAGCACGGAGAGGAGATCGAGATCACCGTTGCTGGTCGTCTTGCCGCTCGGATGGTTCCTGCGGCTCCGCGGCGATGGCAGACATGGGTCGACATCGCAGACTTGTTCGTCGGTCGACCCGACCCAGACCGGGGCCGCGACCGCGACCTGATTGATCAGTCCGTGGCGAACCCGTGGGAGCGCGACGATGAAGGCGATTCTTGATACCAGCGTGTTGCTTGCGATCGACGTGCCCGAGCTGGAGGGGGAACTTGCGATCAGTGCTGCCTCGCTCGCTGAGTTGCATTTCGGCGTACTCGTCACAGCGAACGCGACCGTCAGGGCCGAACGACTTCGAAGGCTCTCAGATCTCCAACGCAACTTCGACGCGCTGCCGGTCGACGACGAGGTGGCGGTCAGTTATGGGCAACTCGCTGCCGCAGTCGCCGGCACCGGCCACCAACCGCGCTCGCGGGTGATCGACCTGCTGATCGCAGCGACAGCGCACGCCCACGGCGCCCGCCTGTACACCCGCAACGCCGCAGACCTCGTCGGGATCGAGCACCTAATCGACATCGTTGCGGTTTGAGATTCGAACCCAATGCGAAACCGACCGGTTGGTCGGCTCGACAGCCGCCCATAACAACGGCACAGATTCGCGGTCACCGACCACTGTATGGGGCGTTCATATCGGCGGGTAATCGTGTCAAGAAATTTCTGGCCAGCAACACCGGTAACACCGACGGACCTTGCCGAACGAACATCGCTCTTGTGCGATGATCGCATCTATGCGATGATCAGGCTGTGGCTGGGATCGAGTTGCACGACGAGATCGTCGACTGGATGTCCAGCCTGGACACAACCGAATGGGATCGTGCCGTGGTCGTCGTCGACCGCCTCGCCGATCTCGGGCCGATGGCTCGCATGCCGTTCTCCCGGGCTCTGGGCGACGGGCTGTCCGAACTTCGATTCACCCTCGGTCCAACAGCGAGACGAATCACCTACCGATTCGCAAAAGACAACTGGATCATCTTGCTGACGACCTTCCGCAAGCAACGCAACAACGAACGTTCCGAGATCACTCGGGCACGACAGATCGCCGACGAGTGCGCTCGGCTCAACCCATAGAGGAACTCGAAATGGCCAACTACTCCCGCTGGGAAGACATCAAGAAGCAACGCCCTGAACCCAGCGGCGATGTCGGCGCCGGTGTTGAACATGACTTCGCCCTGGGACGGCTCATCTATGACCTGCGTACCGAGGCGGCCCTGAGCCAGCGCGAGCTGGCCGAACGAATGGGAACGACGCAGTCGGTGATCTCACGACTCGAAGAAGGCGGCGGCGCCCGCAACCGGCTCGACACGCTCGGGCGCGTCGCTGTCGCTTTGGATCGTCACCTCGTGGTGTCGTTTCCCGAGGTCGTTCCGAAGCGGCTGAAGGACGCTGTTCAGGTCGCCTGACCGGTCCGCCTACGAACGACGTTCGGCTGCGGCCACGAGCTGACGGCCGAAGGAGTCGGCGATTTCGACATCAAGTTCGGGGAAGTGGTGTCCGTACCGGTCCAGCGTCACGTTGATCGACGAGTGGCCCATCCGTGCCTGGATTGCCTTCGGGTGCGCACCGCTGGCGATTGCCAGGGCGACGCTCGTGTGCCGCAGGTCATGGAAGCGACACGTCAGACCTGCCGCCCTTCTCGCTGGGCCGAAGTGATTGCTGAGAAAGCCGCTCGTCGTGATCGACCTGGTCCCGGCCGCAGTCTTCGGCTCCCGTCTCACGAATGATCCATCCTCGAGCCAGACCAACTGCTCAGTCACTCGGACCTTGCGTTTCTTGAGGTCGATCTCGTCGTTCAGCCAGTTCTCGATTTCATCCGCCGGGATGTGCCCGAGCTGATACGTCCCGAAGCGAGGCAACACATACTTGGTCAGGTCGCGGCGATAGGTCTCCTGCGTCCGCTGGGCGAGGCGGCGGCACAACAACACGAACTCTTCGGTCCAGTCAGCCAGTGCCGTGTCGGCGGCACGTGGGTCGACCCACGTGCCGCGCAACATGTCGGCATCCAACTCCCGCAGGAACCGCTGCGCGTCTGATTTGCGGGCGAACGTGCGGGAGTGCTGCTGCCCGGTCGGGTCGGTGAACCGAGTGCGGTAGCGGTCTCCGCGCTTCTCGATGAAACTCACGATGACCTCCTTGCGCTCCGAAAATGGGAGCGTGATGGGAGTGGGAGGCCGCGTAACAGGGGGAATTCACGGGTATCAGCGGACAACAGCGGCAACGCCCGACTGAAACAGAAAGAGCCCCTGAGCAGACATAATGCCTGCCCAGGGGCTGGAGGCGACGGCGGGAATCGAACCCGCGTTGACGGCTTTGCAGGCCGTTGCCTTAGCCACTCGGCCACGTCGCCAGCGCACACGAGGATAGCGGAAGGCGCCCGCCGCTCACCCTGTTTGCCCGCATCGAGCAGGGGGTACTGGCATCGACGGTCCAGGTGCGTCAACATGACGCTGACGTGCAGCGCTTTTCCGACCCCCCTCGATCCCGCCAACAGGTTTGCGGCGTCCGACGTTTCGTCGCGCTGGCAGGTATCGCCGTGGTCGTGTTGGTGGCCTGCGATCCCCCCAGCGGCGAACAGCAAGCGGCGCCGACCGGCTGTGCGGCCACCGTTGCTGAGGCGTCAAAGGCGTCCGAGGTCGACCGGCAGATCGACCTGCTCGATACGGCATTGGTGACGTGTCGGTCATACCAGGCGTTCACCAGCGAACTGGCAAGGTATCCCGGCATAATTGGTTATGACAGCGCGACATTCGTGGCGCTGCGGTGCGCCCGTGTCACCGACGAACTGATTCGCATCTCGCCAACCTGTGCCACGGTGATCGCTCCGCCGACCACCCCGCCGCCAACCACGCTGCCCGAGTTGGTCTTCGTCGGCGACACGCTAGACGGACGCCAGGTCGAGATTCGTCCCAGCTCCAGGATCCAGTTCTCCGGGGACGTGCCGGCTGTGGTGCAGCAAACCGTCGACATCGCCCTCGAGTCAGGTTGCGAAGGCGTGATCGAACAGCGCGATCTGTGGGCCGGCCGAGTCGCTGACCCGCTGCTCGGTGACGAGGCATCGGTGTACGCCCAACATGCACAGAACGTCGCCGTCTATATCCAGTGTGACGTGCCGCCGCTTCCGGCCGGCTGAGCCACAGCCGGTGACGAATGGTTTGATCAGGGGGCAAGGGCCAGTGAGGCGGCGATCGTTCCGATTTGACCGGTGTTGTTGATCGGGTTGAAATCACCGCCGTTCGTGAGGATCACGAGCACTACGAACAGCATGATCGCCAACACCACGAATGCGGTCCACTGCGACACCGGACCAAACACGCGCTTGTCGATAGGCATGTCACCACGGGCCCTTGTCGGGTGGCCTTTCGGGGGTGTGATTCCGTGCTTCGGCGTCGTCTGCTTCGTCATCAATCAAAAACAGTAGCTGTGACCGAACCTGACTGCCAGTTCAAAGATGCGATCGACGCCGAGAGATGCCAACATGGCGGCGTGCAAACCTTCGTTCACACCATCCGACGCGCCGTCGCCATCGCCCCCGACCGCGAAGCGCTGGTGTGTGGACAAGACCGGTTGACCTATCGTCAGTTCGACGCCCGCCTACGCCGCCTGAACGGTCTGCTGAGCAGCATCGACCTCGCGCCTGGCGATCGTGTTGCCGTGTTGTCGTTCAATTCGATTCCGTTCATCGAGCTGTACTGCGGCATCTCGATGGGCGGATGGGCGCAGGTACCCCTCAACTTTCGTTGGGCCGAAGCCGAACTGGCATACGCGCTCGAAGATTCCGGTGCCCGTGTGCTGTTTTGCGATCGCGACCCGGGTGCGCTTTCTGATCTCGTCGAGCGCGTTATCAGGATCGACCTCGGTGAATACGACCAGGCCGTCAATCGCGCCGAAGAGGTCGAGTTCGACGACCGAGCTGTCGACGAGCACGACCTCGCCGGCTTGTTCTACACCGGCGGTACTACCGGCGTCAGCAAGGGCGTGATGCTGACCCACCGCAACCTGATCGCCAACGCCTGGAACATGCAGGTCACCCAGCCGATGACTGGCGACGACCGGTACCTGATCGTGGCGCCGATGTTCCATGCCGCTGGTTCGGTGAGCGTTTTGCAATCGATCTTGGTCGGCGCCACCCAGGTGGTCCTGCCGGCCTTCGATGCTGGCACGATGCTCGACCTGATCCAGAACGAGCACATCACCCAGACGCTCGGGGTGCCAACGATGGTGGCCGCCACGGTCGAGGAACAACTTGTGCGGCCGAGAGAGGTCTCCAACTTCAAGGTGTACGCCCACGGCGGCTCACCGATCGCGATGGAGGTCGTACGACGCGGCGTACTTGCGTTTCCGGGCACCCAGTTCCTGCACTTGTACGGCGCCACCGAAACGTCACCGATCATCAGCGGATTGGTCGACGAGGTCGAGCGACTCGGCACCGAGCGGGAAAAGTCGGCCGGGCAGTCGGTGATCGGCTGCGAGATCGTGATTCGCGGCATTGACGGGCAGCCGCTTCCAGCGGGCCAACCAGGGGAGGTAACGATTCGAGGGGCCAATGTGATGGCCGGCTACTGGAACAAGCCGGAGCAGACCGAGGCGGCGCTGCGCGACGGTTGGTATTGGTCGGGCGACGTTGGCAAGCTCGATCAAGAGGGATTCCTGTTCCTGCTCGACCGATCGAAGGACATGATGATCTCCGGTGGCGAGAACATCTACTGCACCGAGGTCGAGGATGCGTTGTATACCCACCCGGCCATACTCGAAGCAACCGTGTTCGGCATCCCCAGCGAGAGGTGGGGTGAGGCGGTGCATGCCGTGGTCGTGCTGCGACCCGGCAGCGAGGCTGACGAGAGCGAGTTGATCGATCATTGTCGATCAACGATCGCCCATTACAAGGCGCCCCGGTCGATCGCCTTCTCGGTCGACCCGCTCCCGAAGTCTGGGCCAGGAAAGGTCCTCAAGCGCCAGCTACGTGCCCCGCATTGGGCCAACAGCGACCAAGCGATCGGCTGACGCATCGAAATGGTGCCAGGCGCGACTCCGATACGCCTGCATACTTGATCCGTGACCAATTCGACCTTGCCCGGCCAGGCTTCCGATGCGCCCGTCACCCGCGATGCCACCTGGTGGCGCCACGGTGTCGTCTATCAGGTGTATCCCCGCTCGTTCGCCGACGCCAACGGTGACGGCACCGGCGACATCGGTGGCATCCGTTCGCGGTTGCCCTACCTCCACCAGCTCGGAGTGAACGCGATCTGGGTGTCACCGTGGTACCCGTCGCCGCTCAACGATGGCGGCTACGACGTTGCCGACTACCGCGACATCGACCCTCGTTTCGGCACGCTGGCCGATGCGGAGGCGTTGATCGCCGAGGCGCACGCGCTCGACATCCGCGTACTCGTCGACATCGTGCCGAACCACACCTCTCACGTACATCCGTGGTTCCAGGCCGCGCTGGCAGCTGAACCAGGATCGCCCGAGCGTGACCGGTACCTGTTCCGCGAGGGCAAGGGCGCTGATGGTGAGGAGCCCCCGACCAATTGGACGTGTGTGTTCGGCGGGCCTGCTTGGCGGCGCGTGCCGGACGGCCAGTGGTACCTGCACCTGTTCGACTTCACCCAGCCAGATCTGAACTGGGCCAATGAGGAAGTGCGCGCCGAGTTCGACGACATCTTCCGGTTCTGGCTTGCCCGCGGTGTCGACGGCTTCCGGATCGATGTGTCGCACGGCATGGTCAAAGACCTCACGTTTCCCGACGTTCCCACCATCGAAGAGCTGCTCGAAACCAGCAAGGCAATCGATCATCCACACTGGGATCGAGATGGAGTTCACGAGATCAACCGCCGCTGGCGACGCGTGCTCGACGAGAGTGACCGCGACGTCATGATGGTCGCAGAGGCCTGGGTCAGCGCCGAGAGTCAGCCGTTGTATCTCCGAACCGACGAGTACCACCAGGTGTTCAACTTTGAGTTCCTGGTAACACCCTGGGATCGGGTCGCCGCCGGCGCCGCCATCGACCGGGCGGTCAGCGCCGCTCAGGCGGTCGGTTCGGCACCGACCTGGACCCTGTCTAACCACGATGTCATGCGGCATGCCTCGCGTTACGGGCTGCCGGCGGACATCAACTGGCGCACGTGGCCGCTCACCGGCCCGTACGAAGCTCTCGATCCCGAGCTCGGGCTGCGGCGGGCACGCGCCGGCAGCTTGCTCTTGATGGCGCTACCCGGGTCGATCTACCTCTACCAGGGCGAAGAGCTCGGCTTGCCAGAGGTATGGGACCTTCCAGCCGAAGTGCTCGACGACCCAGTCTGGGAAGACTCTGGCCACACCCAAAAGGGTCGCGACGGATGTCGTGTGCCACTCCCCTGGGTCACCGACGGCCCGTCGTTCGGGTTCGGCGACGGCGACGCGTGGTTGCCACAACCAAAGTGGTTCGGCGAGATGTCAGTCGAGGCTCAGACTGGCATACCCGGCTCGACAATCGAGCTGTATCGAGCCGCGCTCGCAGCCCGCGCCGAGTACATGAGCCATGACGAGTCGCTCGAATGGCTCGATCTTGGCGACGCCGTGCTGGCGTTCCGGCGGGGTTCCGGGGTGATCTGCATCATCAACTATGGAGAGGCAACGGTCGAGTTGCCTGCCGGCGAACTGATCGTGGCCAGCACCGATGTGACGGCGGGTCTCCCGACCGACGCATGTGCCTGGCTGCTGCCCGACGCCGCGTGCCCGGGTGCGGATCTTCGTTGGCGGGCCTCCTCGTGAGGGATACGGTTACATAGCACGCCGTCAGCTTGACGCCAGCCCGATCGACCGGGAGTTCTCATGGATGCGCTCCAGACGACACACCGAGCCTCGGTACGTCTCGTTCCCGACCTCCGGCGTGTGATCACCCAACCGTTCCTCCCTGGCGAGGAGATCTCGCCGGAGGGTCGCCGCGCATGGAGGCGGTTCTCGAGCGGATCATGGCGATGCCCGAGCACGATGTGGCGGCGACGCTCGTCGCCGCTCGCGACGGATTCGCCGCTCGCCACCGAGATCTCGACGCCCTGATCGAACGCAACTTCAAGACCATCGCGACACGGCTCGACCACCTCGAGCTGCTGACAGCTCCGATCACGTTGGATCGGCGGCGTCTGATCGGCGCCTACTTCACCCACGAGTATGCGATCGAGGCCGCCGCACTCGGGAATCCCTCGATCGTCGCGGCACCCGACCAGTCGGGCCTCGATCCCGGCGAGATTCGATTTGTCATGAGTCTCCGCGCGATCGGCGAGGGACACATCTCGTCGATCGAGTTCCGCTCGGGTGTCGTCACTGCGGACGCAGGTGTGCAGCTCGACGCAATCAGCCCATTCGCAGCGACCGCGGACCGGAGGCCACGCTCCTACGACAAGCGGTTCTTCACGACGAAGCTCGACGAGCTGGAGATGTTGAACGAGATCGTGGCTCGCGTCCTTGCGCGGCTCGAGGATCGGTTCACGATCACCGAACTGGAATCGGCGATCGATGCAGTCACCGATGTCGGCATCGAACCATCGATCTCCCGTGAGACCACGAGGGTGCTGCACTGGTTGGCGTCCTCCAACTACGACACGTCGTTCGCAGCATCGACCGACATCTCCGAACGGGTTCTGTTCCCGAGCGGTCCGACGGAGAGCCACGGCATGGAGGACGCCCGATTTGTCCGCTTCGTCAACGATGACGGAGAGGTCACCTACTACGCCACATACACCGCCTTCGATGGACATCAGATCATGCCACAACTGCTCGAGACGGCGGATTTCATCGATTTCCGCGTGGCCACGCTGAGAGGCCACGCCGCCCGCAACAAGGGCATGGCCATCTTCCCGCGCCGGATCGACGGCGACTACGTGGCGCTCAGCCGCTACGACAACCTGAACAACTTTGTCATGAGGTCGAGCGACATCAGGGTGTGGCGCAATGCGACCATGATCCAGGGGCCCGAGCGCCCATGGGAGCTTATGAAGCTCGGCAACTGTGGGTCACCGCTGGAGACCGACGTCGGCTGGCTGGTGATCACCCACGGCGTCGGGCCGTTCCGGCAGTACACGCTCGGCGCGGTGCTGCTCGACCTCGACGACCCGAGCCAGGTGATCGGTCACCTGAACGAACCGTTGCTCAGCCCCGACGACGACGAGCGCGACGGCTACATGCCCAATGTCGTGTACTCGTGTGGCAGCATGATCCACGCCGAACATCTCGTGTTGCCCTACGGCTACGCGGACGTGGGCGCTCGCGTCGCCACGATCCGCCTCGACGAACTGCTCAGCCGGTTGACCGGCGTCTGAGCGGGCCCACAGATCGAACGGCGTCCTGCTCAGGCGCGGGTTCGACCCATCGGGTTGGCCTCATCGCACGAGTTAGACGACACGCCTCGCGTGCTCACCAGAGTACGCGCTAGAAACCCCGTCGGCGTAAAAATCGACCGTGCTGGGAGACCTCGTCGTCATGGCCACATCCGACTCCTTGTGATCTTGATCACATGTCGCTCGTGGCTTATGATACTCCTCGAAAACTCAAACCGAAAGACCCTCCCGTGCCTCGTAATCAGCGTGACAGGGTCGTCGGTGATCGGTCCGAATCGAGCGGTGACCGAGGTGACCGAAGTGACCGAGGTGACCGAGGCGACCCAGGCGCCCGAACCCTGACAAGCTGGCAGGAATGCCGATACCGGCCAGCTACCTTTCTGCCGCCCAGCGGCCAAGCTCCTTCACCCGCGCACATACCAAGATCGTCACGTTTACGACCGACTGCGCTGGATGACTTTCCGCCAGATCGGATCAGCGGCCTTTGCAGCCAACGGTCCTCCGATCGCAAGCATCAACACGTACGCAGCGGACAGCGGACCGATGTCGGCCTCCACGCCCTCGGCCACGGCAATCCCTGCGATGACGATCGAGAACTCCCCGCGGGCGATGAGCGTTAGCCCGGCACGCAATCGCCCTGGAGGCGAAATACCGGCGCGAGCGGCACTCCACCAACCTGTTGCGACCTTCGTCGCGGCCGTCACGACCGCCAGCGCCCCGGCCGCCAACAGCATCGGCGGCAGAGCACCAGGGTCGATCTGGAGACCGAAGAACACAAAAAACAGCGCAGCGAAGAGGTCTTTCAAGGGGGTCAGTAGTTGTCTGGCGGCGTGTTCGGCCGGCCCGCTCAACGCGATCCCGACCAGGAACGCACCGACGGCTGCGGACGCTTGAACCCGCTCGGCGATTCCTGCAACGATAAGCGCCACGCCTAGCAGGGTCAGCAGAAGGTGCTCGTCGGAACGGCTGAACACGAGCTGGCTCAGCCGATGCCCGAAGACGACCGCGATGCCGAGCACGACGATGACCACGGCGATTGCCAACCCGATCTCGACTCCGATGGTTAGGGCGCTTCCACCTATCAACAGTCCCGCCATCAATGGCAGATACAGCGCCATCATCAGATCCTCGGTCACAAGAATTGCCAGGACGACGGGCGTCTCGCGGTTGCCGAGACTTCCGAGATCGCTCAGCAAGCGGGCGATGATCCCCGACGACGAGATGTAAGTGATGCCGCCCAGCAACAAGGCGGCCCGGAAATCCCAGCCGAGCAGCGCTCCGGCGAGGTAGCCCGGCGTGAAATTCAACACCAGATCGACAAGGCCGGCGGGCAGGCCTGTTCGCAACGCCCCCACCAATTCGTCGCCGGAGTACTCGAGGCCGAGCAGGAGCAGCAGCAGGATCACACCGATCTCGGCTCCCGTTTGAATGAAGTCGCGTGCCGGAACGATCGGCACCACCCCGCCGTCGCCGATCAGGATCCCCGCTACCAGGTACAGCGGAACCGACGGAAGACCCCATCGTGTCGCCACGCGACCCAACACCGCGACGCCGAGCAGAACGCCTCCGAGTTCCAAGAAGAGCCCGGCCGTCCCCGTCGACGCCACAATCATCAGGATCGGGCTGTGCTCAGAATTCGTGCTGCTTCGTCGATACCTGCGTCAGTTCCGACGACGACCGCCACATCATCGGCGAGCATCACATCGTCAGGCCCGGGCGCCGGAATCGCCGTCTCACCGCGTAGCAGAGCAACGATCGACACGCCGGTCCGTGTTCGCATCTCACTCTCACCGAGGGGGCGCCCAGCGAGGGGGCTGTTGGGCGAGATCGGCAACCAGGCGATCTCCAGGCCGACGATCTGCTGGCGGAGATCGTCGAGTCGCTCGACGATGTTGGGCCCGCCCAACAACGTGCCCAATGAACGCGCCTCGTCGATCGACATCGACACCGTCTCGACCACCCGATCGGGATCGTCGCGGTCGTACACGATCAGGTCGCGCCGGCCCGAATGATGCGACACGACACCGACCCGCCGCTCACTGTCACAGGCAAAATCATGGCGAATTCCCACACCTGGCAGTGGTGTCTCGTTGATCTCCTTCATGCTCTACCTCCTGGCGCAACCCAAACGAGGCATGACCACCTCGATCCGAACCGTAGCGGGCAGTTGGTAGACCGCTCTACCATCGCCAACCACTCCGACGATCAGCCGCCCCGAGGCTGGCCATCGGAGACAGCGCCCGGCGTCATCGCGAAATGCGTTGCCGACCGTCAACCCAGCGACAACGCGACGTCAGCGCGGTCAGCGGGACTGTTGGAGCCGATACTCACGCACGACTCGAGGTTGAGGCCCGGATGCGGTTTCCTCGTCGCCGTGAAGCACGTCGGGATCGAGATTAATCCCGCTCGGCCAACTCACCGTGCGCGCCACCGGGTCCACCTCGGCAGTCGCAAAGATCGAGTCATCGTCGACCGCCGCGAGCCCGCCCGGCAACGCGCCCGCGAAGTCGATCTCGCGTACCAGATCGTCGGAGAACGTGACGCGCAGCACCCGACCGCCGAGATGATCAACAGCAGTGACGCGGGCGAGTGCTCCCATGCGGTTCAGCCCACTGGAGCGGTTCAATCCTCGTCAGAGCGCTGGGTCGCTGGGCCAGTTCCCAGTTGGCGGTGAGTTCGCTCTGATGGAGTTGTTGCCACTGCTCGACCAGCCGGGCTGCGGAAGGATCGGAATTGCGATCGAAACGCCAACGCTCGCACAACCCTGGCATCTGACGTCCCCGACCCAACGGACGATGGCCATCACGCCACCCGGGTGACTCTGCAGGTCTCCGACCTCGGGCGACGCGTGATACTCGACCATTTCAGATGCCGACGGTCCAGCGGGCGAACGAGCGCCGAACGCTAGTCAGCGGCCCTCGTAGGGCCGCTGACCTGCAATTTGTTTGGAGCGGACGACGAGATTCGAACTCGCGACCCTCACCTTGGCAAAAAAGAAGGTGACCGAGGCGTTTTCGCTACCAGGTGCCTCGCGACGAAACGCCGACCTACCCTGCGGTTTCGTGTCTCGGTAATTCTCACTGAATCCCGGCGTCTCTTAGGCACTTGTGTCACAGCCGTGTCACGATCGCGTCGCGTCACACTCCTCGGTCATGCTTGACTAGGCGCTCGCTCGAGCGTCGGCTGAGGCCGGTCCGCATCTGATCGAAGCAGTCCTCAACTGAGGCGGTCCTCGTGGGATGAACCGCAACGACTTCCATCGCTGGAACACAGGGATCGACCGTGGTCAGTCTGTAAACGCTTGCGAATCGTGTTCTATGTGCAGGTTGCATTGAGTGCTGCGAACGCTGCGGTGTGCGCCCCGACACATGTGAACGTGGTACCCGACACCGAACCGTCGAGCATGGTGTTGGCCACCATCGCCGACGCCACATTGGTCAGTCTGATGCTCGTGGTGGTGCCGGTGATCGAAGAACCCCGGATCGTCGCAGACGATTCGTTGTTCTCCACGCCGTAGCTGTTGATTCCGCCGCTGGCGGTTGCGGTCACGTTGTTCATCGTCGCAGATGAAACGATGTTGCGCACGCCGTAGTTGGTGGTTCCGCCGCTGGCGGTTGCGGTCACGTTGTCCATCGTCGGCGACGAACTGGAGTTGCGCACGCCGTAGCTTTCGTTTCCGCCGCTGGCGGTTGCGGTCACATTGTTCATCGTCGGTGACGACGAACTCTCGTTGTTCACGGCCCAGTTCTCGGAGCTGCCGCCGGTGGCGGTTGCGGTCACATTGCTCATCGTCGGCGACGAACTGTAGTTGACCACGCCCCGGTGGTTCGTTCCGCCGGTG
>CALFRK010000117.1 GCA_937919625.1 uncultured Ilumatobacter sp.
ACTCTGACAAGACCCTCCCCTGACAAGACCCTCGATCCACAGCAGAGTCCGGCCCCTACGACCCGAGCGGTGCCGGGTTCGTGCAGCGATATCTCGAGCTCCTGTCCAGAGCGTTTCGGGCGGCCCTCAACAACGCGCACGGCAAAGGCCAACTGCATAACTCTGTGGATCCACGCGAAGAATCCGAGTTCCTCACAGCTTCTGTCCTCGGCATGTTCGTCATGTTGAGAGCAGCCGCGCCCAAAGCGGCGATCGAGAGCGTCTCGCGAGCCGCGATCAAACACCAGGACACACTCCGCCCGCACGCACTGTCGTCGCCGTGACGATGATGGACATCCAGGTCCGGGTCCAGACTGAAACCAATTCGATAATCGCGACACCGGGCGTCGTCGACGTCGCTGCACCGCCGGCGGTACGAGCGGCCCGGTCGCTCGGTATCGGCGATCACTTCGTTCGGCCGGATCTCAGGGTGTTCGATAGGCGTCGCCGCGGTGGTCGACACGGAGCGCCGTTACTGTTCGCTCGCGTCGATCCGGTACAGGATGCGGTAGCTCCCTCGGCGCGCGCTGTTCACCGCCGACCGACAACTCCAACAGGGCGGAGACAGCAGCATTTGCCAGATCGGCCTCATCGGCCATAGGCATGGTGCTGAGCGACACAAGCGCCCACGGGGGCCCATCCTCGGTCACTAAGGCAGGGGTCGGTCCGACGTAGTAGGCAGGGTTGACGAACACCCACGGAACGTTCGCTTTGCGAGCGACCGCATCGGTGGCGACGCCGCCGATCAGTTGTCCGATCAGCGCGTCAGCCTGGACCTGGAAGACCACGGCGGCGCCGTGGTCTTCGACACCGTGCGCCCACGCGTCGAGGATCTGATCGAAATCGCCGTTCGGCCCGGCATCGTTGAAGAACCTCTGTGGCAGGAGGTCCTCCGGCCAGTCGATTCCGACAAGACCCGAGCCCCCGATCGCATCGAGCACGACAGCGTGACCGAGAACCGACACCTCGTGTCCGTGTTGCTGCAACTCCTTCGCCACGGCAACGACCGGGGGTCAGTCGCCACCGAACATCGAGACCGTCACTGCCAGCACCCGCATCAGGCCCCTGCCGCCGGCTTGGTAGCGATCACGAACCGGAAGGTGTTGTCCTGGCGGAGCTCGCCGTCCGGTTTACGGTCCGCTTCGAGCACGCTTGCGATGGTGTCGCGCACTTTGTCGGCACCGACCGCCTCGATGAACTTGTGGATGGCGCCAGCGGAGCTGTGGGCTGCCCAGGCGTGGTCGATGTCGCGGAACGTGAAGGGGCATGAAACCTCGCCTTGTGCGCACACGGTGAGGCCCGCTGCTTCGAGCAGCGACTCGACACGCCCGGGTTCACTGATCCCCAGCGGCGCCGCCGTCCCAGGAGGCGGCGGATCGAGTGAGCGAAGCCGAGCAAAAACCGCTTCAGTCTCACACCGCGCTGAGTCGCCCCAGACGCCGATCGCGACCTGGCCTCCGGGTTCGCAGACCCGGGCGAGCTCATAAAACGCGACCGATGGAGCGACGGCGTACTGAACGGAGTTGAACGCTGTCACGACATCGAATGCGCCGTCTTCGTAGGGGAGTTGTTCGATGTCTCCGACTCGAAACTCAGCGCTGGGGGTGCGTTCGCCGGCGAACTCGACGAATGCGCTACTGGCATCGAGGCCCGACACTGACGCGCCAGCAGCATCGGCCAGCGAGGCCACCAGGCCCGTGCCGCACCCGGCGTCGAGAAGCCGTTTGCCGCCGAGCGTCCCGAGTGCTGCAAGCGTGCTGTCGAACAGCGGCTGCATCTGGGACTCGAATTCTTGTGACCAGGTGGCGGGGGCCCGCCCCCAGAGTTCTCCTTGGACTTCCGATGATCGCATGACGTCTCCTCCGGGTTGCGGTGATTGCTGGATGTGACCAGCCTGCGGCACGGCCAGCGCAGGCGCATCCGGGGTTACCCCGGAATCTAGGGAGTGGCCCCGTGCGATACTTGGCGCGTGAAGGGCCGTACCAGTCGCACCGGTGTCGTGGTGTCGGGCCGCGAGGCCGAGGTGTTCGATCTGGTGGGTGAGCACCTCACCCATGGTGAGATCGGCGAGCGCCTCTTCATCTCGACACGGACGGTCGAATCACATGTCGCGTCACTTCGACGCAAGCTCGGCATGATCGATCACCGGTCATTGGTTCGGCTGGCGGTCGAGTCGCGTTCGCAGCCGCCGGTCAGCGCACTGCCGCAGGAGGCGAGCTCGTTCATCGGAAGGTCGGCCGAACTCAGAGAGGTTACCGATGCGGTAATTGAGTCGCGTGTCGTCTCCGTGGTCGGCCCCGGTGGGACGGGAAAGACCCGGTTGGTCATCAGGGCTGCCGGAGATCTGTCGGTCGAGATGCCATGTGTTGCGGTCTGGGTCGACCTGGCAGCCGTGATGTCTTCATCGGAGGTCGCACCGACATTGGCGGCAGCGCTGGGCGTCGTCGAGCCAGGACACCGAACTCACGAACAAGCTGTCATCGACGTGCTGGGTCAACGCGATCTTCTCGTGGTACTCGACAACTGCGAACAGGTCCTCGATGAGGTTGCCGTCGTGGTCGAGCGGTTGTTGGCGGCGTGCGCGAACGTGACCGTCTTGCTGACGAGCCGGATCCGCCTCGCGGTGCCTTCGGAACAGGTGGTTCAGTTGGGCGGCCTCGACGTTGGCACCACCGACGATCCGGGCGCTGCGGTCGATCTCTTCGTGGCACGTGCGGGCGCCGGAGGCGCGAGGCTCGGTGTCGGCGACCGATCTCGAGTAGTGGACATCTGTCTGGCACTCGACGGAATGCCGCTGGCGATCGAACTTGCGGCGGCACGAGTGGCGTCGATCGGCCTGGACGGCGTCGAAAGTGGTCTGGGCGACCATCGCCGTCTGCTCGTCGGTGGGGCGCGCTTGCAGACCCGCCACCGGTCGGTCAGCGACACGGTCGCATGGAGCTACCGGCTGCTCACCGGCTTGGACCAGAACGTGCTGTCCCGAGTCAGCACGTTTCGCAGGTCGTTCTCCGCAGCAGATGCGGGCATGGTCGCCGCCTATGCCGGGGTTTCGGAACCTGACATTGGTGGGGCGCTCGGACGGCTGGTTCAGCACAGTCTGCTCGAGCCGATGACAACGGCCGGGATACGGTACCGGACGCTCGAAACGGTCCGACAGTTCGGGATCGAGCAGCTGGATCGCGAGGGCGATGTCACCGCCCGCAAACGCCACCTCGATTGGTGCTCACGCCGAGTCGCCGACCTCGAGAGCACAGAGCACGAACCTGGTTGGACCGCCGACGTCGACGCCTTCGCCGACGAGGCCAGGGCGGCGCTGTCGCCCATACCCGACATTCGACATGTGCCCCTGGCTCACGACCTGGCACATCAGATGGCGGGTCTGCTGTTCCGGCGCGGTCGCATCTCGGATTCGCAGCGCGCGTTCGAGGACGCTGCGACGCTGGCCGACTGCGAGAACGTCGAAGCAGCCGACTTGGCACTGGCAGCTGCGGTGGCCAAGTGCCGGGTGGTGGGTTCTGATGCGCTTCGGCTGGAACAGCTTGCGGCGGGCAAGGCTTTCGCCGGCGGGGATATCGACCTCGCCGTTCGGTGCCTCACCGACTCGGCGCAGCTGATTGCCCGGTTCTCTGGAATGTTCGACGATCCGCTGCCCCTTGAACACGCCCACCTACTGCTCGAGGCCGCCAAGGCGCACTCGGCGAACAGCCCGATCGCCCAATTCACGGTGGCCGCCACGGAAGCTGCACTCGACCCGAATCGGGATCTCGATGAACTCGAGGCGTTCGTTCATCGAGCCCTCGAATCCGGAGAGCTTCAGCAGGCGAGCAGTCTTCTCGAAGCGATCGCGTTCCGACAGATCCGGGGACGGCATCCGGTTGAAGCGCTCGAAGCGTGTCGCCGTCGACTCGACATCTTCGGCTCATCGACCTCAGACCCGAATCTCGGACTGGAGCTGAAAGACGCCTTCCACTCGGCGATCCTCATCGCAATCGCCACAGGACAGTTGGCAGAAGCGGCCCGACTGGCGGCACGTCATGAGCTGCTTCCCTTCTTGCGCGGCGAGCCCGACCTTGCACTCGAGGAAAAAATTGCGCCGGCCGCGCTCGCTGGGCACTGGGATGACGCCGTCGAGGCCGGGCACGTGTTCTTGGCCGGATGGGAGCGGGCTGGTCGACCGGTCGCGCCTGGACGTGGTCTTGCACCCGCAGCACTCGCCATGATCCACGGCCTTCGGGGTGACGACGACGAGCGCGTCGCATGGCTCGGAACCCTGCAACTGATTCGGGGCGACGATCAGATCGACCGTGTTGTGACGAGCTACGGCCAAGTCTTCGACGCGATCGTCGAACTGCACGACGGACGCAGTGAGGACGCAGCGAGTCGCCTCGCCGGGTACCGGCCCATTCACTTCTTCGGGCCGTTGTTCCGGCAATGGCATGCCGCGCTCGCCGCCGAAGCAGCCGTCCTCGCCGGCCACTCCGACGCTGATGCGAGGATCGTCGACGCAGTCGCGGCGACGGAACACAATCCGATCGCCACCGCGCTCGCTCGACGGGCACGAACGCTGCAAGGCGGCACGAACGAAGAGTTCGAGAGCATCGCCGCCGATCTCGACCGTCTGGGGTGCCCGTACCAAGCGGCCCGCACCCTGTCGCTCGCCGGTGGATCTACCGCAGATCAAGGCGCAGCCAGGCTGAGATCACTCGGAGCGACCTACAACCGAGACCGGTGACGCTCGCTCGATCCGGATATGGCGCCGCCTGTCAGCGGCCGCCTCGCGTGATGGCCGCCGCTGAACAAGGTTGGCCGTCAGCGGGTGTCTTGTGGCGGCCGCCACAGTCTTGGCTCGTTGTGAAAATACGCGATGCAGGAGGGGTTGTCTCCGGGCGGATGTCGAGGGCGTACGATCGGCGGGTGGCTGAAGCAGGTTCCCCTCGTTTGATTGCGGTGTTGGGTGTGGGGGTGATCGACGACCCCGACCGGGCGGTTCTGTGTGCCGACGATCTCGGGTTGACGCGTGGTGACGGTTGCTTCGATGCCACCCGGCTCGTCACAGATACCGAAGGAAACTCTCGTGTCGATCATCTCAATGCCCACATGGCTCGGTTCCAGCGGTCGGCTGCGGGGCTCGAGGTCCCGTGCGACCTCGACGCCTGGCACGAGCTGATCGCCGAGGCGGTTGCAGCCTGGACACAGCCTGGCCACGCTGTGCTCCGGGTGATACTCACCCGCGGTCGCGAATCGGCGCCGGCGCAACCGGTTACAGGTGTGCTCACGATCACGCCGCTCGATGAGGCAGCGCTCAACGGACTCGAGGGCATCTCGGTGATCACGCTGAGTCGTGGTCACGCCGCCGATGCGTTCACCGACGTGCCCTGGTTGCTGGGCGGGATCAAGAGCCTGTCGTATGCGACCAATGTCTCTGCGGGGCGAGAGGCCAAGCGCCGCGGTGCCGACGACGCTCTGTTCGTGTCGACCGATGGTTACGCACTCGAAGCGCCGCGGTCGGCACTCGTCTGGCGAATCGGCGACCACCTCGCCAGCACCCGGCTTGATGGCTCTGGCGTACTCGCCTCCATCACGCAGGTCGCCGCCTTCAACGGCGCCACCGCCGAGGGTGTGCCCACCTCGTATGACTTGATTACCGTCCCCGAACTAGTTCGCACCGACGGAGCATGGTTGCTGTCATCTGGTCGGTTGGTCGCACCGATCCTTCAGCTTGATGGCACCACTCTGGCGCACGACGGCGCTTGGACCGATCGCCTGCTCAACTGGGTCATTCAACCCGACATGTGAACGGAGTGTGTCAGGCACACTCCGTGCCCACTCGGTGCCTCATGGCGTGGGGGGAGGAAAGGGGCTGGGCGAAGCCTGGGTGCGACGGCCACGGATACCGACCACCATCAGCACGATCGCTAGGCCGGCGGTGAATCCGCCGATCACGATCAGGATCACGGCGATCGGCGTGACGGCGCCCGAGCGGGCCCCGACCTCGATGTCGGCCGACACGTCGGGCGAACCGTCGGCGTTCATCACGACGACCGACCAGCGTCCGCCGTTGGCCTCCCACGTGAGCTCTTGCTCACCGCTGCCGGAGGTGCTGGCCGTCCAGAACTCTTGATCGAGTGGGGATCCGACCGACCTGACTCCGATGACCTCGCGGTAGTCCGGCGTGCGGTTGTCGAGATCGGTGACCTCTGAGTAGGTCGTTTGCGAGAGGTAGCGTTCGACGTCGGCCGAGCGGGCGATCCCGACGAACACATCGTCGGTGGCGGCGGCGCCTTCGACCCGGAGGCGTAGATCGAGATCGAGCCAATCGAGCACCCATGGGCCCTCGTTGTCGACGTCA
Organism: uncultured Ilumatobacter sp.; assembly: GCA_937919625.1. Taxonomy (GTDB): domain Bacteria; phylum Actinomycetota; class Acidimicrobiia; order Acidimicrobiales; family Ilumatobacteraceae; genus Ilumatobacter. Next base: position 6,389 of record CALFRK010000117.1, read on the forward strand.
TCGAGCCAGAGATGCGTCGTGGCGACTGCGATGCCGTCGCTCTCGACACGGTCGAGCGTGAATCGGAAGTAGCCGTCGTCATCGGTGGCGGCGGCCTGGGCGATGGCGAGCGCGCTACCCCCGGCGAGAATGCCGAACCCCGGTAGCAGCATGATGCAGCCGATCACGATCGCCACGATGTGCCCGGCCGAGCGCTTGCTGGGCGTCTTGACCGGTGTCGGCTGGGCGGGTGCGCCAGGGGACGGCTCGACCGGTGTACGAGTGGAGGACTCCAGAGTGTTCGTCATACCGATATCGTCCACCGATCCTGAGTCGCCGTCAGTCCTGCCCTCTGGTGTCGTCTGGGTGGGGTTACCCCTACCTCCGTAACTCAGAATCGAAGCTGGAGGTGCGGACGGACGTTGGTAGCGGCGACCGAATCCGTCGGATCGGCCGACCAGGCAAGGTCTGACTCCCTCCGGCCATGCCTACGATCACAGGATGGACGTTCGTGGGTGGATTGATGGTGAACTCGCTCTGATCGGCGATCGGGTCACGACACAGGTGCTCGATCTCGTGCCGATCGACCGGCGGTCGGAGCCGATCGAGGGCGGTTCCAGCGTGACGTTCCTGCTCTGGCACATCGCCCGCCATCACGATCTGGCCATCAACGCTGCCCTGCTCGGCCAGCCGCAGGTGTTGGCTGATCATCCGTCGGTGGCTGCAGGCGACGTGTCTGTTTGGGCTGGTCTGCCGGAAGCTGAAGACCACGAGCTGACGGCCTCACTCGACCCTGCCGGCGTCGCCGACTATCACGCAGCTGTGAATAGATCGACGCGAGCGTGGCTGGCCGGCGCCGATCTCGACATCCTCGACCAGGCCGTCGACGCACCGACGGCCCTCGCACGGGTCGGCGTCGACGAGGCCGGCTTTCCCTGGCTGCACCGCATGTGGAGTGGCAAGACCGGAGCGTTCTTCGTGCA
>CALFRK010000118.1 GCA_937919625.1 uncultured Ilumatobacter sp.
TGCGACGTCTGTGGCATACGACTCGCCTCGGCCGATTTCGTCATCGAGGAGACGCAAGCACGGCGCCGAGCGCAACCGTCGGCCAAGCCGCAGCGGCGCGATTCTTGAACCTCACGACGGTTCGACGCTCAACGACCGACGAAGCTTCCCGCCCCGCTGCAAATCCCTGCGGCGAACCGAATGGGCGTCCTCCTCCGTGCCCGGCGGTCAACCTCCGATCCGACACTTCGGGTTGGGTGCCGAAGCAGGGCCGGCCGGGTGCTCGGTCAAGGACAGGGGCGGCACCAAGATTCAATGCACAGGATCGACTGCGGCTGTGAGCCTGAACCGCTGTTGGCGCTGATCACCCGCGGCCGAGCGAGCAGTGCCCCGCTATCGCTCGGCCTGACACCTCGAATCCCCGTGTTCGAAGGGGTCAACAGGTGCCCCTCATGGCTGTTACACCCCCATGCGCATGATGTCGGTATGCAGATCGGTGCGATTGTCGAGCGGGCGGAACAGGTGTTGGCGGTGCGCGCCAACACTGCTGCTGGGCCCGCTTCGATCGAGTCAGCGTTGCGGGCGTCATCACAACTGCGGTCGTGGTTGGCGTCGTGCGAGGCAGCGTTGACAGCCCGCCTGGCATCACAGGTGTCGTTCCCCGAAAAGACGATCGCCGATTGCACCCGCTCAACACAACACGAAGCCACAAAGTCCAAAGAACGCTCCGACACATTAAACAAAACACCGTCGCTCGCCAATGCCCTCGACAACGCTGCGGTCACACCCGGCCACATCGACGCCGTCACCAAAGCAACCAAATCATTGGACGACGACGACCAACGCACCGAACTACTCGAACGCGTCGACGGCATGGTCGATATCGCCGCCACCGCCACCGTTGAAGAGTTCCGGCGGCGCTTGGCGCTCGAGGTCAAACACATCCAACGCGACGACGGAATCGGACGTCTCGAACGCCAACGCCGCGCCACCCGGCTACGCAGCTGGGTCGACTCCGACGGCATGTGGCGCTTCGACGCCCGCTTCGACCCGGTCACCGGTGTCGCGTTAGCTGCCCGCCTCGACACAGCCATGCAAACAATGTTCGCCGAAACAACACCCGACACCTGCCCCACCGACCCGATCAACAAACAACACCACCTGCGAGCACTCGCCCTCGCCCGACTCCTGTCCGAGGGCGGCGTCACCGGTGTTGGGCGGCCCGGACGCCCCGAGTACATCGTCGTGATCGACTCGTCGCAACCCAACGGTGCCGGCGGACCAACCGTCGACTGGGGCATCCCCGTCGAGATACCCGGCCGGGTACTCGCCGGCATGTGCGGCACCGGCGACACGCACGCCGTGATCATCCGCAACGGGGTCATCATCCACGCCCCCGGCCAACTCGACCTGGGTCGCTCGACCCGGCTCGCCAACCCAGCCCAACGCCGCGCCCTACGAGCGCTCTACACCAGCTGCGCGATCCCAGGCTGCAACGTGCGCTACGACCGCTGCAAACTCCACCATCTGATCTGGTGGCGCAACGGCGGCCGAACCGACCTCGCCAACCTGCTGCCACTGTGCACCCACCACCACACCGACATCCACCACAACCAATGGAAACTCGAACTCGGCGCCAACCGCCAACTCACCATCCGATACCCCGACGGCACCATCCACAACACCGGCCCACCAAACCGCCAAGCCGCCTGAGTCCCGCAGCAGCGAACCCTGAGAACGCGGAGAACCCCATGTCGCAACCTGCCTTCAACTACACCGACAACCACAGCGCCGAGGTCTCGAGCGGCAGGATCACCCCGAGCGACACCGACCGAGCGATATCGCGGCGTAGCGCCCGCCGCCGCGACGGCGATTGGTCGACCGTTCGTAACGTCGCCCTTTCGGCGCTCCGCCACAGGGCACGGCCGGTTGCCGGATCTTTACGCCTCCGCGCCGACCTAACGGCGGACCCGTCACCTCTACCTCCGAACAGGAAGAGCTAGTGCCGTGACCATGAACGTTTGTGGTGTTGGCGGCGAGTCAGGTTCGTTCCTGGCAAGGCGCGGCGACGATGTACTGGCCTTGCCCCACTATGAGGAGCCGCAACGCAGCCAGGGGCGAAGCTGACCGTCGAAACAGGGCAAACGTTTGTGGTCGGGGCACTAGTTGCTGGTCGGCCAGGGTGCGTCGCCGCGGGCGACATTGGCGATCGAGGCCAGCGTGAATCCCTCGAGGTGGACCCGCATCACATCGCCTGCCTGCTTCCAGATCGCCAGCAGCACACATTGGCCCTCATGGTCGCAGGCCCCATCGGCGTGTGGCTCACCGAAGTCGCCAAGCGTGATCGGGCCATCGACGGCCGACACGATTTCGGACAGCAGGATCTGCTCAGCAGGCCGCGCCAGCACATAGCCGCCACCGACGCCGCGCTTGGATCGAACCAGCCCGGCCCCCTTCAAAGCGAGCAGGATCTGCTCGAGATACGGTTGCGGCAGGGCGGTTCGTTCGGCGATATCGCGAACCGAGGTTGGGCCGGTTTCGCCATCGCGAAGGGCGAGCGACAACAGGGCACGACACGCATAATCGCCTCTGGTCGACACTCTCACACCGTCCAGCGTAGGGCGTGGAACGGGTCGCACTCGCATCTCAACTTCGTCGCCACCGGCGTCCACCCCGGCGGTTCGCTTGGCCAGGAGCGCTCGAAGGTGGTGGACTGTTGTACGCGTGACCCAGTCGACCCCCATCCCCATCCTTCCCGACTATGCCGGGGCCAATGTTCGAGGGATCGTTCCGGCCCTGCTCGGTCCCGGTGCGTGGGACACCACCTTGCCGGGCTGGATGCCGGAACCCGTGACAGGCGCTGGTCAGGCCGTCCTGTTGGTTCTCGATGGGCTTGGCTGGGAGCAACTCCAAGAACGCCGTCACATCGCCCCGACAATCGCCGCCTTGGCCGGCGGGCCGATCACGACTGTGGCGCCGACCACAACCGCCACGGCGTTGAGTTCGATCACCACCGGCCTCACCCCCGGTGAACACGGCTTGATCGGCTACAGGATTCTGCTCGGCGGTGAGGTCGTCAACGTCTTGCAGTGGGCTTCCAATGGGCAGAGTCGCCGCCGATCGCAACCGCCGAGTGAGGTGCAGCGCTATCCGGCGTTTCTTGGTGAACAAATTCCGGTCGTCAGCCCCTTCGAACTATGTCACTCGGCGTTCAGCGAGGGTCATTTGCGAGGCGCCAGGCCGGTCGGTTTCAGGGCCACGTCCTCGTTGGCGATCGAGGTTCGCAACGAACTCGAAGCCGGTGAACGATTTGTCTACGCTTACTACGGAGGCGTCGACAAGATCGCCCACGAGCGCGGATTCGGGGACTACTACGATGCCGAGCTGCGCGCCGCCGATCGGCTGGTCGGCGATCTGCTCGAGGTGCTGCCGCCCGGTGCGGCGCTACTGGTCACGGCCGATCATGGCCAGGTCGTCGTCGGCGACAACATCATCGCCCCGTCAGCGGATCTCTTGTCGATGGTGGCGCTCCAGTCCGGCGAGGGCCGGTTTCGCTGGTTGCACGCCCGCCGTGGGGCCACAGACGAACTGTTCGATGCAGCGTGCAGCGAGTTCGGAGACACGGCGTGGGTTCACCATCGTCAGCAGATCATCGACGACGGTTGGTTTGGGCCCTCGGTGCCACCGCCGATCGCCCATCGCCTCGGCGATATCGCCGTCGTGGCTTACCAGCCTGTGAGCTATCACGACCCACTCGACAGTGGCCCTTTCGAACTGGTCTGTCGCCATGGTTCGATGACATCGGCAGAGATGCTCGTGCCGCTGTTGGCTGGAATCCGACAATGATCGCAATGTTGCACCCACTCGGAGGATCACCCACATGACCGATACGCCAGATGCCACGACCGCCGCCGGCGATGCCCCCGCTGCCGATTCTTCGTCCGAGCCGGGCAAACCGCCGGTCGAGCACGGTGAGCTGATCGAACCCGCTTCCGACGACGAGCGTGGTTCTGTCACCGAGCCCGCCAAGGTGATGCGGATCGGCTCGATGGTGAAGCAGTTGCTCGAGGAGGTTCGTCAGGCGCCGCTCGACGAACGCAGTCGGGAGCGACTGGCCGAGATCTACGAACGGTCCGTTACGGAGTTGTCGATGGCACTCTCGTCCGATTTGCAAGAAGAGCTACGGTCGCTGGCTTTGCCGTTCGATGACGACGAGATTCCCAGCGACGGCGAGCTCCGTGTTGCCCAAGCACAACTGGTCGGCTGGCTCGAGGGCCTCTTTCATGGCATCCAGGCGTCGCTCTTCGCGCAGCAGTTTGCCGCCAGGCAACAGCTCGAGCAGATGCGCCAGCTTCCCCCGGGCGCCCAGTTGCACGGCAACGCCGAGCAGCAGCCGGAGCGACCCGGCACTTATCTGTGAAACAGCGGGAGTGGCCGGCGACGTGCATGGTTCGTCTCGTGCCAGTGTCTGGTAGCTTCGCGAACCACACCATTGTGATTCCGCTGCCCGATCTGCTGACCTGACGACCCTGTGACCGACTCGTTTACCCACCTCCACGTTCACACCGAGTTCTCGATGCTCGACGGGGCTGCGCGCCTCGATGAGCTGGTGGCCAAGGCTGTCGCCGACGGGCAGCCGGCGATCGGCATGACCGATCACGGCAATATGTACGGCACGCTCGAGTTCTACAAGGAGTGCCGAAAGCAGGGCATCAAGCCGATCATCGGCACCGAGGCCTACATGGCCCACGATCACCGCTCAGAGCGTCCGACCCGGCGAGGCCGTGTCGACGATTCGGGTGGTGATACCGAGGGCGGCAAGAAGCTCTACTACCACCTCACGCTGCTCGCCGAAAACGAGGTCGGCTACCGCAACCTGATCCAGCTCTCGAGTCTGGCGTTCCTCGAGGGGTACTACTACAAACCCCGGATCGACTGGGACCTGCTCGAGAAGTACTCCGGTGGCCTGATCGCCACAACAGGATGCCTCGGCGGGCACGTTCTCCAGTCGCTGCTGAACGGTGATACGAAGGGCGCCCTCGACAAGGCCGGACGTCTGCAGGAAATCTTCGGCAAGGACAACCTGTTCGTCGAGCTGCAAGACCACGGCATCGCCGCCCAGCACGAGACCAACCCCAAGCTCGTCGAAATCGCCAAGAAGATCGGCGCTCCGCTGCTGGCCACCAACGACTCGCACTACACAAGCCGCGAGGACCACGAGGCACACGACGCCTTGTTATGCGTGCAGACGGGGGCCTTGATCTCTGACCCAAAGCGCTTCAAGTTCGAGGGTCACGAGCACTATCTCAAGTCGGCACAGGAGATGCGTTACCTGTTCCGCGAGCTACCAGAGGCCTGCGACAACAGCCTTTGGATTGCCGAGCGGGCCGATCTCGAAATCACATTCGGCGAGGCCCAGCTTCCGAATTTTCTCTTGCCGGCCGGTTTCACGACCGACAAAGAATACCTCGATCACCTCACCTGGGAGGGTGCCCGAAAGCGGTGGGGTGACGACCTGCCGCCGAGCGTCATCGAGCGCGTCGCGTACGAGCTCAAGGTCATCAACGACATGGGTTTCGCGTCGTACTTCCTGATCACATGGGACCTGATTCGCTACGCCCGCGATGAGGGCATCCGCGTCGGCCCCGGACGTGGGTCGGCTGCCGGTTGCGCGGTCGCCTACTGCCTGTTGATCACAAATCTCGATCCGATCAAATACGACCTGCTATTCGAGCGGTTCCTCAACCCGAGCCGGATCTCGATGCCCGACATCGACATGGACTTCGACTCGCGCTACCGCGATCAGATGATCCGGTATGCCGCCGACCGGTACGGGCGCGATCACGTCGCCCAGATCATTACCTTTGGCACGATCAAAGCCCGCAACGCAGTTCGTGACGCTGCCCGCGTGCTCGGCTATCCGTACAGCGTCGGCGACAAGGTCGCCAAGGCGATGCCGCCGCTCGTGATGGGCCGAGACACGCCGCTCAAGTACTGCTTCGAGCAAAGCGACAAATACTCGGGCGGTTACAAGGCGGCCGTCGATCTGCGGGCAATGTACGACACCGATCCCGTCGTTAAGAAGGTGGTCGACGTTGCCAAGGGCCTCGAAGGCCTCAAGCGATCTGACGGTATCCATGCTGCGGCCGTAGTGATCACCAAAGAGCCGGTCACGCATTATCTGCCCATCCAACGTAAACCCGAGTCGGGTCAGGACCCCGCCGACGCCCCGGTGGTCACCCAGTACGAGATGCACGGTGTCGAAGAGCTGGGCTTGCTCAAGATGGACTTCCTGGGGCTTCGCAACCTCGACGTCATCACCGATACGCAGGCGATGGTGCGGGTTCGACGCGATCCCGACTTCGAGATCGACAAGGTGTCCCTCGCCGACCGGAAAACGTTCGAACTGCTCAGCCGCGGCGACACGCTCGGTGTGTTCCAGCTCGAGTCACCACCCATGCGCCAGCTCCTCAGGGCGTTGGCTCCCGACAGCTTTGATGACGTCGCTGCTCTGATCGCGCTTTACCGGCCAGGTCCGATGGGCGCCAACATGCACTACGACTTTGCCGACCGCAAGAATGGCCGCAAGCCGGTCGAATATTTCCACGACGACGCCCGCGAGGTGCTCGGCGACACCTACGGCCTGATGATCTATCAGGAAAGCGTGATGCGGGTCGCCCAGAAGTTTGCCGGCTACTCGCTGGCCGATGCCGACAACCTTCGTAAGGCGATGGGCAAGAAGGTGCGCGAGGTTATGGCCGAGGCCCGCGAGGGATTCGAGGCCGGAGTTGAAAAGACGGGTTACGGGCCGGTGCTCGGCAAACAGCTATTCGACATCATCGAGAAGTTTGCCGACTACGCCTTCGCCAAAAGCCACAGCTACGGGTATGGCCTGATCACATATCAAACCGCCTACCTCAAGGCGCACTATCCGGTCGAGTACTTCGCTTGCCTGCTCTCCAGTGTCAAGAGCAATCTCGATAAGGCGGCGGTGTACCTGAGCGACTGTCGATCGGCCGGCATAAAGGTGCTCACACCCGATATCAACCGCTCGGTGATGAACTTCGACGCTTTGTCCGGTGATCGTGTTCCCGACGACGTCTCGCTGGTGGTCGGCAGCCCAGGGGCGATCACGTTCGGGCTCTCGGCGGTGCGCAATGTGGGGGAAGGACTCGTCGAGCAACTCATCGATGAACGCGACGAAAACGGTGAGTACACCTCGTTCTACGACTTCGCCGAACGTGCACCCGAACAGGTGCTCAACAAGCGCACCATCGAATCGATGATCAAGGCGGGGACATTCGATCGGCTTGGCCACCCGCGCCGTGGGTTGCTGGCCTCGTTCGAGCAGATCCTCGACACCACGATCGTTCGCCGCCGCGAACGGAGTCGCGGTGTGATGAGTCTGTTCGGTGACTGGGGTGATGGCGGTGACGGCGGCGACACCGCCAGCGCAGCCGGGTTCGACGAGCGGATCTCGATCCCCGACATCGAGTTCGACAAGAGCGCCAAGCTCAAAGCCGAAAAGGAGATGCTCGGTCTGTATGTGTCCGACCATCCCTTGTTCGGCGTCGAGTCGGCGCTCAAGCGTCAGGTCGAACATGCCTTGGTCGACCTCACCGAGATGGAGGACGGCGCCCAGGTCAAGGTTGGCGGCGTGATTACCAATCTGGCCCGCAAGTTCACCAAGAAGGGCGACCAGATGGCGGTTTTTGTGCTTGAAGACCTCGAGGCGGCGATCGAGGTAACGGTTTTTCCGAGGACCCTCGTCGAGCAGGGCCACAAGCTCGAAGACGACATCATCGTGGCCGTTAAAGGCCGGCTCGACAAACGTGACGAGTCACGTTTCGGTCTGATCGCTCACGATGTGCAGGTCTTGTCGGGACTGACCGATGGGCCGGCTCCGCCACTGCGGCTGATGTTGCCCAGTCACACATTGGATGAGCTCAAGATCCACCGGCTTAAGCGGATCCTGCGTGATCACCCAGGTGATTCGGTCGTGCAGGTTGAGATCGGCCAAGACAAGGTTCTTCGGCTGGCGGATGAGTTTCGGGTTGACATCGATCGTGCTGTCGGCGAGCTACGAATGGCGTTCGGTCACGACGCTGTGTTGCTGTGAGCAGGCCGTTTGTAAATCCTGGCGATTTCGGTGGCACAATGATGGTCCGAAATCGTCTGGGAGAAGGGGATATGCCGCTCGTAGTTGCTACCAATGACGCGATCGCGTTGACAGACGCGGATCTCGACGAGATGGGCTCGATCGAGGGCGCGTTCGACATCGGCGCCCTGTCCAAGGCCAAAGACGACTGGGTACTTGCGACTACCGCCCGTATCGACGACAAGTTGCACGGCCTCATGTTCTCGACGCTCGAGCGGATCGGGGGCACCCCGTGCGTGCTGATCGGCATGATGAGCATTCGTCGCAGCTCTCGTCGTGACACTGTGCTCAGGGGCCTGATGGGTGAGGCATATCACCGGGCGCTGATGGCGTTTCCCGATGAGGATGTCGTGTTCGGCTCGCGGTTTGTATCCGCCGACGGGCTCGAGGCCTTCGGAAAACTCGATGAGGTCACCCCGTCGCCAGGCGTTCGCGCCGTCGGCGAAGAGCGGGCATGGGGTCGCCGGTTGGCCAAACGGTTTGGCGTCGACTCCCGCTACGAGCCGAAGACGTTCATCGCCAAGCGCGGTCAATCCGGGTTTCTCGATTTCGAATCGGCCAAGCCCGAAAAGCTCAATCCCGATGTCGTCGAGATGCTCAGCGCCGTCGATCAAGCTGCCGGCGACGTCATGGTCGTCTACGGCTGGACCATGGCCGAAGATCTTGTCAAGCACGGCCAACGCTGATCGGCGATGAGTTGGGAGTTGTGCCAGGCACGTCTCCAAACTGTCGGGAGCGACGACCGTGAGCGAGTTCGTCGATGTCGTTATGCGACGGCGGATGACCCGCTCGTTCTCGAACCGGCCACTGCAGCACGGCGTGCTCGACGAGATGGTGCGCTTGGCGGCCCGAGCCCCGAGCGCCGGCAAATCCCAGGGCTGGCATCTGGTGACGTTGGAAGGCGACGAGACGTCGCGCTTTTGGAACATCACGTTGCCGTCGCCGCAGCGCGAAAGCTTCACGTGGCAGGGATTGCTCGATGCTCCGGTGATCCTGCTGCCGTTCGCTGATTCGAACGCATACACCGACCGCTATTCGGAGCCCGACAAGGTCGCGACGGGTTTGGGCGTCGGCGCCGCGGCGTGGCCCGTTCCGTATTGGACAATCGACGCCTCGATGTCGGTGATGACACTGCTGCTGGCCGCCGAAGATGCCGGACTCGGCGCCCTTCTGTTCGGTGTCTTCAAGGGTGAGGCAGAACTGCGCAACTCGCTGGGCGTGCCGTCACACCTCGAACTACTCGGGGCGATTGCGCTCGGCCACCCCAGCCACGATGCTCCATCGGGCGACCCAGATGGCAGGGGGCTGAGCGCAGGTCGGCCCGGTCGCACTCCCGATCAGATCATCCGCCGCGGCGGTTGGTGATCAGGGCGCCTGACCGATCGGGCTGCCCTCGGGTGCCGGCCGCCCAGTGATCTTCTCGTACAGGGCCTCTGGGGTGCTGACGGGGGCCTCGCAGACATAATCGCGGCACACATACGCCAGGCCGTTTGTGCGACCCTCCCACAATGGCGAGTCGTACGGCTCGCCCCATGCCAGCACGGTGTCGGGTCGCCAAATCAGGTGGGCGACGCGCACGAGCTCGGGGAGATCGCCGACGATCGCCACTTCGACCAGGCCACGGTGCCGCAGCTCGATCGCCGAGAGCGCGTTCGACGTGCCGCCGGGGGCCTGTTCGATCACCGTGCCGAGTAGTTGCAGGATTCGGTCGGCGTGGTTTTGGTAGCGGGTCTCGCCGGTTAGCGCCGAGAGCCGCATCAGCCCGTGGGCGGCGCTCGAGTTGGCCGAAGGTGTGGCGTTGTCGAGCAGGTCCTTTTGCCTGACCACCAACGCCTCGCCGTCTTCGGCGGTGGTGTAAAGGCCACCCTGCTGTGGATCCCAGTACCAGTCGAGCATCGTGTCGGCCGTTTGGCGAGCCGCCTCGATCCAGCGTGCCTGGCCGGTGAGTTCGCCGAGCCGCAAAAACGCCTCGATCAGAGCGGCATGATCGGCTGCGAGCGCGTCGTGGCGCGCGCGTGGTTCGCCGTCGGCCTGCCATGAGCGATACCACCGGCCATTTGTGCGCATTTCGCGCAGCAGAAACTCGCCGTTGGCGATCGCTGCCGCCCTCCAGTCGTCGCGCTGGAACGTGATCGCGGCATCAGCGAGCGAGTACAGAAACATCGCGTTCCACTCGGTGAGGATCTTGTCGTCGAGGCCAGGGGGGCGACGCAGGCCTCTGGCCTCGAGCAGTGTCCGCCTGGCAGCTTCGATCGCCGGGGGTCTATGCAGCTGACCGCGATGGTCGAGTCGGTTCGGGATCGAGCGACCCTCGAAATTGCCTTGCTTGGTGATGCCGAACCACTGCATCGTCGCCACGATTGTCTTCGGGTCGACGCCGGCCAGCGCTTCTCGCACCTCGGCCGCGGTCCACGTATGAAACAGCCCTTCCGTGCCGTGGCCGTGTTCGTCGGGAGAATCGGCATCCTCGGCAGAATAGAATCCACCGTCGGGGTGCTGCAGTTGGCGTAACACATACCCGATCGTCTCTTCGACAACCTGGCGGTACTGCGGGAGCGCCAGCACCGAGTACGCCTGGCGATAGATCCGCACCAGCAGGGCCTGGTCGTAGAGCATCTTCTCAAAGTGCGGCACGAGCCACTCGCGATCGACCGAATAGCGGGCGAAACCGCCCCCGATGTGGTCGTACATGCCACCGGACGCCATGGCGTCGAGCGATGTGGTGACGATTGTCTTGGCCTGCTCGGCCCCAGACGTCATGAACGCCCGCAAGATCAGTTCGAGGTGATGGGTCGACGGGAACTTCGGCGCGGTTCCGAACCCGCCCCACTCGGGATCGAAAACGCTGGTGATTTTGGCGAGCGTCTTATTAACCACTTCGAGGTCGGGAACATCGTCCTTCGGCTTTGTGTTGGCGCTTTTGGCGATCGCCTTGACGAGTGCCTCTGCGTTCTTGTCGAGGTCGCCCCGACGGTTGTGCCAGGCGTCGTCGATCGCATCGAGAACCTTGAGAAAGTTCTCCTTGGAGAAGTAGGTACCGCCCCACAGCGGCCTTCCGGCGGCGTCGAGCACCACAGTCATCGGCCAACCGCCGCGACCGGTCATCGCCTGCACGGCGTCCATGTAGATGGCGTCGATATCTGGGCGTTCCTCGCGGTCGACCTTGATGCTGACGAACTTGGCGTTCATCGAATCGGCGACGTGCTGGTCTTCGAACGACTCGTGGGCCATCACGTGGCACCAATGGCAGGCCGAGTAACCGACCGACAACAGGATCGGCACGTCGCGCTCGCGGGCAGCCTGGAATGCCTCGTCGCCCCACGGGAACCATTCGACGGGATTGTCGCGATGTTGACGCAGATACGGGGAGGTTTCAGCGGCAAGGCGATTCACGAGGTGACCCTACCGACGCCGCATATAATCATGCTTTGCGGACTGGCTTCGACGAATCGTCTGGAAGCGGCAGGCGAGGGGTTCAGGTCATGCGCCGACGGCGTGATACCCGCCGTCGACGTGGATGATCTCGCCCGTTGTGGCGGGGAACCAATCGCTCAGCAACGCCACGCACGCCCGCGCCACCGGCACCGAGTTTTCGACGTCCCAGCCGAGCGGGGCGCGCCCATCCCACGTGTCCTCGAACAGCTTGAAGCCAGGGATCGACTTGGCAGCCATCGTCTTGATCGGGCCGGCGGCGACCAGGTTGCAGCGAATCTGACGTGGCCCCAGTTCGCGAGCCATGTACCGCGACAGGCTCTGGAGTGCTGATTTTGCGACGCCCATCCAATTGTAGGCGGGCCACGCCTGCTGATTGTCGAAGTCGAGCCCAACGAACGATCCGCCGTTGTCCATCAGCGGAGCGAAGGCATCTGCGAGCGTCTTGAGCGAGTAGGTCGAGATGTGCATCGCGGTGGCGACGTCTTCCCAAGGTGCGCCGAAGAAGTCGTCACCAAGGCATGAGGCAGGAGCGAACCCGATTGCGTGCAACACACCGTCGACGCGACCCCATTTGGCTGCGACCGCTCGGCCGGCCGCCTCGACCTGCTCGGGCACGGTGACGTCGAGTTCGAGGACCTCGATTCCGTCGCCGAGCTTGCGGGCCGTGCGCTGCGTGAGGGTCAACGCCCTGCCAGCTCCGGTGAGCACGATCTCGGCGCCCTCCTCGAGGGCGATCTTCGCCACACCGAACGCCAACGAGGCGTCGGTGAGGACACCGGTGATGACGATCTTCTTACCCTCTAGCAAAGCCATGAGGCGAACGTAGTGCCCAGCGAGGTCGCGGTGGGTGTTATGGGGTGGCGAGGGTGATGTGTGCAAGGCTTCAGGAATGCGCATTGGGATCATTGGAGGAACAGGACCCGCAGGAACAGGTTTGGCTGCGAGGCTTGCGAGCATTGGATACGAAACCGTTCTGGGCTCACGTTCGCAGGATCGGGCGAAGCAGATCCGTGACGAGCTCGTCGAGCGATACCCCGAGCTCGGCGGACTGCTCGGCAGCGGCGACAACGCGACTGCGGCGGGCTGCGACCTGGTAGTGATCGCCACCCCTTGGGACTCTGCGGCCGGGATGGCGCGCGAGCTGGCACCGGCGCTCAGCGGCAAGGTCGTAATCAGCATGGCGAACGCCCTCGTCCGTGCCGGTGGTGAGTTCGAGCCACTGATCCCGCCGAGAGGCAGTGTTGCCGCCCACGTCCAGGCAGCTGCCCCCGAGAGCTATGTCGTCGCCGCGTTTCACCACCTACCGGCAAAGGAACTCGGCCGGATCGGTCGGCCGATCGACTCCGATGTGCTGATTTGTAGCGACAACCCGGCTGCCGTCGAACAGGTCAGCGAGATCGTCTCGAAAATTCCAGGCTGCCGTCCGCTCGATGCCGGCGAACTGTCCAATGCCATGGCTATCGAGGCATTCACTGCAGTCATGTTGCAGCTGAACGTCCGATACAAGACTCGGGTCGCTCCGAAGATGACGGGAATCAAAGGCGACCCCCGGGCGGTTGACACCGGGGCATGACGACCCTGCTGCTCTACGACACGGCGCGCGCCCGGATCGTTCCATTCGAGCCGAATCCACACGTTTTGATGTACACGTGTGGCATTACCCCCTACGACGCGACCCATCTTGGGCACGCCGCAACGTTCATCTCATACGACCTACTGCAGCGCCATCTGATCGACAAGGGATACACGGTGCAGTGTGTTCGCAACGTCACCGATGTCGACGATCCGTTGTTCGTCAAAGCTCGCGAACTTGGCGTTCACTATCTCGATCTGGCGGCCGCCGAGGAGGCGCGGTTCGAGCGCGACCTGGTGGCCCTGAATGCGCTTCCGGTCGCCGCTACGCCCAGGGCATCATCTGCGATCCCCGACATCCGCGGTTTCATCGGCATGGTGCTCGATCGCGGTTTCGCCTACCAGGCCGGCGGCTCGGTGTATTTCGATGTTACGAAATCCGACACGTTCGGGTCGGTCAGCCACTACACCGAGGAGGAGATGATCGAGCTCGCCAAGCAGCGCGGCGGCCAGATCGACGACCCCAATAAGCGCCACCCGCTCGACTTCGTGTTGTGGCACCCATCCGCCGCTGACGAGCCGGCGTGGGACACCATGTGGGGCGCCGGTCGGCCGGGGTGGCACATCGAGTGCAGCGCTCTGGCTCTGCGCGAGCTCGGCACCACGATTGATCTGCACGGCGGGGGCGCCGACCTGATCTTCCCGCACCATGAGTGTGAGCGGGCACAGTCCGAGGCTGCCACCGGTGAGCGATTCGTCAAGCACTGGATGCACACTGCTCTGATCAGCATGGACGGACAGAAGATGTCGAAGAGCCTCGGCAATCTGGTGTTTGTCGATCGCCTGCGCACCGAGTACGACCCGATGGCGATTCGGCTCGGCCTGATCGAACATCACTACCGCACCGAGTGGGAGTGGGACGACGGCCTGATGCACCGCAACGCCACTCGCCTGATGTTGTGGCGCGCCAGCGCCGAGGGCACCACGGGTGATCTACTCGACGAAGTCCGCGAGCGTCTCGACGACGATCTCGACTCGCCCGGAGCGGTCGCCGCAGTCGATCGCGCCGCCGCCAACGGTGTTTGTACCAGGGCGGCTGCCGAGCTGCTCGGTGTTCTGCTCTGACTGCCGGTGGCACCTCGGCCGATCTGGGCGTTCACATGAAATCAACATTCGCCACAGAGTTTCGTATTCTGGATGCCCTATTGTTCGAGCCATGAGCGAAGGATCGGGGGAGAACAGGCTGCAGGCCCGTACGCGGTCGATCGTTGGTCCTGTGGCGTCCAAGCTTTGGACCATCAATCGGGTCGACTACGACAGGCTGCCCGTCGACGGACCGGCGATTCTGTGTTCGAACCACATCAGCTTCCTCGACTCGGCGTTCTTGATGTTGACGGTTTCGCGCAATATCAGCTTCGTCGGCAAGGCCGAATACATGGATTCGTGGAAGACCAAGTTCATCTTTCCGGCGATGGGCATGATTCCGATCGACCGTTCCGGCGGCAGCAAAAGTCAGGCAGCGCTCGACGCCTCAGCGCAAGTGCTCAAACGTGGCGAGTTGTTTGGCATCTTCCCCGAGGGCACTCGCAGTCGCGATGGCACTTTATACAAGGCGCGGACCGGCGCCGCCCGACTGGCGATGAAGATCGGTTGTCCAATCTTCCCGGTCGGGATCGTCGGCACCGACATCATCCAGCCCTGTGACGCCAAGTTTCCAAAGTTGCTCAAGGAATGCACGATCACGGTCGGCAGGCCGATCCGGCCCGAGCGGTATGCCGGACGCGGTGCAGAACACCTGGCCTGGCGATCGATGATGGACGAGGTGATGTTCGAGATTCGCGAGATGACCGGGCAGACATACCGCAACGTCTACGCCGGCGAAGCCGAAACCGAGGTCGCCAAGACGTCCAATGTTGCCGACGTCGCCGAAGAACATGACCCGACAGGTGAACGCCTGCTCGTCGGCGTTGGATAGTCGTTCGGTACAAACCCCCCCGGGAATGATCGGTTCGAACTCCTAGACTTTTCGACGTCATGTCGAACATCACCATCTCCCTCCCTGACGGATCCGAGCGCGAACTGCCAGCGGGCGCGACCGCCCTCGACCTGGCCAGTTCGATCGGAAGGCGGCTCGCCAAAGCAGCCGTGGCGGCGACAGTCGACGGTACCGAGACCGATCTGAACCGACCGCTCGCCGAGGGTGCGACGGTGGCGATCATCACCGAGGACACCGACGGTGGTCGCCATGTGTTGCGGCACTCCACGGCGCATGTGATGGCGCAAGCCGTCACACGTTTGTTCCCGGGCGCCAAGTTCTCGATCGGACCGGCGATCGAGAACGGCTTCTACTACGACTTCGACCTGCCCGGCGCAGCGACCTTCAGCGACGACGACCTGGTGGCAATCGAAGCAGAGATGCGCGCCATCATGCGGGCCGACCAGCCGTTCGTGCGCTCCGAGATGTCGATGCACGAGGCCAAGCAACTGTTTGCCGATCAGCCCTACAAGGTGGAGATCATCGAGCGCGTCGAGGCCGCCGAAGCCGATTCGGAAGACTCGGTAGAGATCGGCGAGGGCGGCGTGATCAGCGCCTATCGCAACACCGACACCTTCGTCGACATGTGTGTCGGGCCACACGTGCCCAGCACCGGTCGGCTTGGGCATTTCAAGCTGCAGCGCGTTTCTGGCGCATATTGGCGCGGCAACGAGAAGGCCCCCATGCTGCAGCGCATTTATGGCACGGCGTGGGAGTCGAAACAAGCGTTGGACGATCATCTCCACCAACTCGAGGAGGCAGCCAAGCGCGACCACCGCAAGCTGGCGACCGAACTCGACTTGTTGAGCTTCCCCCATGAGCTGGGCGGCGGACTGGCCGTTTGGCACCCGAAGGGGGCCACTGTCCGCAAGCTGATGGAGGATTACAGCCGGCTTCGTCACGAGCAGGGGGGTTACGACTTCGTCTTCACGCCACATCTGGCGAACGGCAAGCTGTTCGAAACCTCCGGCCACCTTGCCTGGTACGCAGACGGCATGTACCCGCCGATGGAGATGGACAACGGCACGTACTACATGAAGCCGATGAACTGCCCGATGCACTGCCTGATCTTCAAGAGTCGACAGCGCAGCTACCGCGAGCTTCCGCTGCGGCTGTTCGAGCTCGGCAACGTATACCGATACGAGCGAGCCGGCACGCTACATGGCCTTCTGCGGATTCGTGGGTTTACGCAGGACGACAGCCACATCTACTGCACCCATGAGCAACTTGCCGACGAGATTGCCTCGCTGCTCGACTTCGTGCTGTCGGTGTTACGCGCCTTCGGGTTTGACGACTTCACCTTCAACCTGTCCACCAAAGATCCCGACAAGTTCGTCGGCACCGATGAAGACTGGAACGAGGCCACCGATGCACTCCGTGAGGCGCTCGAGCGGCACGGCCTCGACTACAAGGTAAAGGAAGGCGATGCAGCCTTCTACGGCCCGAAGATCGACATCGACGTGCGTGACGCGATCGGGCGTTCGTGGCAGCTGTCGACCATTCAGGCTGACTTCCAGCTGCCCGAGCGGTTCGACCTCGAGTACGTCGGCGCCGACAACGGACGGCACCGTCCGATCATGTTGCACCGCGCTCTGTTCGGTTCGATCGAGCGATTCTTCGGGGTGCTGCTCGAGCACTACGCCGGCAACTTTCCGACCTGGCTGGCTCCGCTACAGGTTCGTGTTCTTCCAGTCGCCACGGCACACGAGGAATACGCTCGCAACGTGGTCGAGATGCTCACCGATGCCGGCGCCCGGGTCGACATGGTCGGGGCCGGTGACGCGCTCGGTAAGCGGATCAGGTCGTCCAAGCTCGACAAACTGCCGTTCATTCTCGTCGTCGGCGATGACGACGTAGCGGCCAATACTGTCGGGGTCAATCCGCGCGGTGGCGAGGTCGAACGCGGTGTCGGTGTCGCCGAGTTCGTGCAGCGTTTCAGCGACGACGTCGCGGCCGGCACGAACCAGGCGCTCACGGCCTGATCGTCATGCTCGAACGACTCTGGAACGGCTGGCGCTCAAGCTATATCAGCTCACTCGGATCAGACGCCGACGAGCCGGGGCAAGGCAGCGTGTTCACAAGAATTTTGGAGTCCGGGCTGCCTGATGACCAAACCAACATCGTGCACCGCGGCCGGAACTGCTTCGCGATTCTCAACGCCTACCCGTACGGCACTGGTCATCTGCTGGTGTTGCCGTACCGCGAGGTGGCCAACCTCGACGATCTCGACGGTGCCGAGACGGCCGAACTTTGGGCCACCGTCACCGACGCGGTGGGTGCCGTTACGGCTGCGTATTCGCCCGATGGTGTCAATGTTGGTCTCAACTTGGGGCGCGCCGCCGGAGGGTCTGTCAGCGAGCATCTGCACGTCCATGTGGTGCCGCGATGGATCGGCGACGGCAACTTCATGACTGCGATCGCCAACACGCGCACGTTGCCGGAACCGCTCGACGACACGGCCGCCAAGCTACGAGTCGCCTGGCCCTGACTAGGCTGGCGCAATCATGAACGGCCCCGACTCCGTCGCCCCCGGCGACCTACGTGACGAGCTTCCCGACGATCTCAACACTGAGGGAATCGTTGGTGCTTACCTGTTTCCCGACAACTCCCGGCGTCGGGTGCCCGGTGGGATCTATCTGGTCCTCGCCGTCGTGTGCCTGGTCTTGTACCTCAGCGTCGGCGACTCGTCACCACTAGTCAACGGCGGGTTCGGGTGGGCGGCCTTGACGCTTGGGGTAATGGGCTTGCTCAGCATCACGTCGGGATGGCGTATGAACGTAGACGAGAAGCAAGCCCTCGTCGAGGCCCAGCGGGCGATCGGCTTTCCGGTCGGGCACGCTTCGGCTCAGCAGGTGTGGCACGGTCTGCGCAGCCGGCCAACGTGGCGCGTGCTGTGCTACTCAACCGAGGAGCCACCACAGCGGCGCGGCCTGGTGTTGGTCGATGCCGTCGACGGCCGCGTGATCCAGCACCTCGTCGAGGACAACCCGGAAGAGTGGGCGAGTAGCTGATGTTCGACGGCAAGTTCAGGGCGCCTGTCGACGCTGCGGTCAAACCGCTCGGTGCGGCGCTTCGCAAGACGAAGATGACCCCGGATCATCTGACCATCGTGGGCATGTTGGTTGGCGCTCTTGCTGCCGTCGCTGTCGGTGCCGGCCATCTGAGGCTTGGTCTGGTGCTAGTTATCGCCGCCGCTCTGCCGGATCTGCTCGACGGCGCCTTGGCCAAGGCTTCCAACACGTCGAGTCAACGTGGTGCTTTCTTCGACTCCACGGTCGACCGGGTCACCGATGCGCTTCTGTTCGGAGGGATCGCCTACTACTTCGCCGCCAACGATTCGATCGACCCTCGGTTGGCCGTTCTGCCGTTCGCCGTGTCGTCTGTGTCGTCTGTGATCTCGTATCAGCGGGCCAAGGCCGAATCGCTCGGACTCGATGCCAAGGGCGGCCTGATGGAGCGGGCCGAACGGATCGTGGTGCTTTGCGTCGGACTCCTGATCGAGCCATGGGTGGACGGCGCACTGGTCTGGATCTTGTGGGGCATGCTCGTGTTGATCTCGATCACCGCCGTGCAGCGCTTCGTCAAGGTCTGGAAGCAGGCTTCCGTCGCGCCCGTGACGCAGGCCAGGATCGACCTGCGGCGCCAGCGCCGTGCGACACGTCGCGGGGCTCGCGTGCATCGTCGCAGCTCCCGCGTGCCGCTGCGTCGGCGGGTTCCGCGCCGCAAGGACTAAACCTTTGGCGCTGATGCCATGAATCGACCTCACAACAGGCTCGGCCTAACGGGCACCGCAACATTCGGTGGCTATCGGATGGCCGCGCTGGCGGCGCGCGGCTTGCCCGGTTTCGCGGCTCAGGGCCTGGTGCCGGCGATCGGCATGGGTGCCAACTTCGCAAGTCCAGAACGCCGCTCGATGATCGAGCGCCATCTTCGTCGGGTCGATCCGACAATTGGTGGGTTGCGACTGCGCCGCGCCGTGCAGGAGGCGTTCGATTCGTACACCAGGTACTGGATGGAGAGCTTTCGGCTGCCGTACTTGTCGACTCGTGTCGTCGAGAAGGGGATGCGTGTCGAGGGCTACGACTATGTCACTCAGGCGCTCGAGCTCGGAAACGGTGTAATCCTGGCATTGCCTCATCTCGGTGGTTGGGAATGGGCCGGCCGATGGCTGGCCGATCGCCAACACGGCGTGACCGCCGTTGTCGAAGCGATCGAGCCACCAGAGCTGTTCGATTGGTTTGCCGATCTTCGTAGCAAGCTTGGGATGCAGATCGTCTCGCTCGGCCCGAGCGCCGGCCGGGAAGTAATCGCGGCCCTGAAACGTAATGATGTCGTGTGCCTGCTGAGCGACCGCGATATTCAGCGCAGTGGCGTCGAGGTCGAGTTCTTCGGAGAGACCACCACGATTCCGGCTGGTCCCGCCACCCTGTCGATTCGCACAGGGGCGCCGGTGCTTCCGACGGCGGTGTACTTCACAGACCGCGCCGACGGTCACCTCGGGATTGTTCGTCCGCCGGTCGATGTAACCCGATCAGGCGATGGGCTGCGGTCCGATGTTGGGCGCGTGAGTCGATCGCTAGCGGCCGAACTGGAGTACTTGATCCGGCGCGCACCCAACCAATGGCACCTCTTCCAGGCCAACTGGCCCAGCGACCCCGGCTACTAGCAAACCTCCCTGGTGGATCGCCTGAGCTACGCCTCGGCGGCAACCTCGTGACACGAAAATGACGCAACTGCCGCCATCCCGGCATCGAGTGGACGCCCGGTGACGTCATCGGAGTCAGGCCAGACATGGGAATATGTTTCGAGTGTGGTCGTCGCCGAAGCGCGCCCCAGATGGCGCTGTACGGCCTTCACGCTTGCTCGACAGCCGCCTTCGACGGGTCCGCAGCTACGTCTCTGCCGAGACACAAACACGTGGCCCGGCCACCCTCTCGGGTCGTCGCGGCCGCTGGAGTGGCTACTGGGAGGCCACCGGGTTCGGGGTGGGGCGGGCGCCAGTGATCAGGCGCCGACGAGGTGGTGAGGTGTCGGCCCGCAACGACCGTGCTGCTTGCCGAATGGCACTGTCGGCGAGCAGCGCCAGGCCGAGGAGCGCCAGTGCAACGATTCCGTCGAGCCACCAGTGATGCCCGGTCACCGTAACGGCATAGACGGTTGCGAGCAGGTGCAGCAACGCCAGCCAGCGCCAGCGGCTCGTGCTGGCGGCGAGAATGCCGAACGCCACAATGCCGGCCCAGGCCACGTGGATCGACGGCATCGCCGCGAACTGATCGGACACGCCACTGCCCACTGGACCGTAGAGATCGAGGGAAGTCCCGCTCGACAGATCGATGAACCCGAGGTCGGAGAGGAAGCGTGGCGGAGCGACCCTCTGAAATCGGATCACCAGTGAGCAGGCGGTCACCACGACCAGCGCCGTCCGCCAGCGGGTGTAAGCGTGGCGATGACGAACGAAAAGCCAGATCAGGAAGGCGATGGTGGCCGGTACATGGACGATCGCGTAGTAGGCGTTCGAGCTCCATTCGAGCCAGTCGCGGCCGATCACCCACTGTTGGAATCGAAGCTCGCTCGGCAGACCCAGCCAGTTCTGCAGATCGACGATGCGCCGGGCACGTTCGATCGCGCCGTCGTCGTTCGCCAGGGGCAACTCCCGTGCGAGACGCCAGAGCGAGTAGAGGACCGCCAGAAATCCGAGTTCCCGAAACGCCGGCAGTAGCGCATCGCCCAGCCGAGTGGGGCGCGTACGGCGAAGCAGCGCCACCGCGACGAGACAGCAGACCGCCACGGCCGCAGCTTGGTCCCAGGTCACCCACCTCACCGTTCGGATGCTAGACGGTGGATTCTCGGGCGAGTGCTCGAGGTGATCGGCGCAGGGTTGGCTGGGGTTTGTGGGTCGAGCCGCCAGGTTGTGTCTGACAAAATGGGGCGGCTCCACCGGTGTTGCCGCTGATCACCGGTGCCTCATAGTTCGGTGTGCTGTTGCCGTTGATTTGATCACCAGGGGTTGTCGTGTTCGGGGTGGTCGTGTTCGATGCGGATGCTCGTTGCCGGAAACTCTGTTGTACCCCTTGGTCAT
>CALFRK010000119.1 GCA_937919625.1 uncultured Ilumatobacter sp.
CAGCAGAGCCGGTGCCACGACCAGGCGGAGCGGACGGCGAAGCTCAGGTTCGAGGTCTCCGGTGGCAGGCCCGCGGTTCCAGGTCCCCGGTGGGCCATCGGCGTGTCGGCCTGCTCGGGTCATCGTGCGGGTCGCCACGGTCAGAGTGCGAGGTGGTAGCGGAGCGCTTCGTCGATGGCATCGAGGTCGCCCGGTCCGAGCCGGCCGAGGCTGGTGCGTAGGAGGCTGACGTCGACGGAGCGGATCTGCTCGACCTGTGCCTTGGACGGCATGCGGAGCCCGTTGAGCGGCGTCGGCCGGAGGGGGACATGCATACGCCCGCGGACAGCCGGGTTAGCGGTGATAGGGACGATGGTGACCACGCCCCGGCCGTGTCGGACCGCTGCCCGGAGCGAGGCGTCGTTGCCCACGACCACGGCGGGGCGGGCCTTGTTCGCCTCGGCGCCTTGGACCGGTTCCAAGTCGACCAGCACGACGTCGCCTCGTTGCATCGCGGGTCAGTCGTCGCCGAGGCCGTCGGCGGCCAGCAGGTCGTGCTCCGCTTCGTCCCACTCCGCGAAGGCGGCGGCGTAGGCGTCGATCTCCTGGTCGAGCGCCTCGTCGTCGAGCCGCTTGCGGAGTGCCTGGCGGGCGAGCTTGGACACGTTGATGCCCAGCTCCCGAGCTCGCTCCAGATCGTCGAGCGGCAGCGACACGCTGGTCTTGGCCATCGCCGTCATACCGCCATCATACCGACATTGGCGGTAGAACGAGCGTCGGGTCACCGAGAAGATGGAACACGGCGTCACCGACAGCGCGGACGGAGGTGGGCATGCGGAGCAGCAGGTCGATCGCGACGTCGGTCAGCCGCTCGATCTCGTCGACCTGGCACGACAGCACGAGGTCGAGGATCTCGTCGATGACGCGGTCGTGGAGCGCCGTCGTTGATCCGAGTGTGAGCGACGGGTTGGTGCCGGCAGCGCTCGCCAGGTCGAGTGAGTGACGCTCGAGTGTCTCGGTGATCCGCCGATCGAGGTCGCCCGCCGGCTCGTCTGGATCTGCTGTGGCCAGCATGGCGGGGACGTCGGGCTCTGGGTGCCCGTCCAACCAATTTGACGCTGCGTCGATCATCAAGGGCTGCGGTAGCGAGTCGACTACCGGCCTGAAACGGACCTCAGGACGAAGGGCGAGATCGTATTCACGCGGGCGAAGGTCGTCGTATTCGTGGATGGCTGCTTCTGGCACGCCTGCCCCATTCACGGGACTCTCCCCAAGAACAAGTTCGCCTCGAAGGCCTCGCGCCAATCCTTGACGTCGAGCACCTCGACTGGTCCGCCGCCGCTGATGCCGGCGTTGTTGACCAACCCGTCGAGTCCGGTGCCCGAGGCGAACTGCCGATCGCAATCGGTGCTCCGGCGTTCGGAGTGTGTCGCGATCGCTGCGAACGCTCAGGGCGTGCGAACGGGGATGCTGAGGTGGGGGATCGGTGGTGTTGTGCGATTCGCCGCGAAGGTGATGCGGCGGGCCTTTGGGCGGTCGGCTCGGATCTTCCCTAGCGTCGTCGCCAGCGCCGCTGCGAGCACGAGACCGACGCCCACCAGTTGTCCACCCTGCAGTCGGGCGCCCATCAACAGCCAACCGGCGCCGAGCGCGATCACAAACTCGACGCTGCCAACCATCGCTGTCGTCCGCTCACCGGCGCGAGGCGCACCCCACGTGATGAGCAGCGCTGGGATCGCCAGCGTGCACAGTGTGAGCACGGAAATGGCGCCGACGGCGGCTCCGGTGATGGGCATGATGTGCGCACCGATTCGCCATAAAACCAGTGGGCCGAGGGCCGCCACACCGCCCGTCGCGCTCGCCAGCATCTTTGGCAGCGTGGGCATCGCCGCTGCCGGCCCGCTCAGAACCAGCAGGAAGATTCCCCAGCCAACCGGTGCAGCAAACGCCGGAGCGAGCGCGATCAACATCGAACCCGTGAGACCGATCGGGCCGACCGCGACGACAACTCCCAGCAACACGACGCCAGCCAGAGCAGCCTCCCAGGCGTGCATGCGGCGGTGATGTACAACCGCCGACAAGACCACGACGACGATCGGATAGGTGTAGTAGACGACCGTAACAGGAGCCACCGGCGCATGTTCGAGGGCGATGAAGTATCCGGCGAACCCCAACATGCTGACGGCGCTTCCGGCAGCAACGATCAAGGCTTCGCGTCGCCAACCTCGAACCTGTGGGGCGACCGGCAGCAAAACGGTGAGCAGTAGTGCGATACGTACGAACGAGGCCGATTCGGGGCTCACGCCTGCGTCGAATGTCCGCGTTGCCAAGAATGGTGTCAGGCCGAACCCGAACGCCGCAACAGCGACGGCGAGTGTGCCCATCCGGGCTGAGCGATCGAGAACTGTGTTCACAGCTCGAGTATCGGCTCACATGAGTGTTTCGTCCAGCTACATTTTTACGCCCTAATGATGCATACTGTGCATATGACGCTGGACCGTTCGCATTTTCAACTGCTCTCCGCATTTCGTGAGTTAGGTCGGCTCGGGGACGCGGCCCGATTCCTGCATCTCAGTCCGTCGGCGGCAAGCCACCGCCTCGCCGACGCGGAGCGACGAGCCGGAACGAAACTCACCGAGGCGAGCGGCCGCACGTTGCGTTTGACGCCAGCTGGCGAACATCTGGCGGCCGGCGCTGCCGACATCGAACGAGACATCGAACGAGCGCTGCTAACCGCACGCTGGATCGGAAGCGGCGAACCGAATCGGATTCGCGTCGCCGTTGGCTTTTACGACACCGCCAGCTGGTTACTCGATACGTTCCAGCCACCTCCAGATCAGCCACGGATCGAACTCCTCCGTTTCAACGACGATCGGTTGCTCGAGGCGGTTCGAGGAGGGTCCGCAGACATTGCGATCGCACCGTGGCCCAAGCGGCCGACCGGCCTCAACCACATCTCACTGGCGTCAGACGTGCTGGTCGCCGCAGTACCGACCAGTAGTGATCTCGCCGGCCGTGAAACCATCAGCGCCAACGATCTGTATACGCGGACGTTCCTCACCTCGGACTACCGGGCCACGCGAGGGTTCGAGTTCCACGAGTTCTTCCTTGCCGCAGGTGTTGTCCCGACAACGGTGGTGCAAGTGCAGTCGCTGGAGATGATGCTGCGCCTGGTCGGCAACGGCGACGGCGTCACGATCCAGCCTTCATTGGTGCTCAGCTGGAATCGGCCGCATAACACGGTGTCGATGGTGCCGTTGGCCGGGCGTGACATCACGGTGCAGTGGACTGCCACACACCGCAGCAACGCCGACGAGTCGGTGATTGCGGCTGCAGCCCGCATCGCTACCGCGTTCGATGCAGCATCAAGACGCGGCGGCGGCCGGTGACCCTCACCGAGCGGCGACCGATCGCGGCCCAAGAGTCCGTCGAGCGACACGGACCGAGGCAGTGCAACGCGGTTCGTAGACCTGACATCGGGCGAAGTGGTTCGAGCGGTCTGACTCTGGCACGCTGGAGACACTCATGGCGACAACCCGGGGGATGCGATGACTGAGCAACGGATGGCGGCGACCTACGACCTTGTAATCGTGGGTGGCTCTGCGGGCGGTTTGTCGGTGGCGATATCATCTCTGCGGTCTGGTCTCGACCGCGTGCGGATCGTCGAGTCCGACAACGAAGTGGCCTTCCCTCACCTAGTTGGCCCCAATCAACTCGACGTCGGTTTCGGTGAGACCGTGACAAGCGTCGATGCCATCGCCGGTCGGGGCGATGCCGGGATGCTCGTGGTCAACACGAACCGGCTGAGCTATCGCACCCGAGCCGTACTGGTCGCCGACCGGCATTCCGATCAAACATGGCGGCCCGACATTCCGCTTACGGATACCGAACGTGTGCATTGGATTCGATTCGACCCCGGAACCGACCATGACATTCTTGTGGTCGGCGCATCGGACCACGCCGTCGAGCTCACGGCGCGATACGCGGCGGGCGGCAACCGTGTCGTGCTGGCCGCCGGTGGGATGGATCCGAGCAAACTCTCCCCGGCCGGCGAGAGTGTCTTGCGGCGGCTCGAACACGACCGTCAGGCGACGCTGTTGTATCGGTCGACCCCGCGTGAAATCGTGCTGGCCGATGGATTCCCGATGGCGTTCTTCGGCGACCGGCGAACACCCGATCTGCAGTTCGATCACGTGGTCTACGCCGCACCACGCACCGCATTTCGTCCAGCCGACGTCGGCGTATCCGAGGCGGCGTTGGCCACGGGTTGTGTCTGGTTCATCGGCGATCCGGCCAACGACAGGCCGGCGACCACCGCACCCGGTTGGCGGGTCGGCATCGCACTGGCGCACGCATGTTTCCCCGAACTCGACGTTGCTCCGCTTCCATCTCCGCTGACACGACGAACACGGCACACGGGCGCGATCGAGGAACTCCGATCCGAGCATTACAACGCGACGATCACCTACTTCGAGCATTCCCACTCCGACTTGTGGGTGCTGCGCGTCAAACCGGACAATGGTGATACGTCGTATCTACCCGGTCAGTACGCGTCGCTCGGTCTCGGGTTCTGGGAAAACCGAATCGACGATGCCGACGACCCCGAGGCGGAGAGCCGGTGGGACAAGCTGATCCGGCGTTCGTATTCGATCTCGAGCCGAATGTTCGATGAGTACGGATACCTCACCGACGAGAACGGCCTCGACGAACTCGAGTTTTACATCGTGTTGGTGCCCCCAACCGACGACAACACGCCAGCACTCACACCACGTCTTGCTTTGAAGACCGTTGGTGATCGGATCTATCTCGGTCCGAAGGTCGCCGGGCGTTACACGCTGAACGGGGTGAAGGATCCCTACGCCGAGATCGTATTCTTCAGCACCGGAACCGGCGAGGCGCCGCACAACGGCATGGTCGTCGAGTTGCTGCGTAAGGGCCACAGGGGCCCGATCATCTCGGCAGTGACCGTCCGGCAAAGCGCCGACCTCGGATACGTCGACAAACATCGCCAGCTCGCCGAGCGGCACTGGAACTACCACTACCTGCCGATGCCAACCCGCGAGCCCGGGATTCCCAAGCGGTACCTGCAAGACCTGCTGCGCGACGGCGACTTTCAGCGGCTCGGCGTAAAGCTGTCGCCCGAGACCAGCCACATCTTCCTGTGCGGGAACCCGGCGATGATCGGTCTCCCCGAAGACAATGACGGAGAACTGGTATTTCCCAAACCTGCCGGCGTGGTGGAGTTGCTCACGATGCAAGGATTCACACTCGACCTGCGCAACGCACCAGGCAATATCCACTACGAAGAATATTGGTAACGACACCAACGCCGCCCCGGTCGCGGCTGACGTACCGTTCCCCAAGTGTCGACGGGCCGATTCCTTCAGTGAGCTCCGGGCGTATCGATCCTGGGCGTTCGAGGCGCTCACGCTATGCGTTCCTTGTAGGTCGTCGACGGCTCCGCTAGGTTCATGACGTTGCTGGCGAAAGGGCCCCACGTGCAGGAACGTTCGTCACTGGACAACCCGAAAAATGAGTCCGGTCGAGCGACCGTGGTGGGTCAGATACCGAGCCGCCCCCGTCACGTAGCGTCGGTTCGCCGGAGTGGAGCTCCGACGAGCCCCGAACGAACCACGACTCGGTTGTCGTTCCCGGTTTCCCCACCGCGGATCCAGCGCGGCCTCAGAATCCAAGCGAAGCTCAGTGTTGGAGCTGTCAACGATCCGTTCGAGGTCGAGGCTGATCGCGTGGCTGACGAGGTTATGCGCACGATTGACAAACCGACTCGGCGAGAGACACTTCCGCTTCACGTTCAGAGCGACGTGGGTCGCACGCGCGTGCGGATGAAGACGTGGCCGGTCGATGCCGGCGATGTTCTCGGACTGCAAGGAGGAAACGTCGAAGGCGAGACCGAGGCCGCGATTCAGCGTGCGAGGGGTGCTGGCAAGCCACTTGATCACGGCGTTCGCAGGTCGATGGAGCACGGCTTCGGTGCCGATCTTTCTCGCGTTCGTATACATGACAACGGTGCGGCCGACACCATCAGTCGCAAAATCCAAGCCGAGGCGTTCACCACAGGTAGCGACATCTTCTTCCGTGGTGGCAGCTATCAACCGTCGAGCCGTAGCGGTCAACGCTTGATTGCCCATGAGGTCACCCACGTGATGCAACAAAAACACGCAGAATCGCGTGACACGGCGCCGCGGGTCAAAGCTCGCCAGGTCGATACGTCGATCCGACGTCAGTTCTCGGGAGTCTTCGCAGGCAAGACATTGCGGGGTGTTCAGGCATTGGTTCCGTCGATCACCTATACACAGTTTCAAGCGTTGTCGAAGACCGACACGGTGTATTCGACCCCGGAGGAAGTCATCGCAGGGCTGGCAGCGTTAACTTCGTCGTCGCCCACCGCGTCGGCGCCCACCGCGTCGG
>CALFRK010000120.1 GCA_937919625.1 uncultured Ilumatobacter sp.
TCGGGCACCTCCCAGTCGATGCCGTCGCGCGAGATGCGGTACGGGTTGTACCCGTCGATCGTCGATGCGTTCACGAACTTGGCGACCACGTGGGCGAAGTAGGCGGGGAACGACTGCAGCAGCGCTTCCCAATTCTGGAAGATGTCGCGCCAGTTGCCCTCGTACGACAGCAGCTCTCCACCGTCGTCGTTGCGGACATTGATCGAGAACCGGTTCCACGGACGACTGGGGTCGCCGTGCCGGCGCGAGAAGGTGAGCGGCAGGTATTCCAACACCAGTCGGATCAGGTCGGCGTCGCCGGTCGAACGTGCGGCATCGCGCAGGGTCGCCACATCAACCCACGGACCCAGCGCGCCGAGCCAGGTCTGGTGACGGTCGGACACCTCACGATTGCGGGCGTGAACGAACTCAGCGAGATCCGGCACCGGCACCTGATGGCCATACGGGAAGACGCCGCCCCGCATCGAGTTGAACAACACGTTCGACAGATGATGGGCGTCGGCGATGCCGTCGGCCGTCGACTGGAAAGCATCGGCCCCCGAGAGCAACACTCGCAACCGCTCGGACCCCGCCCTGATGTCATCGCCAACAGTTCGAACGGCATCGGCATCGGTCGCGGCGCGACATGCAGCGAGCACCCCGGGGTGGGCGAGACCGGTGTCGGCCACCATCATCCATGACACGGACCCCGACTCGGGCACGGTGACTGCGCCTCGCAACAGATACGCGCCGGGGCGACCCGTAACCAACCGACTCGGTTCGAGCGACCGACCATCGACCATCGCGGCAACCGCACGAGCATCGAGATCCGGCGCGGCGTCGGCGAATCCCGACGACCAGATCGTGGTGGCGGTGAGCGATTCGGCGGGCTCGGGGCGGTCGGTGATCAGCGCCTCGAGCGTGTAGACCGCCATCGTTCCCCAGGGCCCGGTCTCGGAGCGCTTGTACGAATCGACCAGGTTCGAAAGGGTTTGCTCGGTGTGGGCGGCGACGCCCGCCGGCATCACGTCGAGCAAGCCGTCGAGCACCTCGAGATCGGCGCCATGACCACCGACATCGACGACGTCGACGATTTCGACGGTGCGGACCCAACCGTATGTGTTGGATGGCTCCCAGGTGGCCCGGAACTCGAGACCCCACTCGTCGTGGCGCTCCTCGAAAACCAGGCGGTCTCCGAGGACGCTCTTGGCGATCGAGCGCGTGCAGGATGCGTCCCGTTCGGCCCCGAACGGTCGCCACAGCCGGCGCTGTCCGTCGACCGTTCGAGCGATCACCGTCACGGGACCGGTGATGCCGGCAGCCCTGTGCAACTTGTCGACGGTCTCGTACGGGAAGAGGGCGTGGTCGGCGTCGATTCTGCCAGCCGTCAGCGCGCCCGCGCTCGACACGAACATCCACAGGTCCGAGTCGGACACCACCGTCATCAAGAACGGCTCCATCCCCTCGACACCCTCGATCCGGTAGTACTCGATGCCGCTTCTCGTCGACAATCCGCCGGTCACCATGCGATTCACCTTTCCGTTGTCATGTCGATGTCTCAGAGGAGGCAGGCGGCGGACGGCGGTGCGCTCTCCGTCCGCCGCACCAGCTCATTCGCGCGTCTCCCGAGTGTGACGTCAGTATCCCTGTCGTACCGCCTCGTTGACAACCGTCTTCGAGTCGGCGAACGGCGTCGGCGACCTCCTGACCAAATCGGTGAGCACCGCACAGCTCGGACCGACCCGGGGGAATCCGCAGCCGCAGCGATGTCACGGTCCGGCCTGGGGGAATCCGCAGCGTCGGAACTCGAGCAGTTGTCGCCGGAGTGGCTCGCAGCCCGGTGGGCCGAGATCCAGACATCAGGGGATCCGTCGATCTGAACCCTTTGCTCCTTGCCGATTCGTCGTGCCGGTCACGTCGCCGATCTGTTGAGGAACTCGATCAGTTAGGTGCTGTCCTGGCTCTCGTCCGCCAATCGATCCCCGACGGGGCGGTCACCCAGCGTCCCCGCCAACCACACGTGTGATCCCAACGGCATCCGTAAAGAGTTCGGCAGTAGATCACGGTCGGCGACCGGACATCACGTCCCCACGGCGCGTTCGGACTGGCAGACTCATCACATGCTCGTACCAGGTACCGAAGCGCCGGCGTTCGCACTGCCCGACCAGTACGGCAGGATCGTCGACAGTGCACAACTCGCCGGACACTGGGTATTGCTGTGGTGGTACCCGAAGGCGGCCACCCCTGGTTGAACGGTCGAAGGCCAGGCCCTGCGTGACAGGGCCGATCGCTTCGACGAACTCGACGTCATCATCCTCGGTGCGTCGTTCGACACCACTGCGGAGAACCTCGCCTTCTCAGAGGCCCAAGGCTTCCCGTTCCGACTTCTCAGCGACCTCGATCACGAGGTCGGTCAGGCCTACGGGGTCACCCGCGAACCCGACGACAAGTTCGCGGGCTTTGCTCGCCGCTACAGCTACCTGATCGCACCCGACGGGCGCATCCACCGGGCTTACGACGTGAGCGACGTCGCACGCCATGCCGACCGGGTCATCGCCGACGTCGAGCAGGGGCGCGGCCGCTGATGCCGGACGTTCCGTTCACCCGACGCGCTGATCCAATCGCTGCTGATCCCGTCAACGACGCGCAACGACTCCAAGCCCGCGTCTCGAACGTCACCCGAGGCGCCGCCCGCGCCGCTGTCCTCGGCGTCAACGACGGGCTGGTCACCAACGTGTGTCTGATCCTGGCTTTGGCGGGTGCTGACTCGAGCGCCCAGCAGGTCCGCATCGCCGGCCTGGCCAGCCTGATCGCCGGGGCGTTCTCGATGGCAGCCGGTGAGTGGATCTCCGTGCGCAGTCAGGTCGAGTTGTTCGACGGCATCGTCGGCGAGCTCGAGCAGCTCGCCGAGCGCAACCCGCGCCTTCTGCTCGACGAGCTCTCGTCGAGCCTGGAAGACACAGGGCTTGCGACCGACACCGCTCATCGCGTCGCCGAGGAACTGCCACTCGACGAACGGCGGTTCATCGACTTCACCGCCCGCACCGTGTTCGGGTTCGACCCGTCGGAGGTCGGTTCGCCTGCCATCGCGGCGGTGTCCTCGCTCGGGCTGTTCACCGCCGGTGCGATCGTGCCCCTGGCCCCGTGGTTCTTCACGAGCGGTTCGACGGCCATTGCGGTCTCGGTCGGTGCGACGGCGGTCGCCAGCCTGGTCGTCGGCGGATGGGTCAGCCGTTCCGCTGGTCGGTCGTCGCTGGTGGGCGCCGCCCGTCAACTCGGGATCGTCATCGCGGCGTCACTCGTCACGTACGGCATCGGCACCCTCTTCGGCACCGCCATCGCCTGAGCGGGACGCGAAGACGCCGGTTTGCTTGACGGGTTCGAAGCCGACGCTCAGGTACGGGTGACCATCACCGTTCGCGTTACGCGCGGCCATCCAACGGCCTCGGTCCACGAGGCAACGCCGGTACTGCCGGGCTCGTCGAGCGCCCGTGCGAGCGCGGAGCCCATGTCGCCAAGACCAAACATCGTGACCGAAGGCCAAGCGGCCACTCGCGAAGTCGCGGGAGATCTCATTGAGCCAACCTTGCCTCATGTCGTCGCGAACACCCCGGGGAACGACTCCGCCGAAACAGTCGCTCGGATCGACAGTCCCGGACCCGATCGGGATCCCGCACGTTGCGCGGCTCGGTCGTGTTGACCGAGCTCGCTTCGCTGTGAGGAGACCGATTGATATTGCAGAGATCAGTTCAGTCCGAGGACCGTGGCGAGCGCGTCGTCGATCGCCCACATCTGCTCGGCTGAGAGCGAGCCCGTTCGGTCACCGAGACGTAGCACGTCAACGCCACCGATCTGCTCGACGAGCACGCGGGTCGTTTCGCCCGCGACCACGATCTCAGGTCGGAACGACGCCGACCGGGCGCGGCGCGATGTCGGAGCAACGATCACGACCGAGCGCGGGAGCAGTTCATCGGCCTGCACCACGACCCCGTACCGCACGCCCTGTTGTTCATGGCCGACACCTTTGGGAATTCGGAAGCGGTACACCTCACCCCGACGCACGCATCGACTCCATCAGCGACGACACGGCGAGCATCTCCTCGCGGTCGGCTTCGTCGGCCTCTAGTGCGGCAACCTCTGCAGCGAGTTCGCGTCCCCGACGCAGACGATCTGCCGACGAGATCAGTGCCGACCTGATCGCGTCAGAACGACTCAGCCCGCAAGCCTCGAGCGTCTGGAGCGCCCGCTCTGCCTCTTCGTCGAGTCGAACCGAGATCGCCTTCGCCATGACTTCAGTATGACGAATCGTGATACACGCCGTAACCCAGTCGATATCAGAGGTGTGAGCCCGGCTGTCGACCTTTCCGATATCCGGCACACTGCTCATCGTCGACGACGCATACCGCGCGCTCCGTAGTCCGGTCGAGCATGGTGAGCACGCGCTGCAGTGCTACCCAAGCAGCGCACCCGAGATTCCCCCTGGTGAACGGGTCCCCTGGCTTCGGAGCGGTGGAGAGGGTCGGGCGGGTTGGTGTCAGGGCAGGACGACGAGTTTGCCGGTGGCGCGCCCGGCTTCCATGTCGGCGTGTGCCGTTGCGATGTCGTCGAGGCGGTAGGTGCGATGGATCGGCACGGTGGCGTCGCCGGCCGCGACGGCGCCGAGGAAGTCCTGGAGGACCTGGGTGGGGAGGTCGGTGGCGTCTCCGCCGTAGGCGGTGAGGCGGACCCCGCGTGGGAGGTACTCGATCGGGTAGAAGTCGCGCACGGTCCATTGGTTGGAGAGCATCCCGGTGAAGCACACGACCCCGTGGACCCGGGTCGCTCGCAGCGTGTCCGGGAGGGTTGGGGTACCGACCAGTTCGAGTGCAGTGTCGACGCCGTCAGGGAAGATCGTGCGGGCTTGGTCGGCGATGTTGCCGTCGTCGACGAGGACGTGGTCGACCCCGATGTGGCGGAGGGCGTCGCCCCGGTCGGGGTTGCGGGTGGTGGACAGCACCGTCATGCCGAGTCGTTTGGCGAGCACTGCGGTGGCCATCCCGATCGACGACGTGCCGCCACGTATGAGAAGTGACTGGCCGGCTCGGGCGTCGAGTCCGATCGTGAGTGAGCCGTGTGAGGTCTGGAGCATCTCGGGCACCGCTCCGAGCGTCGCCCAGTCGAGGCTGCTCGTGAACGGCACGACCTGGACGACAGGAACACAGGTGTATTCGGCGTACCCGCCGTCGTAGGTGCGTCCCATGCCACCCATCAACGCAGCGACCTGTTGACCGACCGTGTACTCGCCTCCGGGGCAGGCGGCGACGGTTCCGGTGGCTTCGATGCCGAGGACGCGAGGAAACGTGACGCCGTCAGCGAGCCCGAGGCGGGTGTGCAGCTCGGAGCGGTTCAGGCCGAACGCCTCGATCTTGACCAACACCTCACCCGCTCGCGGTGTCGGGATGGGGAGCTCGCGGACCTGGAGCGCGTCGGGTGGGCCTGGGGCGTCGAGCACGACGGCTCGCATCGTGGCCGGGATCGTTGCCATGGTCAGGCGCTCCTTCGTTGCTCGTGGACATGGGTGCGCAGCATGTGGACTGTCGCGGCGAAACGTCGCCACTTCGGTCTGGTCGCTTGAGTCGCTCGGTTCGGCGATCTCGGCCCAGACGCTGTCTTGGACCTCGATGAACTGCTTGGCGTTGGCTTGGCATTCGGTGCAGATGAAGACGTCGCCGGCGTCGTTGAACGAGCCGCGACCTCGCATGCGGTGGCAGACAACGCAGATGGCTGGAGTTCGAGGCATCCACGATCTTCGCACCTCACGCTTGAACCGACGGCCAGGGACAATACGAGTGGCCGGGTCCGGCAAGTCGGTGTCACAGCTGAGGATTGGATTGGTAGCCGCGTTCGGCGAGCCAGGCGCGCGCTCGACCCAGGCGAGCATCATCCCAGAACCGGTGCCAGCGCGTGTACTCGCGCTCGTGTCGACTGAGTTCGGTATGGAACCGTTGGAATGCGCCACACCCGCCAAGTGCGTCGGTGAGACGTGACGCGAGGTCCGGTTGCTGGATCGTTGCGACGAAACGTCGCATTGTCTCGTATGCCGGTGTTGATCCGAGTCCGACCACGAGCGGCCACCGATCCGATTCCGGGTCGAAGTCGACAGGGCCCTGGTCGACGTCGAACAGTTGCGCTGACCACAATGCTCCGTTGGTCACGTCGATGAACGACTCGCTTCCGGCGGACTCCGCGTTTGCGCCCAGGCGTGAGCCAAGTAGGTAGGTGACCTCGGTGATGACCAGTGTCGGGACGATGAGAGGTCCAACGTGGGTTTCGAGCAACTCCAAGCTGGCGGCATGGTGCTCGCGACGGCCCAAGCCGAGTGCCCGGGAATCCCACCACCTTCGGACTTGGATGTCTTCGTCAACTCCAGGGATTGATGACGTCGACGTCGTCAAAGCGCTGGAAGTCCTTCAGGTCTCGGGTCACGACGGTCATGTCGTTGACCAGGGCGGTTGCGCCGATGAGTGCATCGCGGAACGGCGCTGGATCCGGTACGTGCAAGGCAGCCGCGCGTCGCGCGATCCGCTCGTCCACCGGGAGCACTCGATTCTTGAATGCAGCGGCCACGCTCTGGTCGAGCCATGCACGGAGCAGTGCTCCCTGCGCAGGATCTGACCGCTCCATCAGCAGCACGCCGTGCTCGAGTTCGTGGATCGTGATCGCGGAGATGAACAGCTGGGCCGAGGGGACCTGCTCGGCCCACGCCGCAACTCCCGGGTTCGCCCTTCCGCTTCGCACCTTGCGGAGTTCGGACACGATGTTCGTGTCGAGAACGAACATCACTCGAACGCTGCCGGGTGCGCCACGTCGGTGTTCTTCGGCGCCAAGAACTCGACGTCCGCGACTCCTTCCGGCTCGGCGAGCAGGTCGAGTGCTCGGTGTGGTCCGACGAGTTCCTCGTAGGCGTCAAAGGTCAACAGCACGTGCGCCGGCCGTCCCCGGTCGGTGATGTACACCGGGCCGTTCTCGGCAGCCTTCTTGGCGCCGCTCGTGTCTTGATTGAACTCTCGGCTGCTCAACTGCGTCACCATCACGCCTCCATGTAGTTACATCTCTACAATAGACCCGAGCTTCGGGGATGGCAACCCACTGGGTGTCTCGACAGCCCGTCCGCTCACAACGCCGGAGTGGAGTATCCACAGGTTGCGTTCCAGACGTCGGCAGGGAGGGTGATGACCAACCGCGCCGTCACGCGCGTCGGTCCAGTCGTGTCGGCGTGTCATCGATGCGCTGCGTCGAACCCACTCGATAACGCCCGCCCGTAACGCGGTCGCGCTGCCAAGCGACGCGCCACGCTTCGGCCCAAGCCGGGCGCTCGGGAATCGTGGCGCGACTCGGTGACGATCACCATCCGACCCTCGCCAGGTCGTTCTACAACACGTATACTGAATGGTATGACGACGCCTGTGCCGACACGGTTCACCGACGACGAACTGGCACTGATCGACGAACTCGTCGACAGCGGCATCGCCGAGAACCGCTCGGCCGTCATCCGGCGAGGTGTCCATTACCTCGCCGAGTCGGTACGCCGGGCTCGGGTCGGCGCATCCATTGCAGCGTCGTACCGTGAGCAGCCCCAAACGCCCGAGGACGATGACCTCGCAATGGCGAGCGCACTAGCGATGACCGAGGCGGAGCCGTGGTAGCCCAGGCCGAGATCTGGCTGATGGAAACACCGAATCAGAAGCGCCGCCCCGTACTCATCGTCTCACGAGATGAAGTCATCCCAGTCCTCAACAACGTCCTCGTTGCACCTGTGACGAGCACGCTGCGAGACATCCCAACCTGCATTCGCGTCGGGCCCGATGAGGGCATCGACCACGACAGCGTCGCCACTTTCGACAACCTCGCGGCAGTCCCCAAGTCGGTGCTCACGACGCGGCTCGGCCAACTCGGCAGCGGTGGGCGACGACAGATCTGCGATGCGCTCGACGCCATGGCCAACTGCTGACCCGCTCGATAACCGCGCTCACAACCACGCACTGTCCGATCGAGCACACGTTGCCAAGCCGTCACAGCCGAACAAAGAAGCGAGGAAGACGACGCGCCGAACAAAGGCTGATTATTGACAGAGTCCAGAATTTGTGGTCTGATATGGCTCGTGCCGGAACCAGCAGTAGAACTCCTGCGCGAGCACGGCGTGCAGGTCACCGCTCAACGACTCGCGATCATGCGCGTCGTCGCGGAGCACCCACATTCCACTGCCGACGAGCTGGGCGACGTCGTGCGCTCACAACTCGGCGCGATCTCGCGGCAGGCGGTCTATGACTCGCTCGGCGTCCTGGTCGACAAGAACCTGATCCGCCGGATCCAACCGGCGGGCTCGGCAGCTCGCTACGAGAACCGGGTCGGCGACAACCACCACCATCTCATTTGCCGGAGCTGCCGCATGATGTTCGACGTCGACTGCGCTGTTGGCGAGGTGCCCTGCCTCACCGCCGACGACACCCACGGGTTCGAAGTCGACGAAGCCGAAGTCATCTACTGGGGCCGATGCCCGACCTGTCGAGCTGGCGTTCCGCTCGATGATGTCGCCAGCTGACGCGGCGCAATTTTCCGACACGAGCAAGCAACCATCCGCAAGGAATCAAGGAGCAAGACATGAGTGATCAACTTCCCGAGGAGTCGACACCTGACATCAACGATTCGTCGGCCAAGTGCCCGGTGCTGCAGAGCCCGCACACCGCAACCGGCACCTCGGCCAACCAGCACTGGTGGCCGAACCAGCTCAACTTGAACATCTTGCATCAGGGCTCGCCTGCGTCGAACCCGATGGACGACGACTTCGACTACGCCGCCGAGTTCGCCACCCTCGACTACGCCGCGCTGAAGGCCGACCTCACTGCCCTGATGACCGATTCCAAAGAGTGGTGGCCGGCTGACTACGGGCACTACGGCCCGTTCTTCATCCGCATGGCATGGCACTCGGCTGGCACCTACCGCACCCACGACGGTCGCGGCGGAGGAGGCGCCGGTCAGCAGCGTTTCGCGCCGCTGAACAGCTGGCCCGACAACGGCAACCTCGACAAGGCTCGCGCCCTGCTCGAGCCGATCAAGAAGAAGTACGGCCGCAAGATCTCCTGGGCCGACCTGGTGCTGCTAACCGGCAACGTCGCGCTCGAGTCGATGGGCTTCAAGACCTTCGGTTTCGCCGGCGGTCGCGAAGACGTGTGGGCTCCCGAAGAAGACGTCTACTGGGGTCCCGAGAACGTGTGGCTCGACGACGAGCGCTACAGCGGTGACCGCCAATTGGAGGCACCACTCGGCGCCGTGCAGATGGGCCTCATCTACGTCAACCCCGAAGGCCCGAACGGCAACCCCGACCCCATCGGATCTGGTCGCGACATCCGTGAGACGTTCGGTCGCATGGCCATGAACGACGAAGAGACCGTCGCGCTCGTCGTCGGCGGTCACGCCTTCGGCAAGATGCACGGTGCCGGCCCGGAATCATCGATGGGCGCTGAGCCCGAGGGTGCTCCGATGGAACAGCAGCTCCGCGGCTGGAAGAACAGCTTCGAGAGCGGCGTTGGCATCCACACCACCACGAGTGGTTTCGAAGGTGCCTGGAACTCCACGCCCACGAAGTGGGACAACAACTACCTCGAGACACTCATGGACAACGACTGGGAGCTCACCGAGAGCCCTGCCGGCCACAAGCAGTGGACAGCACCGGCGCTCGCTGGCACGGTGCCGGACGCCCAGCGTCCCGACGTGTTCCACGCACCGGTGATGAGCACGGCCGACATGGCCATGAAGATGGACCCGATCTACGGCCCCATTTCGCAGCGTTTTCGTGACAACCCCGAACAGCTCGACGATGCGTTCGCGCATGCCTGGTACAAGCTCCTGCACCGCGACCTGGGCCCGAAGGCCAATTTCATCGGCCCCGAGGTTCCGGCTGAAGAACTGCTGTGGATGGACCCGATCCCGGCCGGCACTGCGCTCAGCGGCGCCGACGTCGCAACCGTCAAGGCCGCCATCATGGCTACGGGCGTCAGCATCACCGAGCTCGTCGAGACGGCCTGGGCCTCAGCGTCCACCTACCGTCAAAGCGACCGCCGCGGTGGCGCCAACGGTGGCCGCATTCGCCTCGCTCCGCAGAACGGCTGGAACGTCAACCGCCCCGAACAGCTCCGCCGTGTGCTGTCTGCCCTCGAGGGCGTGCAGTCGAGCGTTGGTGTCAATGTGTCGATGGCTGACCTCATCGTGCTCGGTGGCGCAGCTGCCGTCGAGGCCGCAGCCAAGGCCGGCGGCCACGACGTGAGCGTCAACGTCAGTACCGGCCGCGGCGATGCCAGTGCCGAGCAGACCGACGACCAGTCCTTCGCATGGCTCGCGCCGAAGAACGACGGCTTCCGCAACTACCTGTGCAAGGGCACCAGCCATGTCGCCGAGCACCTGCTCGTCGACCGGGCACAGCTGCTCGGCCTCAGCGCTCCGGAAATGGCCGCCCTCGTCGGTGGTCTCCGTGTGCTAGGTGTCAGCACCGACAACCTTGGCGTGCTCACCGAACAGGTCGGCACGCTGAGCAACGACTTCTTCGTCAACCTGATGGACCAGGACACAGAGTGGTCTGCTGCACCAGGCGCCAAAGACACGTTCGAAGGCCGTGATCGCGCCAGCGGCGACCTCAAGTGGACCGGAACTCGCAACGATCTCGTGTTCGGCTCGAACTCGATCCTGCGGGCCGTCGCCGACGTCTATGCAGCCGACGACGCTGGCGCCAAGTTCGCCAACGACTTCGCCGCCGCATTTGCCAAGGTGATGGACGCCGATCGCTTCGATCTCGCCTGATCACCGCGACCTGATGCGTTCCAACCGAGCCCGGTCTGCGCCGCATCGGTGGTGCAGACCGGGCTCGGTCGTCTTCTCGGCAACCGCCCTGGACTTCGCCCAGAACCGCCGCCGCCACACGACATCAAACTTCGACGACGACACCTGAACAGCGAGTCAGGCCGTGAGTTCGGAAACTCGCCCAAGTCTCATCGAGCGTGATCATGCGCCGAGCATGCGAGGCCCCCGACACCTACATATCCTCCCTGCCGGTTCCCGAGCCGTCGATGACGCGAGATGTGTGAGCGAATTGCGCGGCTACTACGGCCAGTGCAAGAGGTTTGGTCGCCGTTCAGGCAGTGCAGCGGTGAGCATTTCCAGGTCATGCATGTCGCCGGTCAGGATCGGTTCTGAACGTCGGACGGCCACGATGACAAGGTGGGCGTCGACAACGTCGCTGGTACCCGACCGCGCCAGCAGGTGACCGACTTCAGGTCCGTCATCGAAGGCGAGCACGACCACGGATCGCAGGAATCTGGCGAGGCGTGCTTGTCGAGTGCCGTCGCGCCACACCTGGGCGACGACCGGATGCGTCGTGGTCAGGGGCGTGTCGTGGGCGAGTGCTGCGGTGAGGAACTCTTGCGCAGTGCGTTCGTCTCGGTCGACGGAGACGAGGAATCCAGCGTCAAGAATCAAGGCGGTAGCGGTCGCTCATTGCTGCGACCGTATCTTCGTCGACCGGGCCGGCCTCGTGCTCCCAGTCAGCCAACAGATCCGCCAGTGCAGCGTGACGCTGGGTTTCAGCAGCGAGCAGACGAAGGCCGATGCGAAGCGCGTTCGATCTGCCGCCGTGGATCTCGGCCAACTCGTCAAGCGTGTGCTCTTCATCAGGGTCGAGACGAACTGTCGTCGTAGCCATGAACAACAGTGTAGCACGTGTGTGCTACACGTAGTTCCGGTGACCGTGTCATAGACGCGAGAGTACTAGCGCATGCGTCATCGGCTGGACAACCCTGCCAATCGCCAATCGCCA
>CALFRK010000121.1 GCA_937919625.1 uncultured Ilumatobacter sp.
GCGCGGGAGCACGAAGTTGACTCCCGGTCAATCGATCTCCAGCTGAGATCAGATCCGTCGCTCGCAACGCGCGGGAGCACGAAGTTGACTCCCGGTCAATGAGTGCGATCCGCAACGCAGCGAGCGGCGGATCTGGCTCAGCTGGAGCGTTTCCAGCGGAGGTAGCCCTCCATAAACTGATCGAGATCGCCGTTGAAGACGCTGTCGACAGCGCTGGTCTCGACCTCGGTGCGGAGGTCTTTCACCATCTGATACGGCTGCATCACGTACGAACGGATCTGACTGCCCCAGCCGACCTGGGCCTGTTTACCGGCGATCGCGTCGAGCTCGAGCTGATGCTCTTCCTCAATTTTGGCGACGATCAGTGACTTGAGGCGGTTCATCGCCCGCTCACGGTTTTGGAGCTGGCTGCGCTCCTCCTGCGAGCTCGCCACCAAGCCGGTGGGCTCATGGATCAGCCGCACGGCCGACGACGTCTTGTTGATGTGCTGACCGCCTGCCCCGGACGCCCGAAAGACCTCCATCCGAATCTCCGCCTCATTCACCTCGATGTTCGGAGCATCCAGTTCCGGCCACACCTGTACGGCGGCAAAGCTGGTCTGGCGGCGGCCCTGATTGTCGAATGGGCTGATCCGCACGAGGCGATGGGTACCGCGCTCACTGGTCATCAGGCCATACGCGTACCGACCGGTCAGCGTGAACTCTGCCGAGTTGATGCCGGCCTCGACGCCTTCGGATTCATAGTTGAGCGAGATGCCAAAGCCACGTTGCTCGGCCCAGCGGGCGTACATCCGCAGCAGCATCTCTGCGAAATCCTGGGCGTCGACGCCACCATCCTTGGCGTTGATCTGCACGATGCACGGCGAATCGTCGTGCTCCCCCGTGAACAGGCTGCGCAGCTCGAGTTGGTCGAGCTCGGTCGTTACCGAGCCGAGTTCGGCCTCGATGTCACCCTCTTGCGATGCATCGTCGACTTCGCGCGCCATCTCGTGCAGTGTTTCGGCGTCGTCGAGTCGGGCGGTCAAGCTGTCGAAGGTGTCGACGTCGTCTTTGAGGTTGGCGTACTCGGTGTTGACTCGTTTGGCGAGCTCGGCGTCATCCCACAGATCAGGGCGCTGCATCTCCGACTCGAGCTCGATAAGGCGATCGCGTCCTTCTGCGATCTTCAGATAGTCCGCAGCCTCATTGAGGCGTCGGCGCTGTTCGCGCAAGTCGTCGGTGAAGTCGCGCAAGTCGGGGTCCCTCTCAGCTGGCGCCGTGGCATTGCTTGAACTTCTTGCCCGACTTGCATGGGCAAGGAGCGTTGCGTGGGGTCTTGTCGAAGGCGTCCTTTACCACGGGAGCCGGTTTTGAGGTGGCCACCGGCTGGGATGGCCCTGGAACGCCAGCGGGAATCTCACCCTCAGCAGCGGCCTGAGCCGCTGCTCGATCAAACCCGCTCGACACAGGAGCATCGTCGCTGGACGAAGTTTGCAGGTTGATCACCTTCGGCTCGAGCCCTGGCTGATCGTCCTGCGCTTTGACCTGGACGTGCATGACATAGCGAACGAAGTCTTGGGCGATGCCCTTCATCATGCCGCCGAACATCTCGTAGCCTTCGCGCTGCCACTCGACGAGGGGATCCTTCTGCCCCATCGCACGCAGGTTGATGCCCTCTTTGAGATAGTCCATCTCCTCGAGGTGCTCGCGCCAACGCTGATCGATGATGCGCAGCATCACCTGACGTTCGACCTCGCGCATCACCTGCTCGCCCATTTCGACTTCGCGCTGCTCGTAGTGATTGGTGGCCTCGGCCATGACCAGGTCGTACAGGTCATCGCTGTTACGAACCTCGGCCATGTCGTCGGCGGTGAGCAAGGTCGGCCAGAACAAGATCAGCTCTTTGGCTAGGCCA
Source organism: uncultured Ilumatobacter sp. (assembly GCA_937919625.1). Taxonomy (GTDB): domain Bacteria; phylum Actinomycetota; class Acidimicrobiia; order Acidimicrobiales; family Ilumatobacteraceae; genus Ilumatobacter. The sequence goes on from CALFRK010000121.1 coordinate 1,895, forward strand.
TCGACGTCCCACTCATCGGTGGCAGCCGACTGACAGTGCGCTTCGATCAGTGCGTCTACAGCCTCAGCCAGATATTCGGTGGCCGCCGCCTTGAGATCGAGGCCTTCGAGGATCTGATCGCGGCGCAGGTAGATCACCTTGCGCTGCTCGTTCATGACCTCGTCGTACTTGAGCACGTTCTTGCGAATTTCGGCGTTCTTGGTCTCGACGGTTGTCTGAGCACGCTCGATCGCCTTGGTGACCATCTTGGCCTCGATCGCCTCGTCTTCGTCGAAGCGACCCATCGCCCACTGCAAGGCGCCGGTAGCGAACAGACGCATCAACTCGTCGTCGAGGCTGAGAAAGAACCGGCTCTCGCCGGGGTCACCCTGACGGCCGGCGCGGCCGCGCAGCTGGTTGTCGATGCGACGTGAGTCGTGACGCTCCGAGCCGATCACGTACAGGCCACCGGCCTCGCGCACCTGATCACCCTCAGCCAGAGTCTCCTGTTTGAATCCCGTCAGCAATTCTTCGTAGCGAGCAAACGCCTTGACGCGTTCTTGTTGAAACTCTTCGGGCATTTCGGCAAGCGGACGAGGCAGCTCAAAATCGTCGACCAACAGATCGGCGGCAAAACCTTCCTTGAGGACCTCATTGTGGGCCATCAGTTCGGGATTGCCCCCGAGCTGAATGTCGACACCTCGACCAGCCATGTTGGTAGCAACAGTGACCCCGCCGAACCGGCCGGCCTGGGCGACGATGTCGGCCTCACGGGTGTGCTGCTTGGCATTGAGAACCTCGTGCGGTATGCCGCGCTGCAGCATCATCCGAGACAGCAACTCAGACTTGGCGACGCTGATAGTGCCGACCAGCACCGGTTGGCCTTTGGCATGTCGCTCTTCGATGTCGTCGATGATGGCGCTGAACTTGCCCGGTTCGCCCTTGTAGATCAGGTCGGCCTGATCGAGGCGAACCAGCGGACGATTAGTAGGAACCGGAACGACGCCGAGGCCGTAGGTGTTCATCAGCTCCGCCGCCTCGGTTTGGGCGGTTCCGGTCATGCCGGCGAGCTTGTCGTACATGCGGAAGTAGTTCTGAAGGGTGATCGTGGCGAGGGTTTGGTTCTCTTCCTTGATCTTGACGCCCTCTTTTGCCTCGACCGCCTGGTGGATGCCCTCGGACCAGCGGCGGCCCTCGAGGATCCGCCCGGTAAATTCGTCGACGATCTTTACCTCGCCACCTTGGACGATGTAGTCCTTGTCACGCTTGTACAGCTCTTTGGCCTTGAGCGCCACGGTGAACTGGTGCACAAGATTGGCTGAGACATCGTCGTAGAGGTTCTCGACGTCGAGTGCCGATTCGACCTTTTCGATGCCATCCTCGGTTGGAACCACCACCCGCTTGTCCTCTTCGACCTCGTAGTCGATGTCGCGATGGAGCGAGCGAATGATCGAGGCAAATCGGTAATACAGCTTGGCGGCGTCGCCAACCCGGCCGGAGATGATCAACGGCGTGCGCGCCTCGTCGATCAGGATCGAGTCGACCTCGTCGACGATGCAGTAGCTGTGGCCGCGCTGCACCTTGTTCTCGAGCTTGGCCGCCATGTTGTCGCGGAGATAGTCGAAGCCCATCTCGTTGTTGGTGCCGTAGGTGATGTCGGCGTTGTAGTTGCGGCGCTTCTCGATGGGCGACGTCATCAAGCCAGGGATGATGAGCCCGACCTCGAGCCCGAGCCAACGGTGAATACGGCCCATCCACTCGGCATCGCGACGCGCCAGGTAGTCGTTGACCGTGACAAGGTGGACACCCTTGCCGCCGAGTCCGTTGAGGTAGACGGGGAGCGTGGAGACGAGCGTCTTACCCTCTCCAGTTTTCATCTCGGCGACCCAGCCGAAGTGGAGCGCCGCGCCGCCCATCATCTGAACGTCATAGTGACGCTGGCCGATGACACGATCGGCGGCCTCGCGGGTGACCGCGAACGCTTCGACCAGGATGTCGTCGAGGGTTGCACCGTTGTCGAGGCGCTGACGAAACTCGCCAGTCTTGGCCTTCAGCTCGTCGTCGGACAGGCGACGAAGTCCGTCTTCGAGTGCATTGATGTCGGGAATCATCCCTTGCAATGCCTTGAGTTTCTTGCCTTCTCCCGCGCGGAGGATGCGATCGAGGATGCCCATGCGGCTGCCCAGCCTACCGGCGCCGATGTCACCGACGCGGACGCGCCTATCGTCACCGGGGTGAAGAAGCCGGGTGACGATTCGACGAGGAACTCGGCATATCAACCCAACCCAAACGTCCCGGACAGCGTGTCTGATTCGGTGAGCGCATTCGCGGCAGACATAACCATGAGCGAGATTTCGATGGGAACGATCGACGACGACCTGGTTCGGGCGCGAACGCGGACCGAGTTCGACCAAATTTTCACCGAGCACTACGCCCGGCTGGTCAGAGCGCTCACGATCGTGGCGGGCGACGCCGAAGCTGCCGCCGATGCTGTTCAAGAAGCGTTCGTGAAAGCCCATCTGCGTTGGCGCAAGATCAGTAGATATGACGACCCGGTCGGGTGGGTTCGGCGGGTCGCCATCAATCAACTCCGCGACGATCACCGGCGCACCGGACGAAAGCGCAAGGCGCTGAGCCGACTGTCGTCGCGGTCGGAAACGACGACGCACGCCACTGACATCGACGAGTTCGATCGCTTGTTGGCAGAACTGCCGCGTCAACAACGGGCCACAACAGCCCTGTTCTATGTGGACGGTCTGACCGTCACCGAGATCGCCGACGCCCTCGAAATTGCCGAGGGCACGGTCAAGTCACATCTGCACGATGCGCGAAATCGTCTGCGTCCCGTGTTGGAGCGTGAACACCGCCATCGTTATGGCACACCGGAGGGTGAACAACATGAGTGAGTTCGAACCATTCGACGAGCAACTGGCTGGGGCTCTACAGCGCCGGGCGGGTACAGGTGCCACCTCGGTGGAGGCTGCACACGACGCCGTGTTGGGGCGCGCCAGCCACATCCGCCGCCGGCGCGCCGGCGCAATCGGCGGGGTGGCGATGATCGCGCTCCTGATCGGTGGCGTTGCACTGTTGCCGCGCGGTAGCGGTACCTCGCTCGCACCGAGTGACACGGGCGACGTGCTTCCTTCGGTCGACGTCGACTCGACCATCGACGACGCCAACGAGGCCGACGTCGAGGCCGACGAGGCCGGGCCCAACTCGACCATCGATGAGGCCCTCGAAGCTGAACTTGACGATGATCCAACATCGAGCCCAATCGACGACTCGTCCGACAACACGATCCATTCTGGAGCGCCCGTCACGACGGGCAGGTCCGTCACTGGCACCACCGTCGCGGGTGGTCGTGAGTCGACCGTTCCCGGCACGACCCCGAGTTCCGGGTCGACCGCTGCCTCTGTGACTGCGACCTCGCCGTCGACACCCGACGACGACGAATCGAGCACGACGGTCGACGACGAATCGAGCACGACCAGTGATGTGGCCCCGCCGCCGATCGCCCCGTTCACCAAGACCTACCAGTCGATCGGCGGCTCGATCACAGTGAGCTGGAACGGGTCGGCGTTCTCGTTGCTGGTGATTGCACCGGCCCCCGGTGGATTCGTGTCGGAGATCGAGTACCAAGAACCACTCCGGATTCGGGTGCGGCTCCGCAGTGACACCGCCGACTCGCGGATCGAGATTCGTGTGGTCGACGGCAATCTCGTCGAAACAATCTCCTGAACTATTCGAACGTCCGACCCAACCTGCCGGGTTGCACCGTCGTGTCCTTCTCGTACTCAGCGACACCCACTACGGAGGAACACACCATGGACACACAGACACGGAGCACCATTCGCCGGTTTCTTGGCAATCGCACGGCCGTCGTTGCAGCCGGGACCGTCGGATTTATGCTCGGAGCCGGTGGCTTCGTCGCCGCCCAACAGGGCGCAGACGACCCCGCCCCAAAAACGCTCGAGGTCGAGACGTCCGTTGACGACACGATCGACGACGATTCAGCCACCCACGACGCCAACGACGACAACGGCATCGACAGCGAC
>CALFRK010000122.1 GCA_937919625.1 uncultured Ilumatobacter sp.
CCAAGTGCGAAATCGCAGGTCGTCGGCGTCGATCTCGAGAACATCATCGGTCAGCCGAAGTTGTGTGATGTCAAAGTCGGGAACGAGGCGGCTTCCGATCGCGACGCGGATGTTGGGCGGCAGCTGGCGCAGAATCTCTGCTACCAGCGCTTCGGCGGGCTGGCCGGCGATCAGATGGAAGTCGTCGAGCACGATCACGAGCGGCTCGGGACCGATTCCTTCAAGGTGATGTAGCACATCGAGGTAGCTGGTCCATGGCTGGTCGCGCACTGTTGCGGCGATGTGTCCGATCGCCCGCCGCAAGTATTCGAAGAAGACGTCGGGGCTGCCGTCGAGGGTGTCGATGCTGTACCACGCGACCCGGATTGCCGTGTTGGCTGCAAATTGTGACAGGGCTGTGGTCTTACCGCTGCCGGCAGGGGCGGTGACGAGGGTCAACTGATGTACCGGAATCTGGGACAACAGTAGGTCGAGCCGTTCGCGGCGCAGCCCGCGACTGTGGGGCGGACGTGTCCTCGCCTCAATCACAATCGCCATCGCAACCCCCGTCGTCGCCGTTACACCGTAGCAGTTGGCCGTGTCACGGGATTCTGAAGTCTTGTCCGTCTCGTTTTCGATATCTCGACCGATGAGGCACAGCCAGCTTCGGCGAGCTTGCCCGATAGTCTTGCGACATGACCGATCGCACCGACTGGCCGATGGCGCTCGATGGGGGCTTCGACCCTCGCAGCGACGTGTTCAACCGCCTGCTGAAGAACCGGGTCGTGATGCTCGGCTCCGATGTCAACGACGACATCGCCAATCAGATCTGTGCTCAGCTGCTGTATCTCGAGGGCGAAGATCCAAACGCCGATATCTGGCTGTACATCAACAGTCCCGGCGGCTCGATCACTGCTGGTATGGCGATCTACGACACGATGCAGTTCGTTGGCTGCGACGTAGCGACTGTGTGCCTCGGCCTCGCTGCGTCGATGGGGCAGTTCCTGCTCACGGCCGGCGCCGCCGGCAAGCGCTTCGCCTTGCCGAATGCTCGCATCATGATGCACCAGCCACTCGCCGGGCTGCGCGGCCAGGCCTCCGATATCGCGATCCAGGCCGAGCAGCTGCGCTACATCAAGCGCCGTATGGCCGAGATGATTGCCGACCACTCGGGCCAAACACTCGAGCAGGTGCAGGCCGACTCCGAACGCGACCGTTGGTTCACGGCCGACGAGGCCAAGGAGTACGGCCTGGTCGACTCGGTGATCCGCCGCCGCGGCGAGATTCCCGCCGTCTGACCGGCGTCTGGCCGGCGACTATTCGCTTGGTACTTCGCCCTCTGGGGGAGCGACCGTAGTTGTTCGCGCCGGTTCGGGTTCTTGCGGGGCGATCGTGGTGATCGGGATATCGAGACCACAGTTGACGGCGAGCCAACGCTTGACCTCGTACGCCGACGGTTCTGTCGCATAGGCGGTCATTGCGACCAACTGTTCCGACTCGGCATCGCCCGGAATCAGCGATGCCGCCGTCTCGAGATTGAAGACGAGTGCGGCCCACTCCTGGGCGATCGCCACCGGGGCGAGTTGCCCCATCAAGCGGTAGAACTCGAGCGTCGCTTGGAGTTCGGCCTCGCTGTTGAGCGGCGGTGACACGATCGTTTCGCGCCGGGCGATCGCCTCGCCGCAAAATCGCTCGGCGTCGCTTCGTACCTCGTCGGCGCGTTCACAGGCCGCCAACGCCAAAAGCAAGCTGACGATGACGATGGCCGAGCGCAGACGCACGGCCAGAGTGTGTCACGACCGGACGGTTTTGGCCCGGCATCCGGCGGCATCATCAACCGTGGGATCTACTCGAACCCGTAGTGGCTGCCACACCCCACCGATATGGTGGCAGGTACCTGTCGAGGGCGCAGATTGCACTCCCTCCCACATGAATCACCGCCGGTTGGCTGGTGTGTCTTGGGAGGTTGAGATGATTGCCACGATCGCTGCGGCGACGATTCTGGGGGCGCGAGGGCATCCGGTCACGGTCGAGGTGCACGTCAGCAGCCTCGGGCTGCCCGGATTCACAATGCTGGGGCTCCCCGACGAGTCGTGCCGAGAGGCGCGCGACCGAGTGCGGGCGGCCGTGCAGTCGAGCGGCTTCCATTGGCCCGACAAAAAGGTCACTGTCAATCTTGCGCCGCCGCATTATCGCAAGGCAGGTTCCGGTCTCGACGTCGCGATCGCGATCGCTTCGCTGGTGGCGTTCGGGGTGATCCCGTCCGATGCAGTCAATGGGTTGGCTTTTGCCGGAGAGCTCGGCCTCGACGGGTCGATCCGCAAGATCCCTGGCGTGGCGCCGATGGTGGGGGTGCGTCCCGATCACGACTGGGTGGTACCCGCAGAATCAGTTGCCGAGGCGAGCATCGCGGCGCGTGGCCTGATCCGTCCGGTCGAGCGACTCGACCAGCTCGTCGAGGCACTTACAGGGGCCCGATCCTGGCCACAGTTCGACGCCGTGCCGTCCTCGTCGTTCGTCGAGCCCGAGCTACACGATCTGGCCGACGTCAAAGGCCAGCCGATCGCTCGTCTGGCGCTCGAGGTTGCGGCCGCCGGAGGTCATCATGTGCTGTTCGTGGGGCCGCCGGGTGCCGGCAAGACGATGCTGGCGCGCCGCATGCCGGGCTTGCTGCCAGATCTCAACCGCGACCTGGCGCTGCAGGCCACCATGGTTCATTCAGCGGCCGGTGTGGCGCTGCCATCGACCGGATTGATAACTCGACCTCCGTTCCGGTCACCCCACCACACCAGCTCGGTCGGGGCGCTGGTCGGCGGTGGTTCACACCAGATGAGGCCAGGAGAAATCAGCCTGGCGCACGGGGGCGTGTTGTTTCTCGACGAGATGGGGCAGTTCACACCGAGCGTGCTCGACGGACTGCGCGAAGCACTTGAGGAGGGCGAGATCATGGTCGGCCGAGTCGAACAGATCCGGGTCCCGATGCCAGCTCGCTTCCAGCTGATCGGTGCAACCAATCCGTGCCCGTGCGGTGGCGACGGGTCAACGAGCGACTGTCGTTGCGACGAGCGCTCAAGGCATCGTTACCTCGGGCGTTTGTCGGGTCCGCTGCTCGATCGTTTCGACCTGCGGGTCGCTGTGCAACGGCCCAATGTGGCCGAACTGATCGACGGTGAGCCCGGCGAGTCAACCTTTGAGGTCGCAGCCCGCGTGGCGATCGCGCGGCGGGTTGCGATCGAACGTGGGGGCGTGCTCAACGCTGCTCTCGATGAGGGCGGGCTCAACGAACTGGCCCCGCTCGATGCCTCAGCCAGCAGCCTGATCCGGGGCGAGATCGAGCGCGGTCGCCTAACCGGTCGCGGCTACCACCGGGTGCGTCGCGTGGCTCGTACGTTGGCTGATCTGGCGGGCGAGTACAACGATGACATCAGCGAGGGGCATGTCGCCGCGGCGCTGAGCATGCGGGCCCGGGTCGGGTTGAGCGCAGTCGGAAGCGCCACATGAGCCGGGCGGCGCTCGCAGCGCTCGCTGGTCTGCCCTCGATCGGCCCGCGCAGACTGCAGTTGCTGCTTGCGCACCACGAGCCAGCGGATGCGCTTGATCGCCTGGCCCGCGGCGCCACCCTCGATCCGATGTTCGTCAGGGCGACGCCCGACGATCTGCTGCAACGGCTGCGTGAACAGGCCGCCATCGCTTCACCCGATCGGCTTCTGGCCGAGTGTGAGAACAACGGCATCGCTGTGTTCGGGCGGTCCGATCCCAGTTACCCGGCGCAGCTGTCTGTCGACCCGCAGGCACCCGAGGTGCTGTTCGTTCGCGGTGACATCTCTGCCGTTGCAGCACGCCGGGTCGGCGTGATCGGCACACGCCATGCCACGGCCTCGGGTCGGGCGACGGCGAGCGAACTCGGAGAAGCGCTCGCCGATGTTGGCGTGGCTGTCGTTTCCGGTCTCGCGCGAGGTATCGACGCGGCGGCCCACCGCGGCGTCAGATCGGCAACAGGTTCGGGTCGACCGATCGCTGTGGTCGGTAGTGGCCCCGACGTGCACTATCCCAAACCCAACGCCGAGTTGTGGGAATGGGTCGCTCGCGAGGGGTTATTACTATCCGAATGGCCACCCGGCACGCCGCCCGATGGCTGGCGGTTTCCGCAGCGCAATCGCATCTTGGCGGCTCTATGTGAGGTGTTGGTCGTCGTCGAAAGTCGCCAACGCGGTGGCAGCCTGATCACCGCTAGGGCCGCTGCCGAGCGCAGTGTCGAAGTGATGGCGGTGCCGGGGTCACCGCGTTGTCGCGCCTCCGAAGGCACCAACCAGCTACTCGTTGACGGTTGTGCGCCCGTGACATCGGTCGACGATGTACTGACGATGCTCGGCCTCGATCACCGCCGCCAATCTGAATTACCGTTCGATCCGCGTCCGATGCCCAATGCCCTGCAATCACGGGTTCTGGCGGTGTGCGAGCTGCACCCTTGCTCGCTCGACATGATGCTCGAAGTGGTCGACGCGTCGCTGTGCGAGATAGCGCTCGCTGCCGCCCGACTCGAGCGCGACGGGTGGCTGGTCGAAGCCGCAGGTTGGTTCGAAGCGACGGGGTCCCGGTTGCGACCGTGACGACCGAATATCGTAGACAAGATGGTGGACACCGATACGTGGTGCTTGGGCGACTTTGTGCGTGCCCACTCGTCGCTGTCCGAACGCACCCTGTCTGCTTACCAAACCGACATTCGCTTGTTCGCCGAGTGGGTATCGCGATCGCACATCGAGTCGCCCGCAGAGGTCACTCGCACATTGGTGCGCCGATACATCGCCTCGCTCTCAACTCGCCAGCTGGCGCGCCGCAGCATCGCCCGCAAAGCGGCTGCACTGCGGCGTTACTTCCGGTGGGCGATCGCCGAGGGTGTGGTGTCGATCGACCCGACGATCGGTCTGCACGTCAGCGCTGGTCCGGGGCGGCTGCCGCGGGTGCTCGACCGGCGTCAACTCGAGCAGCTGCTCGATGGCCCAGCTCCCGAAGACGAGCCGGCATGGCGACGGTGCCGAGACGACGCCGTGCTCGAGATCCTGTACGGCTCTGGCGTCCGTGTGTCCGAGCTGTGCACGCTGCAGCTCGATCAGATCAAGCTCGCCGAACGCGTGCTGATCGTGTGGGGCAAGGGCTCAAAACAGCGCCGAGCGCCGCTCGGCGAACCGTCCGCAGAGGCGCTGCAGGCATGGCTGGCGATTCGCCACGAGGTCGTGCCTGCCGAGGCCAGATCGGCCGTGTTCGCCAACGAGCGTGGCAAGCAGCTCACGCCGCGCGATGTTCGCCGCATCATCGATCGACGCTCGCCGACCCCCACCCATCCTCACGCTTTGCGCCATACATTCGCCACGCATCTGCTCGACGGGGGAGCCGACCTGCGTGCCGTGCAAGAGCTGCTCGGTCACGCCGACGTGGCGACGACGCAGCGTTACACTCACGTCAGCAGAGAGCGTTTGCGATCTGCCTATCTCCAAAGTCACCCACGCGCATGAGCATTGTTCCCGACGACCCAGACCTGGCGATGCATTGGACGCGCTGGCTAAATCGCAAGAACAACGCCTCGCGCGATCGCTTGATCGTGCACTATTCACCGCTCGTCAAGTTCGTCGCCGGTCGTATCGGTGCCGGCCTTCCCAACAGCGTCGACCCAGGCGATCTCGTCAGTTCCGGCGTGTTTGGCCTGATCGATGCCATCGATCGTTTTGATCCCGAGCGAGGGGTCAAGTTCGAAACGTTTGCGGCGCCTCGTATTCGCGGCGCCATCTATGACGGTCTGCGCCAGCTCGACTGGGTTCCACGATCGGTCCGCAGCCGTGCTCGCGAGGTCGAGCGGGCGTTTTCGCGTCTCGAACATGAGCTCGGTCGTGCTCCGGACGACGATGAACTCGCCGCCCAACTTCAGATCGGCGGGGAAGAGCTGGCGCGATGGTTGGCATCGATTGCAACCACCACGATTGGCCCGCTCGATCGCGCTATCGCCGCCGGGTATGAGCCGGCTGCGGTCGAGTCGGCCGGCTTCGAGGACCCCGTCGCCGCAATCGAGGACCGCGAGCTACGCGACATCATGAAGGCTGAGATTCTGAAGTTGCCCGAGCGCGAGAAGCTCGTGCTCTCCTTGTACTACGACGAGGGTCTCACTCTCGCCGAAATCGGCCAGGTGCTCGGCGTCACCGAGAGCCGAGTGTCGCAGATCCACACCAAATCGGTGTTGCACCTGCGCTCACGCATGACGGCCGCCGGCATGTAGCTATCGGCGTGCCCGCCCGAATTCTCGGCCATTCGGCCTGACTGCCTCTCATCAGGCTCGCTTCTGGCGCCCGGCGCCCGCCCGAAAGGTCGAGTCATGCCCAATTCTCGTGTTAGGCGACGATTGTCCGCCGCCGTCATCATTGTGTCGTGCCTGTTGCAGCCGAGCACGGTCGTTTCGGCAGCCAGATGTTGGCGGGCACCGGTTGATGCGCCGATCAGCGACCCATACCGCCAGCCCGCCTGCCGATGGTGTCCCGGAAACCGCGGTATCAAATACGACACGCCGCCGGGGGCAGCAGTCTTCGCTGTCGCCACGGGACGTGTCACTTTTGTCGGATCCGTCGCAGGCACCGAATTTGTCGTGATACGCGACGTCGACGGTTTGCGTGTGACGTACGGCAACATCACCGGCAACCAGATCAAGCGTGGCGATCTGGTGATACGCGGCGTACAGGTCGGCTTGACGGCTGGTCCCTTCCATTTCGGCGTCAGAGATGAGGCCCGGTACATCGACCCGACACCAATGATCGGCAGGCTGGTCTACTCGCCCCGGCTTATCCCCCACGATGGCTCAGCCGCCGCCGGTGCCCGTAAGCCCAAGCTGCGCTGCGGCCCATGACAGAAGCGATTCGGGCGAGTCGGAAACCTGTGCCCAGCGGATACAATCATGAACCGGTTCATCGTTCGATGCGCCGTTCATCAATTCACCCATTCGCCCCAAGCAGCGGTCGCCTCGGCGCCGGGAGCGAGTTCGAAACCGCACAAGGAGCTTGTCATGGCCGTCATCAGCATGCGTCAAATGCTGGAAGCTGGAGTCCACTTCGGACATCAGACCCGCAAGTGGAACCCGAAGATGAGGCGATTCATCTTTGGTGAGCGCAACGGGATCTACATCATCGACCTCGAGCAGACGCTCACTCGCGTCGAGACGGCCTACACGTTCGTTCGTGATCTCGTCGCAAATGGTGGCGTCGTCTTGTTCGTCGGCACCAAGAAGCAGGCCCAGGACCCAATCCAGAGCTATGCCCAGAAAGTCGGCATGCCCTATGTGAACGAGCGTTGGCTGGGTGGCATGCTTACCAACTTCGAAACGATGTCGAAGCGGGTCGGCAAGATGCTCGATTACGAGCGCATGAAGGCCTCGGGCGAGTTTGACGCCATGATCAAGAAGGAGGCGCTTCTTCTCGATCGAGAGCTCACCAAGCTGCAGCGCAACCTTGGTGGTCTGCGCGACATGAAGAAGGCCCCTGATTGTGTGTTCATCATTGACACGCTCAAAGAGCACATCGCCGTCACCGAGGCCAACAAGCTCGGGATCCCAGTTGTGGCAGTCGTCGACACCAACGTCAACCCCGATGTCATTCAGTTCCCGATTCCCGGCAACGATGACGCCATCCGCGCCAACGGTCTGCTCGTACAGGTCATCGCCGAGGCTGTCGAGGAGGGTCGCTACATCGCCTCCCGCCGCCCCAAGGTGGCCGCGCCCGGTGAAGCGGCCGCGCCCAAGCCTGAGCGCAGCCCTGAGGAAGAAGAGGCGTTCGTTCAAGCCCAGACCGAGGCACGCAATGCTGCCGCTCAGGCCCAGGCCGATCGTGAGGCTCGGCTGACCGCCAGTAAGGCTCAGCCCGAACCTGTTGTCGAAGAGGTGGCTGTTGTCGAAGAGGTGGCTGTTGTCGAAGAGGTGGC
>CALFRK010000123.1 GCA_937919625.1 uncultured Ilumatobacter sp.
GATCTGATCTCAGCTGGAGATCGATTGACCGGGAGTCAACTTCGTGCTCCCGCGCGTTGCGAGCGACGGATCTGATCTCAGCTGGAGATCGATTGACCGGGAGTCAACTTCGTGCTCCCGCGCCTTGCGAGCGATGGATCTGATCTCAGCTGGAGATCGGTTGTTCGGGTGCCGTTCGATGACGGTTCGATGACGATACGATCGGGGCGCCTCCGGGCACTCTCATGATTCGCCTCGAAAACGTCACCAAGAGCTACTCGACCGAAGTCGTTGCGCTGCGCGATGCCAGCTTCGACATCGCCAAGGGTGAGTTTGTGTTCCTCGTCGGGCCGTCCGGCTCGGGCAAGAGCACGATGCTGCGACTGCTCAACCGCGAGGAACGCCCCGAACGCGGCGCGGTGTGGGTCGCCGGCCGCAACATTATTGACATGCCGCCCAGTCGCGTTCCACATCTGCGCCGCAACATCGGCAACATCTTTCAGGACTACAAGCTGCTCTCGAACAAGACTGTGTTCGAGAATGTCGCCTTTGCCCAAGAGGTGATTGGTAAGCCCAAGCACGTCATCCGCCAACAGGTGCCGGCCGTTCTCGACCTGGTCGGTTTGGCCGGCAAAGAAGACCGCTTTCCACACCAGCTCTCTGGCGGCGAGCAGCAGCGTGTTTCAGTTGCCCGTGCGTTCGTCAACCGGCCGCTGATCCTGATCGCCGACGAGCCGACCGGCAACCTCGACCCGACCACGGGCGAGGGCATCATGCGCCTGCTCGATCGCATCAACAAGACAGGCACCACCGTGGTGATGGCCACTCACGACCAGCGGATCGTGAACACGATGCGCAAGCGCGTGATCCAGCTCGACCGTGGCGTCATCGTCCGCGATCAAGCGAGAGGCGTGTACGAATAGTGTTTTCCCGCTTCACCTACACGCTCCGCGAGACGTTCGCCGGGTTCAAGCGCAACATCACGCTCACCGCCGCGGCGATCATCACGTCGGCGATTTCATTGTTGATCTTCGGGCTTACCCTGTTGATCCAGGAGGGGTTCGACAACCTGCTCCAGCGGTGGGAGGGCGGTGTCGAGATGATCGTGTTCGTCAACGCCGGAACCCAACCTGACGGGCTCGAGTTCATTCAGAGCACACTCAACGAGCAGGTCAGCGTCGGCACGGTTGCGTCGTTCGAGTACTGCGATGTGGTGTGTTCATTGGCCGACGCCGACCGTGTGCTCGCCGGAGACCCCACCACCCGGAAGCTGCTCAACGAGACGAACATCCCGACGCTGTTCAAGATCGTGCCGGCCGAGTCGACCGAGGTCGCCTTCTTGCGTGGCCTCAAAGAGAGCTATCAGCAGCTGCCTAGTGTCCACTCGGTCACACTGGCCGAGGAACAGCTCGACCTGATCAGCAGGCTGCAAGGGTTCGTCAGCACGTATACCACCGGTCTGTGGATTGCGTTGATGCTGGCTTCCGGACTGTTGATCTGGAACACGATCCGCACGGCGATGTTTGCCCGCCGGCGCGAGATCGAGGTGATGAAACTCGTGGGAGCGACCGACTGGTTCATTCGAATACCATTCATGCTCGAAGGCCTGATCCAGGGCCTACTCGGCGCGATTGGTGCCGTTGGCATCATGCAGTTCGTCAACTGGCGATGGACACAAGGTGTGCGCGATTTCCCTGACTCGTCCGGCATGACGGCGCTGGTCGTTGTCGACGGATACCAATGGACGGTCGCTATCTACATCTTGCTGTTCGGAGCACTCGTGGGGATGATCGGATCCGGCATAGCCGCCTCCCGCTTCCTCGACGTCTGAGTCGGGCCGGCTGATTTCGGCCAGATCGCCCGCTGGCTGCGTTCCATCTCGCCGCTCGTTGCCAGGAGGCAACTCGGGCTCGCTGCGCCTTGCCAGCGAACGATCTGACTCGGAATCAGAAGGACATACTTCTGACTGGCTGCATCGTGGCGTGCTGGTTGGACGGGTTTGAGCGTTGTGCGTTCGCTTGGCTGACACGTCGGTCGGTACGGTCCCTCTACATGGCTGACTTTTCTCAGATTTCTTATGAGGTTGCTGACCGGATTGCGACCATCACGTTGTCGCGGCCCGAGAAGCTGAACGCCTTTACCGGCACGATGCTCGAAGAGATGCTCGCCGCCTTCGATCTGACGGACGCCGACGACGATGTGCGTGCGGTGATCGTGACGGGGGCGGGGCGCGCATTCTGCGCCGGAGCAGACCTGTCGTCGGGGGGAGATACGTTCGCCAAGGGTGGTAGCGACGTGCAGACCGAAGCCGGCGTCCCCCGCGATGGTGGTGGGATGCTGACATTGCGGATCTTCGAGTCGAAGAAGCCGGTGATCGGCGCCATCAACGGAGCTGCCGTCGGTGTTGGCGTCACTATGACGCTGCCGATGGACATCCGGATCGCCAGTACCGCGGCCCGGTTCGGGTTCGTGTTCGCTCGCCGCGGCATCGTTCCCGAGGCGGCATCGAGCTGGTTCCTGCCGCGAGTCGTCGGGATCAGCCAGGCCCTCGAGTGGAGCTTTTCTGGCCGCGTGTTCGACGTCAACGAGGCACACACAGGAGGGCTGGTACGGAGCGTGCATCAGCCCGATCGACTCTTGGCGGTAGCTCGTGAGATCGCCACCGACATCGCCGACCACACCGCCGCCGTATCGGTTGCCCTGACTCGTCAGATGATGTGGCGAATGCTCGGTGCCGATCACCCGATGAAGGCGCACCGTGCCGACAGTCGTGCGATCCTTGATCGGGGCCGCAGTGCCGATACCCGCGAGGGCGTCACCAGCTTCCTCGAAAAGCGGGCGGCGGTCTACAACGACCGTGTAAGCGACAGCTTTCCAGACGTGTTCCCCGACTGGGATGACCCGCAATTTGCCTGAACTTGTGAGACGCCGGTTAGGGACCTGACTCTGGTGTGGCAAACGACACACAAGTTCTCAGGAATGTCTCAAGATCTTCGCCGTTGCATCCGATACAAGCAACAACAAGGCAGTCGGAAGGTAACACCGCCCGCCGGACGGAGAAGATCATGACCACATTGCTGAACGAACAACTCGAAACCGGAGACGTCATTGAGATCAGCCGGGGTGACGACGTCATCACCGCCCTCGTGCTGCTCGCCGCCGACGAAGCCGTCATCCTCGATGCCTGCGACGGTTCGACCCCTTTCGTTGTCAAGCGTGACGAACTGATCGAGTACCGCAAGTTCAATCCGTCGTTCTGACCGACACCTGACCACCCAGGCGATCCCCCTAAACTGGGCGTCGTGACTTCCGAGTCCGCGGCGCCCAGTTTGTTTTTCCGAGTCGGCGGTCAATCGTTCTTCGATCGACTTGTCGATGCCTTCTACGACGGCATCGCAACGGACACCCTCGTTGCGCCGCTGTACCCGGATTTTCCAGATTTCGAGCCGGCTAAGCAGCGCCTCAGCATGTTCCTGGCCCAGTATTGGGGTGGCCCGGCCACCTATTCGGAGAAGCGTGGGCATCCCCGCCTGCGGATGCGTCACTTCCCGTTTCACGTCGGCCCGCTCGAGCGCGACCGATGGTTGCTGCACATGGCAGCCGCAGTCGAGCAGACCTGCGCCGATCTGACTGACGCCGCCGAAACCGCCGGTGAGTTGATGGGCTACTTTGCCCCGGCCGCCGAGCATCTTCGCAACGACACCGGTCTACCGATCTCGCCGGCCGGCTTCGGAAAGGACTGAATGTGGCTGTTATCGAGGTACGTGACCTCTACAAGCGGTACGGCGGGATCGACGCTGTTGCAGGTGTCTCGTTCGACGTCGCCGAGGGCGAGGTATACGGCCTGCTCGGACACAATGGTGCCGGCAAGTCGACAACCGTCGAAATCCTGGAAGGCCATCGACGACTCACAAGTGGAACGGTGTCGGTGCTGGGCGCCGACCCTGGCGAAAGCGGACGCGAGTTCCGCGACCGGATCGGCATTGTGTTGCAGACCTCCGGAGTCGAAAAGCAGCTCACCATTCGTGAGGCGCTGAGGTTCTACGGATCACCCAGCCGCGATCCCCGCCCGATCGACGAGGTTGTCGAAATGGTTGGTCTCACCGCCAAGATCGATGCCCGAATCGGCACGCTGTCAGGAGGCCAACGGCGCCGCTTAGACCTCGCCCTCGGAATCATTGGCCGGCCCGAGATACTGTTCCTCGATGAGCCGACCACCGGGTTCGATCCGGTGGCGCGGCGCGAATCGTGGCAGTTGATTCAACAACTCTGCGCAGGTGGCACCACGGTGTTGCTGACGACGCACTATCTAGACGAGGCCGAGCAGTTGGCCGACCGTGTCGGAGTGCTCGCTGGTGGTCGGCTGATCGCCGAGGGCACTCCGGAACAATTGATGGCGTCAGCGCCGAACACAACGATCTCGTTCCGGTTGCCAGACGGCATATCGGCCGATCAGCTGGCGGTTCCTCCCGACGCAGTGGTCGAGGCGGGTGTCGTCCGGCTCGAAACCGAACAGCCAACGGCGCTGTTGGCTGTCGTTGCTGCTGCAGCTGTCGAGTGTGGCGTCGAGTTGGTCGGGTTGAGTGTCAAGCGCCCGTCGCTGGAGGACGTGTTCCTGCAACTCGGCGACGATGATCACGACACGGAGGTGTCCAGATGAGCTGGCCATCCGCATTCACTCTCGTGAGGGAACAGACGCGGTACCAGATCCTTACGTTTATGCGCAGCCCAGTGGGGCTGTTCTTCACGATCGGCCTGCCGCTCGTCATGCTGGTGCTGTTCAATGCGCTGTTCGGCGACGGAACCGTCGATACGCCGGCCGGCTCTTGGTCGGTGCAGCAGTTCTACACAGGCGGTCTGGCCGCCTTTACTGCGGTGTCAGCCACCTACACGAACCTCGTCAACATGGTGCCGATTAGACGAGACGACGGGATTCTCAAGCGCTGGCGATCGACACCGATCCCACCCTCGATCTATCTCACCGGATGGATTCTCGGGGCCCTGACGGTCGCTTTGCTCGGCGTCGTTCTGCAACTGACGGTCGGGGTGCTCGCCTACGACCTCACGATCGACGCCTCGAAGGTTCCTGCGATGATCCTGACGTTTGTGGTCGGAGTGGCGGCGTTTGCTGCACTTGGGCTGGCCGTCGCCGGATTGGTTCCCAACGCCGACTCGGCTCCGGCGGTGGCGAACGCCACGATCCTGCCGCTGGCGTTCGTGTCAGACATCTTTATCCCGCTCGAGGATCCCCCACGGTGGCTCGATCTGGTCGGCGACATCTTCCCGCTCAAGCCGTTTGTCAACTCATTCCAGAACACACTCAACCCGCTGGTCGACTCGCCAGGCTTCACCTGGGACAAGATGGCCGTCGTCGCCGCGTGGGGAGTCGTTGGCGCGATCATCGCTTCCAAGACGTTCACCTGGGAGCCGTCGACCAGCGGCTCCAAGCGGGACAAGCGGCGTCGTCACAAGTCACCGGCCGCTTCTGCGGACTTCAGCGGATAGGGAGCGTGCCCCTCAAGCGAGGGCGTAGCAGGCGACAGCGGCGGCCGCCGCGGCGTTGAGCGAATCGACGCCGGCCGCCATCGGAATCCGCACCTGCGTTGCGAAAGACAGCACCGCGTCGCTGAGACCGTTTCGTTCCGATCCGATCAGGATCGCTCGGCGATGGTCCGCCGGGACCAAGATGGTGCGGATATCCGCGGCGTCGGCATGGGGAGTCAGGGCGTACAGCCGTCGATCTGTCATGGCGCCCAGTTCGTCGATCAGACTGGTGGTGCGGGCGTGCGGAATCGAGAAGGCCGTCCCCATCGCCACGCGCAGCGCTCGGCGTGACAGCGGATCGGCGCTGGTGTGGTCGAGCAGGATGCCATCCCACCCCAGCGCTGCCGCATTCCGAACGATCGACCCGATATTGGCGGGATTGTCGACACCTTCGACGATGACGAGCCGGTGACAGCGTTTGGCCAGTTCGGACGCCGACGGTCGTTGCGGCCGGTGGAACAGAGCGATGACGGAATGCAGGACACCGAGCCCTGCGACGAGCTTGCGGACCTGGTCGCCACCGACGAAGGCCTCACCACCGCGCTCGACGAAACGGTCGGCGACCGGTGGGATTCGCGAGCCGTCGACCAGTGCTCGAAAAGGTCGACAGCCGGCTTCCAGCGCCCGTTCGACCACCAGATCGCCCTCAGCCAAGAACAGGCCGGCGCCGGCATCGTCACGCTTGCTGCGACGGTTGGCGAGCCCACGTTCGTTGAGGCGAAAGGTGGCGAGACGCTCGTCGTCTAGCCGTTCGATCGTGACGAAACGAAAGGACAGGTCGCCACCGTGACCTTCAGTAGAAATAGGGAAACTCCGACCAGTCAGGGGTGCGCTTTTCGAGGAAGGCGTCGCGGCCCTCGGCGGCCTCTTCGCTGGCGTATGCGAGTCGTGTTGCCTCGCCGGCAAAAATCTGCTGGCCGACCAGGCCGTCGTCGATCAGGTTGAAGGCGTACTTCAGCATGCGCTGGGCAGTTGGGCTTTTGGCACAGATCTCCCGCGCCCACTGCAAGGCGGTGGCCTCGAGCTCGGCGTGGGGCACGACCGCATTGACGCCTCCCATCTCGTGCATCTGCTGGGCGGTGTATTCACGACCCAGAAAGAAGATCTCACGAGCAAACTTCTGGCCAACGAACCGGGCCAGATAGGCCGATCCGAAGCCACCATCGAAACTGGCCACGTCGGCGTCGGTCTGCTTGAACCGGGCGTGCTCGGCGCTGGCGATCGTAAGGTCGCACACCACGTGCAAGCTGTGGCCACCGCCGGCCGCCCAGCCCGGCACGACAGCAATTACGGCCTTGGGCATGAACCGGATCAGGCGCTGGCACTCGAGGATGTGCAGGCGACCTGCCCGGCCAGGGTCGATCGTGTCGGCGGTTTCGCCGCCGGCGTACTTGTAGCCGTCTTTGCCGCGGACGCGCTGGTCGCCGCCCGAGCAGAACGCCCAACCGCCGTCGCGCGACGACGGGCCGTTGCCTGTCAACAGCACGCACCCGACATCGCTCGACATGCGGGCGTGATCGAGGGCGGCGTACAGCTCGTCGACAGTGTGAGGGCGAAAGGCGTTGCGGATCTCGGGCCGGTCGAAGGCGATCCGCACAGCGCCGACATCGTTGGCACGGTGATAGGTGATGTCGGTGAAGTCGAAACCGGCAACCTGTGTCCAAGCGGTTGGGTCGAAGATCTCCGAAACGGTTGCGCTCATCGCCCCATGTTGCCCGCCTGGAGACGTCAGGCGGCAATTCGGCAAAGTGTTGCGCTCTGCAGCCGTGCCCGCAACGCCCAGCCCAACAGTACGACCGACAAGATGGCCAGGATCGGTTGCGCCGGAGCAAACCAGTCGAGGGCGCCCGTCGAGCCGAGTGCCAGCACCGCCAGCTTGTTGCACGTCGGGCACCCGACGGCAAAAAACGACAGCAGCCCACCAAGACCGCCGGCCCTGCCGGGCGTGTCCAGATCAGCGTCGAGTCGGTCGATATGTTGGGACGCGTCAGTTCGCACATACGTCGCCATCAGAAGGCCACCGAGCACAGCGGTGACGAGCAGTATCGGGTACGACCACCAGGTGACGTCGACAGGGCGCCCGAACACGGGGTTGGGAATCACGTCGGTGGGCAGTCCAACCGCCAGCATCACTATCAAAGCCCCGCCAATCGCGGCGATCCATCGCCGCTGCGGCCAGGTGGCGAGTTCATTCACGAGCGCGATCGTACCGGCTCGCTGCTGGCTACTCGGCGCGGGGACCTCGGCGGCGCTACGGTTCCGCCGTGCCCTCTGCGCTGACGATTTTCCCTGTCGAAGGCCTGCCCGAGATCGAGCCCGGTGACGACATCGCCGCTCAGGTCGCCGAACGAATCGATCTAACCGATGGCGACATCGTGGTGATCACGTCGAAGATCGTGTCGAAGGCCGAATCGTGCGCAATCGATCTCGCCACGGTCGAGCCGTCGGCGTTCGCCGCCCAGTGGGGGGTCCGGTGGGAGAAGGATCCGCGAGTGATCGAGGTCGTTCTGCGGCAGTCTCGCCGAATTGTTCGCCAGATCGGGCCGGTGTTGATCACCGAAACACATCATGGGTTTGTGTGCGCCAACTCCGGGGTCGATCAGTCGTCGAGCGGTGCCCACGAACGGATCCTCGTGTTGCCCGTCGACCCCGACGATTCGGCTCGGCGGGCGCGTGCCCGTTTCGGCGACCTCGGCGTCGACGTTGGCGTGGTCATCACCGATACGTTTGGGCGGCCCTGGCGAGAAGGCCAGACCGACATCGCGATCGGGGTAGCTGGCATCAATCCGTTGTACAGCTATATCGGGCAGCACGACCCACACGGTCACGAGTTCCGGGTGCAGGAGATCTGCGTCGCCGACGAGTTGGCGGCGGCAGCCGAGCTCGTGAAGGGAAACACGTCGCGCGTTCCTGCGGCCGTGATCCGAGGCTTGGCGTGGGAGGTCGATGACACGGCCTCGATGGCACCGGTCATCCGTGACTCCAGCCGCGACCTGTTCCGCTGACGGAGATCATGGGTGCTGTTCGAGCATCGGTGCTCGCGGTTCGCACGCGCATCCCGCTCCCGATGTCTCGATTGGTCAGGCGAGCGGATCGGGGCGACCGATCGCCACCAAGATCGTCTGCCACGCCAGATCGACCTGAGCGGGTGTGAGGGTTTGCTCGGTCAACGATTCAGCCCAGCTCGAGAGCGACCGGCCATCGACGGCGGTGAGACCCGGCAACACATCGATCGAGCCACCCGGCCCGGCACCCCAATGGACCCTGACCAATCGGTCGGTCGACATTGCGCAGCGCTTGAGGGCGTCGTCCAGATTGCCCCTCGTAATCGCCGCCGCTGCCACTGCGTGAGGCGAGGGCTGTTCGGTGGGTTGTTCTGGCAGCGGTTCGATCGAGGTCTGTACAGCGAACGCTCCGGCACGACCGATCAATACATGCTCGATACCGCTGACCTTGTTGTCGGCGATCTCGTAGACCACACGCCAGACCGGGGTGGGCAGTTCACGCAGAGCATTGCTGGTTAGGCGGGTTGCGGGCGCAGTTGCCGGCTCACCAGAAATGCTGGTCGGAGGGTCCTTGAGCCGCTTGGCCCAGGTGAACGCCAGCGGTGCAACGATGGCCACCAAAATCAGTGGAATGACGATACCGGGTCCCATTGGCCCAATTTTCGCACACCTAGCACGATGAAACGGTGACCGTTAGGCGTCGACCACCTGGATGAACTCCTGCATGTGGTGGGCGGTGAGATGATCGTCGACCAGACAGTTGAGTTGGTAGATACCGGGATCTTCGAGTCGGACGGTCAATGTGAGCGTGACACCCGGGAGCACGGCCTCGGCCGTGCCGCGTGTTAGTCCGTCGGGGCCCACCACTTGTAGATCGTGGGCGAGTGTGCCTGAGTTCTCGGCTTCGAATGTGACCTCGTCGCCGACCTGAAAGGTGGGCACGTCGCCCACCACTAGGTAGCGGTATTCGTCTTCATGGTCCTCGATCTGCAAGGCGACCGTGTACGACCGTGCCGGGGCGTCGCGATCGCCATCACTACCGCCACAGGCGGTCAACCCGCCAACGGCGAGGGTGAGAACGATCACGAGTCGTCGCATCAGCATGGGTACGAGGTCGTTTGCGGAGCCGGGTGAGTTCGGGCTCATCTGGTGAGCCCCGACCCACCAAGGTCGCCAATCAGATTGACGGTTCTGCCGGTTTCGTCGTCATCGATCTTGCGGCCGCTGCCTGCAATTATCCGCCGACGGGCGAACCCGGAGATCGTGTCGATGACCAACACCATGGCGATCACCATCAACAAGACCGCTCCGACCTCTGGGAAGTTGCGGAAGTTGAGCTGGGAGACGAGTTCACCGCCGATCCCGCCGGCCCCGATCAGACCTAGCACGGCCGAAGCGCGAACGTTGATCTCAAATCGGAACAACCAGTAGCCGATCACCGTCGGAAGCACCTGGGGCACCATGCCCCACCTCATCCGCGACACCCATGTGCCGCCCGCCGCGCTGATCGCCTCGAGCGGGCCCTCGTCGGAGGTCTCGATCACTTCGGTCGAAAGCTTGCCGAGGGTGCCGATCGAGTGCAGGCCGATCGCCAACGCGCCGGCCCACGGCCCGAGTCCGAGCACCGTGATTAGCACCATCGCTACGATCAGTTCGGGCACGGATCGGATCGCGTTGAACACCTGACGAATCGGTACCCGCAACGCGGTCGGCGCGATGTTCGTCGCCGCCAGGAATGAGAGCGGGAATGACAGGATCGCACCGATCATCGTGCCGATCCAGGCCACGTACAGCGACTCGAAGATCTTGCCGACCGCCCCACGGTGGTAGACGGTCTTGAAGGCGGGCGGCCACATCTCCTTGACGATCTTCCATCCCTCGCGGGGAGCCTCGACGACATCGCGGAGGCCAGCGTCTAGACCTGAGAACGACCACATCACGCCGACGATCAACAGCACAGCGATGCCGATTCGCCAGTTGCGAGCCGCCAGCGGGCGTTCCGGGCGGGTGAGGACCTCGCCGGTTTCTTGATCGACCGCGGCGGTCATCAGACGAGCCGTTTTCGAACCGCGACGCTGACCTGCTCAATGGACATCACGATCACGAACATGATGATGAGAATGCCCATCAAACGGTCGAAGTTGAAGGTCGCCCTTTGGGTCTCGACGACCCGCCCGATGCCGCCTGCGCCAACCAGGCCGAGCACGAGCGAGGCACGGATATTGAGCTCGAAGACGTATAGGGCATAGGCGACGAACGCCGGGAAAACCTCAGGAAGCACAGCCGTGCGAACGGCGGGGGTGTGGCGGCCACCCGCCGCGCGGGCCGCTTCGAGCGGTCGCTCATCGGCGGCATCGACGGTTTCGCTGAACAGCTTGACCATCACCGCCAACGAGAAGATCGTCAGTGCCCATGCGCCGGCGAAGGCGCCAATCCCGATCGCCGTGACCAGCAGCTTGCCCCACAGCAGGTCGGGAATCGCTCGCACGATGCTCATTACAGTGCGGCTCAGCCAGAATGTGGGTGTGTTGGGCGTTGTGAGTTTGGACATCGCGAAGCCGATTGGCAACGCCAACGTGCAGCCGATCGTGGTCGAGATGATGGCGATTTGGAATGTCTCGACTAGGGCATCGAGGACATTGTGGCGGTCGAGTACCCAGCCCCAGGGCACGGGCCAGAATCGACCCCAGAAAGGATTCGACCAGATGTCGATGAACGAACTCCAGCGGAACCCGATCTGGCGGCCGGCGAACACCGTGAAGGCGGCAAGTGCGATGACCAGTAGGTAGGTGTGTAGTTGGGGGCGCGGCTTGCGCGGCCTGACGGCGACGGGCGCTACGGCGTCACTCATGCGTCGGTGAGCAGGTCGTCGGGGGTGATCGCCCGGCCGTAGATGTCGCGGAAGGTGTCGTCATCGACCTGGGAGATGTCGCCGTCGAACACGAGCTCGCCGCCGCGCAGCCCGATCAGGCGCCGACCGTAATGGCGGGCGAGATCGAGGAAGTGGAGATTGATCAGTGTCGTGATGCCAAGCTCGCGGTTGATCCGCTGGAGGTCACCCATCACCTGATGGGTGGTGACCGGGTCGAGTGCGGCCACTGGCTCGTCAGCGAGCATGATTGACGGTTCCTGGGCGAGCGCCCTGGCGATGCCGACACGCTGCTGTTGGCCGCCCGACAGGTTGGAGGCTCGCACATAGGCCTTGTCGACGATGCCGACCCGCTCCATCGCCCTGAAGGCATGCTCGCGATCATCAGCGCTCCACAGGCCAAGCGTCGACTTCCAGGCCGGCACCTTGGCGAGCCGACCCATCAACACATTGTTGATCACCGTTGTGCGGTTGACGAGATTGAAGGTTTGGAAGATCATGCCTATGTGCGAGCGCACCTCGCGCATGGTCTTGGCGTTGGCACCGACCACCTCGATGCCGTCGACTTTGATCGACCCAGACGTGGCAACCACCAGTCCGTTGAGGGCACGCAGTAAGGTCGACTTGCCTGCGCCCGATAGCCCCACGACGACGACCAACTCGCCGTCGTCGATCGTGAGGCTGACGTTTTTGAGGGCCCGCACCCCGCCCCGGTAGGTGACCGAGACGTCGTCAAAGATGATCATCGGATGACTTCGTTCACCTCAGCGACGGCGCGTTGGTCCGGTCGGGGGCGGGGTGCGGCTCTCATGTGTTGCTCAGATCACCCTTCGGTGATGCCGAGCGTGTTGGCTGCTTCGCGGACGACGTCGAAATCGCTCTCGACGGCCCGGCTGATGTCGGTCCAACCGTAGACCGAGTCGAAGATCAGTTCGCCTTCTTCGGTATCGAGGAACGCGGCTACGGCGTCGTAGATCGCGTCCTTGAGATCCTGCGGGAGGTCGGAGCTGACGGCAACGACATCGTTCGGGATCTCAGGAGTGATGTTGAAGACGATCACCTTCTGACCGACGTCGGGGTTCTCGCCGCGGAGCGTGCGACGTGCGTCGTCGAACGACAGGCCGATCTCGGCGTCGCCGTTGTACACCGCTGTGACGGCCGCATCGTGACCACCGGTGAAGATCGGTGTGATGCCGTCCTGGTAGTCGATGCCCAGGTCGTTGAGCTGGTTGGCCGGGAACAGGTAGCCCGATGTCGATGTTTCGGTCGTGAAGGCGACCGTTCTGTCCACCACGTTGGCGAGGTCACCGATGCACGAATAGCCGGGCGTGATCGGGTCGCCGCCGTCGGTGGTCTCGCCGAGCGCCTTGCCATCGTCGCCGAAGAACACACCAACCTGCAGTGCGACTGCGTCGAGAGCAGCGACCTGGACGACCTCGCCGTTCTGGTTCTCGAGTGCAGTGCCCTCGACGGGCGGCTCGTTGCAGATGCTGGCGTCGTTGGTGAACCACTGGCCGTGGTACGTGCCCGAACCGAAGCGCACCGACTGGATCAGGGCCTCGATGTTACCGAAATTGTCCTTGCCAAGCACATAACCGAACGGGCCGAAGGCGCCGAGTTGGGCCTGACCCGAACCCATCGCGGTGACGAGTCCGGTGTAGTCGGTGGTGACGATGCCTTCGATATCGATGCCAAGCGCGGCCTCGAGCACATCGATGAACGGCTGGATGTCGTCTTGGAGCGTCTCCTGCTCCTGCGACGGCACGAAGCCGAACACAAGCTTCTCTGGCCAGTCCGGATGCATGTTCTCGGCTGGTGCGTCGGTCGCCGGTGGTGCGTCGGT
>CALFRK010000124.1 GCA_937919625.1 uncultured Ilumatobacter sp.
GCTCGTCGGGCTCATAACCCGAAGGTCGCAGGTTCAAATCCTGCCCCCGCCACCACGAAAGCCCTGGTAGATGGCAACATCCGCCAGGGCTTTCTCGCGTCCCGACCCGTTTATCTAACGGTTTATCTAACGGGTTGTCGGCGCCCACTTGCTGGAACGTGGTCATTCTGCGGGGATTTCTTGCAGCCGTCTGCCCGAGACTCGCCACAGGGATGAGGCCCTCGCCCGGCGGCTGGGGACGTCACACAGTCAGAACGATGAAACCGATTGAGTCTCGTCGAACGTGAGGTCAGCCTCTTGCCAGCGCATCCTCACTCGCCATTGGGCCGCGGTACCCATGCTCACGGCAACGAGGATCGCGTACGCAGCTTGAGGCAGGAGCGTCTCAATCGGTGTGTACCCAACCAGATCCGGCGCTCGGCCTTCGCCGATGGGCTCGACCGCTATCTCAACGTTTTCGGCAGGGCCGTCCCCGACGTTCTCAATGATCAATTGGTCTGCCCCCCGACCCCGAGACTCATACCGCGCTCGCAATACCGCGCGTGGTCCGACCGCATCGGTGTCCAGGCTTTCGCCTACAGATCTAGCCAAGACCAGTCGGGCAACGTCGTGCTCCAGCGCGGTGCGAACCTTCGCAGTGAGGTCATCGGCTGACGCATATCGGCCGAGAAGACCACGTTGCTGGATGGACTCGCGGAAGTACTGGAGCCGCTTGAGCTCGTCGGGATCGACGCCATACGGGTACGGCAGTTCGGCGAAGTAGACATGCACCGGAACCCCTCGAGCTTCGGCGCGATCAATCTCTTCGACCGTTCCTGATTCGGCCCTGGGTGTGGGCGCTCCCACACGCGAATGAAAGAGAGCCACGACAATGTCAGCGCGATCCACCAGCTGATGGTTGATGATGGACTGACCGTCCGCGCCCATTTCAGGAACTGAATCAGTTTCCCAGCGCACGGGAAGAAGCACGACGCGCTCAACGTGTGATCGATCGCGGTTCCAACTCAGGATCGTCTGCTCGACGGTGTTGCGTGCCTCCGCCGTGTCCCCAGGTGATGCGATCAATACTGTCAGGACACGAGCTTCGAAGCCGCCCTGCCCACGAGCGGGCACTGCAGCGCCGCCAATCCCTGCGTCCCGCAGTTGCCGCCTTCCGTTGTCCGTGATCCGAATGCCGTGAGTCGCGAAGTAGGCGCCCGCTCCGTCGTGCAGATTCTGATTCGGGCCGCGTGCGAACCCGTCGTGCAGCAGGTCGTCCAACACCGCGGCGTTGTGTTCCCACTCGGCATCTTGGCGCCCGACCGGCAGGTGGTCGCCATCTGCCAGGGCCTGGAGCATCTGCTCATGGGACCACTTCTCACTGCTCACCGCCACATCTTCGCAGTCGAGGAGGCCACGAAGTTGCATGAACGCTGCGAGAGAGGAGTGACAATCCGACAGATTACGGGGTGGAGCGGTAACCGTCGCCGCCTAAGGGTTGGGGCGCAGTGTGGTCAGTGATCGCGGAGGGTCACTCGCAGTTCCGTGATCGCTTCCGCGACGCGGGACTGAACGACCCGCCATGCATGCCCCCAATTGATCACCGGCACAGAAATGCCCAGCTTTGTCAGCAGGCTTCCAAGGTCGCGGGACCCGGGATGCTGGAATCCGGTGCGTACGGCCACGACATCTCGCAGTGCACGAATGGCCGCGACCGGCGGATCGATGCCCGCATCTCTCAGGGCTGCCTCCACTCGGTTGAGTGAACCGCGCCACTCGTCGTCTGGCGTCGATGCGGGCTTGGTAGCACCGGAGAGCATCCGCTCGATCACGGCTGCGAGGTCGCTGATGCGTGACTTGAAGTCGTCGCGGTCAATGACTGGCGCCGCCAGTCCGCCGAGAGCTTCTATCGGCACACCTACGAACAGCTCATGGTTCAAGGTCGCCTTCCACTGCAGGGCAAGGAAGTCGAGGGCCTCATGAATCGCTTGTGGCGCCAGTGCGTCGGGCTCGCGCGTCGTGGGCAACCAAGACAGCCTCCAGCAGTCATTGCCTCCGACGGCGCATTCCGCCCCATTCCCGGGGCTCTCGCCGACTGCGCAATAGACCTCTGTTGCCACCCGCTGCACGACCCCGCCCTCATCGGTGCGGACTGCAGTCACCTG
Source organism: uncultured Ilumatobacter sp. (assembly GCA_937919625.1). Lineage (GTDB taxonomy): Bacteria > Actinomycetota > Acidimicrobiia > Acidimicrobiales > Ilumatobacteraceae > Ilumatobacter. Next base: position 2,145 of record CALFRK010000124.1, read on the forward strand.
CGGGTGGATGAGTGCGGAGCATCTCAGCGAGGCGTCCGGAATCGAACAGGAGGCACACAGCGATGGTGTTGTCGGCGCGAGGTGCGCACCGTCAACAAGTCGGGCGGAATCATCGCTTGGCGCGGGGACTGCGCAGAAGGGGGCATCGGCGATCGCGACCTTCCAAGTGCACCGTTTCTCCAGCGAGGCGAATGCGTCCCTGGCATCGTCTCGATCGAGCGTGATCGGGAGACCCTCGACCGTGTACACCGAGAATGCGTCTGGCGATGCCTCCGCAATTTGACGTAGACGCGAGAGCGTGAAGGCAGCGAGGACGTCGCGTGCGAGGGCTGTATCCGTTGATGGGTTAAGGAGATCATCGAGGTACCCGACGACAAGCCGTCGTCGTTCCCGATCCACATTGACGATAAACCGTACGAACGAGCTGCTCCTCTCGGGGGCGTACCCATGACCGTCGAAAATGACCTCGTACACGGCTCCGAACCTAGGGCACTTGAAGAGGTCTCGGTCGCTTCTACCGTCGACAGTGCCGGCTGACGGGCCGCGCCGAGCAACGCGGAGCGCAGGCGCGTGGTGCAATGCATCGGGTTGAGAAGGCCCGGCAACTCCTCGGGGGGTACCTGACGGGAGCGGCTCATCGAGGACTACGCGTCGTCGTTGACCTGGCGTCGGTCGAACACAGCGGCACTGAATGCCGCAGCCGCATCCGCCTGCATGCCGGGCAACACGTGTTGGTAGACGGTCATGGTGAATGCGGGGCTGCTGTGGCCGAGGCGTTCGCTGACGACCTTCGGGACGATGCCTTCCTTCAGGAGGATCGAGGCGTGGGTGTGGCGGAGGTCGTGGAGGCGGATGCGGCGCAGGCCGCTCTCGCGGACGAGCTTCGCCCATGACTGGGAGAAGAAGTCGGGATGGATCGGCTTGCCGTCGGGGCGGGTGAAGACGAAGTCGTCATCGTCACGTTGGCCGGTGCTGAGCCGCTGCTCGAGTTGTTGACGGCGCCACACCTTCAACATGGCGACGGTGCGCTCGTTGATGTCGATGGTGCGCCGGCTGTTGGTCGTCTTCACATCGGCGACCTGGGCGCCGTACTCGACCGAGAGGATCTGTTGGTCGACGACGAGCCGGCCGGTGTTGAGGTCGACGTTGCGCCACGGCAGACCGAGCACTTCGCCGCGCCGCATGCCAGTGTTGGCGGCGAGGAAGATCGGGGCGTACCACTCGCTGCCTTCGATGCCGGCCAGGAACTGGCGGAGCTCCTCGGCTGACCAGACCGTCATCGCCCTCGATCCGCCGACGCGAATCTTCGGCGGGTCGGCGAGGTCGGCGACGTTGCGGATGACGGTGCCCTTGCGGTTCGCGTCGGCGAGCGCCTTGCGGATGATGCCGTGGATGATCCGCACCGACTTCGGCGCGAGCCCGCCGCCGACACCGTTGCGTTTTCCGTCGATGAGGAGCTGGGCGTAGAACGTGTCGAGATCCTCGGGCTGCAGCTTCTGCAGCGGGATCAAACCGATCCGCGGCTTGATGTGGATCTCGACGTTGTTCTTGTACGACGCGTACGTCGACGGCCGGAGCTGCGCCTTCTTCGTCGGCAGCCAGCGCTCGACCAGATAGTCGCCGAGCGTGATCCGTTCGGGCGCTCGGTAGTCGCCGTCGTGTACTCGCTTGACGAGATCGCCGAGCACCTTCTCGGCGCCCTTGCGCGTCGTGCCGGCGGGATACCAGCGGTGGCGTTCCTTGCCGGTGGCCGGGTCGATGCCCTCGTACACGACCGCGTAGTAGCGGTCGCCTCTGTGGACGAGATGTCCCCTCATGGTGACGTCCTCTGTCGATTGGTGACGGTTGGTGTCGTTTGGTACGCCCGAGTGGCTCGGCACTGTTGACGGTTCGTCATCGCCAGGTCGACGTGGATCACGTCGGGACCCTGGCGCTCGCGGGCGACGAGGCGCGCGCCATATGTCGAACATACACCCGCGTGCAAGAGGGCCGTCCGGGGCTCGCAACGGCCGCTGACTCCGACAGGGGAGCAGGATTCCCCGCAGCCGGCGATTCACATCCCGTACGGACTGCGAGGGGCGTCCCGAACGGGGGCTCTGGGCAGACATCTATCGGTCAGCGACTGGTCGCGAGGGCGACGAATGTTCGCCGTCGGGTGTGACGAATTGCCGTTTGGAGGGTCGTTCATGTCACAAATCCGCGATTTCACAGGCATGTGTTGGTGAAGGACCATGACACGACGAATTGAGTACGTCCCCAAGGAGCCGCCCGATCTCCTCACCGTCGTCGAGGCGGCCGCGGTCCTGCGCATCAGTCTCGGGAAGGCGTACAAGGGCGTTCGCAAGTTCATCGCCACGAACGGCAAGGAAGGCATCCCGGCCGAGCGCATCGACAAGCAGTTCCGCATCCCGCGCCACAAGCTCGAGGAATACATCGGTGCCCCGATCACCTGGCCCATCCCCGGCTTCCACGACATCCCCGAGCCTCCGCCAGCGAAGCCGACCCGTCGCCAGCGCTCGAAGTCGCCCGAACCGCCGCCCGACACCCAGCCCCGGCTCTTCCCGCTGTAGGTCGCCATGCCCCAAACCCACCCCATCCGACCTCACGGCCATTCAAGGACAGACGAGTGCACAAACATCCCGGCGACTGGAGTCGGGTAGTGACCGTCCGGGTTTCGACACTCAAGGGATGCGACGCCGGCGCCTACTACGTCGAGCAGTTGCCGAACTACTACCTCCAGTCCGGTGAGCCCCGTGGCGTGTGGCTCGGCGACGGCGCGCCGATGCTCGGCCTGTCGGGCGAGGTCGACGACGACGCCTTCCTGGCGCTGATCGCCGGCATGGACCCGCAGCGCCCCGACCGACATCTCGGACGCCGCTACAACGACGACTCGGTCCGCGGCTTCGACGTCACCGCCTCGGCGCCGAAGTCGGTGTCGATCCTGTTCGCGCTCGGCGACGACGACATCCGCCGCGAGGTACTCGACGCCCACGACGCCGCGGTCACCGCACTTGCCGGATGGATCGAACGTCACGCCCACACCCGCTACCGGATCGGCGGCGAAGTCGCCGTCGTCGACGCCGAGGGGATCGTCGCCGCGATGTTCCGTCAGCACACCAGCCGGGCGCTCGACCCGCAGCTCCACACCCACCTCGTGATCGCCAACCGCGTGAAGTCACCCGATGGCCGGTGGCTCGCCCTCGACGCCCGCCTCATCAAGGGCGACCAGCGCACTCTGTCCGCGCTCTACCACGCTGGTCTGCGAGCCGAGCTGGCTCTGCGGCTCGGCGTCGTCTGGAACACACCGGAGAACGGCATCGCCGAGATCCGCGACGTCCCCGACGAGCTGCTCGCCGAGTTCTCGATCCGTACCGCTCAGATGCGCCGCCGCGTCGACGAGAAGCTCGACCGCTTCGTCGACACGATGGGCCGCGAACCGACACCACGCGAGCGCTGGCTGATCGATCGGGAAGCCGCCGTCGACAGCCGACCCCGCAAGGAGAAGTCGGTCGACGCCGCCAGCCTCCACAACGGCTGGCGCGATCAGGCTCGAGCCCTCGGGATGGAACCGAGTCACGTGATCGAGGACGCGGTCGGACAGGCCTTCTACCGAGGTGCGATTGATCGCGATCTCGATCCACTGGTCAGCCGATGGGCGATCGAGTCGATCACCGAGCGGCAGTCGTCGTGGCGCCCGACCGAGCTCGTTCGAGAGGTCGCGGCGTTGTGCCAGACCGATGCGGCCGAAGACGCTGAGACGGTCGTCCGGTGGGCCGACGAACTGGCTGGTCGCGTCGCAGCCCAGCGCTGCGTCGACATTTCCAAGCCGATCCCAACGGGCGCGCTGCTGCGACGCGACGGACGACCGGTCACCGAATCGGCGATCGACCAGGCGCTCACCACGCAGGCGATCCTCGACCAGGAACGATCGCTCATCGAGTGGGCCGACCATCGCTTCGAACACGACGGCCCCGACGAACCCGCCGCCGCCGACAAGAGCGACATCGACCTGACACTGCCGCAAGCCGATGCCGCGTGCGCGGTCGCCGGACACGCCGACCTCGTCCTCGTGGTCGGTCCGGCCGGCACCGGCAAGACCACCGCGCTCCGCCCGGCCGTCGAGCATCTCCGGGCATCAGGCCGCGCCGTGTTCGGCGTCGCACCGTCGGCGACCGCCGCAGACGTCCTGTCAGAAGAGACCGGCGTTACCGCCGACACGATCCACAAGCTCCTCATCGAGCACACCCTCAACCGACCGCCCGACCACCGCTACGACCTCCCCGTCGGCGCCACCGTGATCGTCGACGAAGCCGGGATGCTCCCCACCGAGAAGCTCGCCGAACTGGCCGACCTCGCCGACACCCGAGGCTGGCGACTCGCACTCGTAGGCGACCCGCTTCAGTTCTCCGCCGTTGGCCGCGGCGGCATGTTCGGTCTGATGGTCGACACGTTCGGCGCGATCGAGCTCGACCAGGTTCACCGCTTCGAACACGAATGGGAACGAGAGGCGAGCTTGCGACTCCGGCGCGGCGACGTCAGCGTCGCCGAGATCTACGACGCCCACCACCGACTCCACGCCGGCACCATCCCCCAGATGGAACGCGCCGCAGCCAGCCGCTGGTACGAGCTGCGCGTGGCCGGCAAGCGCGAGCTGCTGATGACTCCGACCAATGAAGCCACCGAGCGCCTCAACGAACGATGCCAACGCGCTCGGATCCAAGCCGGCGAAGTCGACGCAGACGGACGATCTGTCGAGGTCGGCCCGTACCGCATGTACGTTGGCGACGAGATCGCCACCCGACAGAACAACCGCCGACTCCTCACCGACCGCGACGACATGGTCCGCAACCGAGCCGTCTGGACGATCGACGCCATCCACCGCGACGGCTCCCTCGCGGCGACAGGCAAGTCGGGCACCGTTCATCTCCCCGCGGAGTACGTCAGCGAACACGTCGAGTTGGCCTATGCCCGGACAGGTGTGGGCGGTCAAGGCCGCAACGTGCAAGGCGGCCTGCTGTTCGCCGACCGAGCGACCGACGTACGCAACCTCTATGTCGCGATGAGCCGAGGCTGCGAGATCAACGAAGCATTCTTCGGTGTGGCCGGCGAAGAGACCGCCGTCGACGTCTTCATCCAATGCATGTCGACCGACTGGATCGACCAACCGGCGACGGTCCGCCACGCCGAGCTGAATGAGACCACACCCCATCGCCCCGGCCTCCTCGACGGCCCGATCCTCAGGGAGCTGATGGAGCAACGCCATCGAACCCTCACCGGCCTCGAAGACGCCGAACGGGTCAGCAGGAGAATCCCATCCGAGCGCCGGGCGGCTGAGCAGCAGATCATTGATGCCGGGCAGGTGATTGCCAAGGCGGAGGCCGAGTACCGGCGAGCCGAGTCAGTGCTCGAGAACTACGACCGCCCCATGCGTCGCCGCAAGCACGAAGCCGACATCGAAGCAGCGAACCGCGAATTGCAGCGCCAGCCCGAGGTCGCCCGGATCGCCGGGCGCAAGATCGAAGATGCGGAGACGACACTCGCCCACCTCTCGGTCATGGAATCCGAGACGACGAAGATCCTCAATGGCCGGACGCAAGCCAACGCTGTCGTCTCGGACATCGACGACCGTCTCGCCCACGACCTGAGAGTCCGCACGAGGATCACCCGCCTCGAACATCCGGTGGCAATCATCAACACGCTCGGCCAGCGCCCAAGGTCGGGCAGGGAAGCCGCTACCTGGGACCGCGCCGCCGGACATCTCAGCCAGCAGCAGGCCATCCTTGAGGTCGTCGATGGCGTAGGTGTGCCGACACAACCGCTGGAGTGGATCGCGTTCTCGACGAACTATGCGCCGACCGAAGGGCTGGTGCCGAGGCGCCGCCACGGCCAACAGAACACCGAGGTCGCCGCCCCAGCTATCGAGCTGGATATCGGGTTCTAGATCGACTTCGCGCTCCTACGCGGAGATCACTGCGGAGGCGCGCGCTGCCGTGGCTGCCGTAAAACCTCGTGCGAGCGAGATCGATGCCGACTGCAGACCGCCGAGTTGGGCTTCGAGTTCGTCACAGAGCCGGAACAACTCCGTCACTCGCTTGACGATTCGCTTCTGCTCTGCGAACGGCGGGAGCGGAATCGGACTCTGCACGATCTTCTCTCGGGAGATGTTTGGCTGCGCACCCCCAGCACCCATCTGAACGAGCTCCCTGCGCCAGCTGCGTAAAAGCAGGAAGAGAAACTCGTTGTCGAACCCGCTGAAGCAGGTGCACGCGCACACGGCCTGATTGGTGGTTCCCTCAGTGGCGAGGATCGCGGTCCGCCCAATAGTGGCGCCGTACATGGCGACCAGCACGTCCCCGACCCTGTCGAAGCGAAGCGAGCATTCGGCGAGAGCGTCATCAGTGACGGTTTCGTCTGACGGGCCGCTGAGAGCCGGTGAGTCATTGAGCTCGCCCGACTTGAACCAGTTGTGAGGGCCGCCGAAATACCTCGACTCGCTTCGCTTCGGTGTAGCTCCCGCTCCCCAGTCACCGATGTCGTCAAGCCGCACCCACGTCCATGTGCTCGGCAGTTGGAACGGCTGTTCGTCGAGTTCGACGGGTGGGAGAGTCGCCCGCCGTCGAATCGCCTTCTCCGAGGTCAGCCGCTTGCGCTCGGCCACCAGCTCTCGGAACAACTGGTGCGCGTCCGGATCGTCAGGGTCCTGTGCGACGAGCTTGCCTCGAACAGCGAGTTGGAGGATGGTTGGGCGGAGGGCGTCGATGCTGTCGGGATGGTCGGTGAGGGCCTCCCAGTTGGTGTGGATTCGGGACCAGGTGATGTGGAGGTCATCGTCGGTTTCGGCGTTCGTGAGGGCGTCGAGAGACGAGGCGCGCAGTCGGGTGGTGACGTGGTGGCGGGCTTGCTGACGGGCTTCGAGGTCGTCGCAGAGCTGCATGAGTTCGTCGACCTTCGCCACGATACGTTCCTGTTCCGCGACAGGTGGCAGAGGGATTATCGATCCCGCGATCTGCTTGCCCGAGAGGTGCTGAACGGTTGTGTAGGCCCGGCTTCCATGCAGCTTGTTGATCTCCCTTTGCAGCGCCCAGACAACGAACTGTCGCTCCACCTCGTCGCCGAAGAAGACGAGCCGCGTCACTCGCTGGTTCAGAAGCGCGCGAGCACCTGACCAAAGGCGGATGTTGAAGTTGCCGTCCATGCCGACCAGGTAGTCGCCCTCGACGACGACGAATTCCTCTCGAAAGTCACCATCGAAGAAGCACTCGGTCTCGCCCGTGCCGATGTCTCGGATACGCACCAGCGGCAAACCGCGCGCGATCTCGTTGAATCCGGTGGACTTGAACGCGAACCCAGCCTGAGGGTGTGCCACCTCTGCGAGGCGGACCCAGGTCCAGTCGGTTGGCACGTCATGTGGTAGCTCGTCCGATCCGATGGGCGGCCCAAGCTTCTGTTCGCGAAAGCCCCACTCCATGATCGTCCGCTCACGATCGCGCCTAAGTCGGTCGAGGAGCGCGTCGACTGGCTCGTCATCTGGGTCGGCTTGGACAAGTCTGCCGGCGAGTGCGAGATCCAGAATGAGCTCACGAAGCCGATCCGTGCCGCCCGGGGCCTCGGCGATCGCCCCGAAGTTGTCAAGAAAGGTCTGCGCGTCCATCAAACGTTGCCGAGTGATTCGGTCAGGCTCGCCCTCAGGGCCTCTTGCGCGGACCGGACCTGCTCCACCGCCTCGGTGTACCGAGCGAGCAGGACGTCAGGGTCCTCGTGGCCCTCGTCGATCGTGTTGGGGTTCTTGATGTCGAGGTTGTAGCTGGACGCGACGATGTCGTCGACGGAGACCCGCCATGCTCGCTCGCTCTCCTGCCGATCCGTCCACCACTCCTTCTCGGGCTCGAACTCGTCGATCCGCATCGGCTTGGTCTTCGAGTAGCTCTTGTAGCCGTCGGGGTAGGGGTGCTCGTAGTACCAGACCTCCTTGGTCGGCTCACCCTTCGTGAAGAACAGGATGTTCGTCTTGATGCTCGTGTAGGGAGCGAACACGCCGTTCGGGAGGCGGACGATCGTGTGGAGGTTGCACTCGTCGAGCAGCTTCTTCTTGATCCGCGTCTTGATGCCCTCGCCGAACAGGGTCCCGTCGGGCAACACGATCGCAGCGCGGCCGCCGTCCTTCAGCAGCTCCATCACGAGCACGAGGAAGAGATCGGCGGTCTCGCGGGTGCGGAACTCGGCGGGAAAGTTGCTCTCGATGCCGTCCTCCTCCATCCCACCGAACGGCGGATTGGTGAGGATGATGTCGACCTGGTCGGCCTTGCCGTAGTCGCGCAGCGGACGGGCGAGGGTGTTGTCGTGTCGGACGTTGCTCGGCACCTCGATGCCGTGGATCATCATGTTGGTCACGCACAAGAGGTGCGGCAGCGACTTCTTCTCCACGCCGTTGATGCTCCGCTTCAGCAGCTCGAGCTCGTCCGGGGTCTTCACGTGTTCTTGGACGTGGGAGTACGCGTGCGTGAGGAAGCCGCCGGTGCCGCAGGCGGGGTCGAGGACGGTCTCGCCGAGTTGCGGGTCGACCATCTGGACGGCGAACTGGGTGGCAGCGCGCGGCGTGTAGAACTCGCCGGAGTTGCCGGCGCCCTGGAGGTCCTTGAGGATCTGTTCGTAGATGTCGCCGAACAGGTGGCGGGTCGACGACTGGTTGAAGTCGATGTCGGCGTTGAGCTTGTTGATCACCTGGCGCAGCAGGGTGCCGTTCTTCATGTAGTTGAAGGCATCCTCGAACACGCCTCGCAGGAGGGCACCACGCTCGCGCGTCTTGCCGGTCATCGAGTCGAGGTCGAGTTCCTTCAGCGTGGGGAAGAGCTGGTTCTCGACGAGGTCGATCAGCGCCTCGCCGGTGGGGGCGTCCTTGCCGAGGGCGTCCTGGTCGGCCCACTCCGACCAGTGGAGGCCTTTGGGGATGGGGGAGACGTAGCGCTCGTTCTCGATCGCCGCTTCGAGTTCGAGGTCGCTGTAGATCTTGAAGAACAGCAGCCAGCCGAGCTGGCCGATGCGTTGGGCGTCGCCGTCGACACCTGCGTCCTTGCGCATGATGTCTTGCAGTGACTTGATCGTGGTGGAGAGCGACACTCGGTGGGGTCCTTCGGGGTCAGTTGGCGTTCTTGTAGAGCTCGGCTTCGAGCTCGCGTACGGCTTCTGTGTACTCGGTGCGCCCACCGAAGCTCTTTACGAGTTCGGTGGTGGTGCCGAGCCGAGCGATCGGATCGACCTTGAGCACCTTGACGTCCTCGATGGCGTCGATGCCCTGATCGGCGTATTTGTCGAGCAACGCGTCGAGGACGGCACGGGCAGTGTCGCCGTACTTCGTGAACACGTCACGCTTGCGGACGTTGTCGGCGCGCTCGCGCCTGGTGAGCGGCGGTTGGTCGAACGCGACGTGACAGATCAGGTCGAAGGCGTCCATGTCGTGACTGACGTTGTCTTCGAGCGCGTCGATCAGCACGCCCTTCTCGAGCAGCTCGTCAACGATCGCCTGCTTGCGATCGGTCTCGGTCCAGCGCTTCACGAAGTCGTCGAGTGACGTGAATTCCTCGTGGACGGTGCGGCGGGTGTAATCGTGCAGCGACTCGGTGACGAGCTTGCCGTCCTTGTCGTAGTACTGAACACGCTCGGCGAGCACGCTGAACGTCACGCCGCTCACGACGTACTTGCGGCGGTCGGGCTCGTCGCCGAAGTAGTCGTCCTCGATCGGGTCGGGGTCGACGAGGATGTCCTCGATGACGTCCGGGTCGAAGACGTCGTCCTCGTCAGGTTCGGCCAGCGGTGGTGGGTTGGCGTCGAAGGCGTCGTCCTGGAGCGGCGGGCCGTCCCAGTCGGGATCGGCGAACAGCTCGGTCGCCTTGCGGAAGTCGAGGATCGTGAAGAAGAACTTCTCGTAGTCGGTGCGTAGCCGGGTGCCGCGGCCGATGATCTGCTTGAACTCGGAAAGCGACTTGATGCGCTGGTCGAGCACGATCAGGTGGCACGTCTGCGCGTCGACACCGGTCGTCATCAACTTCGACGTCGTGGCGATCACTGGGTACGGCTGCTTCGGGTCGATGAAGTTGTCGAGCTGCGCCTTGCCCTCCATCTCGTCGCCGGTGATCCGCATCACGTAGCGATGGTCTTTCGCGACCAGTGGCCCGTTCTCGGGGACGTTGACCAGTGCCTCGCGCATCCGCTCGGCGTGGTCGATGTCCTCGCAGAACACGATCGCCTTGTACATCGGGTTCTCGGCGTGCATGTGCGAGGCGATCCGCTCGGCGACCATCTTCGTGCGGCCGGGGAACGTGATGTCGCGGTCGAAGTCGAGCTGGTTGTAGATCTGATCCGGGATGTCGTAGCCGAGATCGTCGACCTGTCCCTTCTCGGGCCGCCAGCCGAGCACGTCCTTGTCGAGGTCGATGCGGATCACCTTGAACGGGGCGAGGAAGCCGTCGTCGATGCCCTGCTTGAGCGAGTAGGTGTAGACCGGGTCGCCGAAGTAGTGGATGTTCGAGACGTACTTCGTCTCCTTCGGCGTCGCCGTCATGCCGAGCTGGGTGGCGGAATCGAAGTACTCGAGGACCTCCCGCCACGCCGAATCCTCACGGGCGCTGCCGCGGTGACACTCGTCGATCACGATCAGGTCGAAGAAGTCGCGGGGGAACTTGTCGTAGATCGCCTCGTGCTCCTCGTCGCCCATGATCGCCTGGTAGAGCGAGAGGTAGATCTCGTACGACTGGTCGACCCGGCCACTGACCCGGTCGACGAGCTTGCGGGTGAGCTTCGTCATGGCCTCGCCGAACGGCTTGAAGTCGTTGACGATCGTCTGGTCGACGAGGATGTTGCGGTCGGCGAGGTACAGCACCCGCTTGGCCTGGCCGCTCTTCCAGAGACGCCAGATGATGTTGAACGCCGTGTATGTCTTGCCGGTACCGGTCGCCATCACGAGCAGGACCCGGTCCTGGCCCTTGGCGACCGCCTCGATCGTGCGGTTGATCGCGAGCTGTTGGTAGTAGCGGGGCGTCTTGCCGCCGATCTCGCTGTGGTTCGGTGAGGTGACGAGCTCCTCGATGTCGTCCTCGATGCCGCGCCAGATCTTGTAGCGCCGCCACAGCTCGGCGCGGGTGGGGAAGTCGTCGAGCGAGAGGTTCATCTCGGTCGCCGGGTAGGTGCCGGTCTTGTCGTGGAGGACGAACCCGTCGCCGTTCGACGAGAACACGAACGGCACGTCGAGCCGCTCCGCGTAGTCAAGCGCCTGCTGCATGCCGGCACGGACCGAGTGCTTGTTGTCCTTCGCCTCGATCACCGCGATCGGGATGTTCGGCTTGTGGAACAGGAGGTAGTCGGCACGGCGCGCCTTGCCGCGAGCGACCAGCTTCCCGCGGACGATCATCTTCCCGTCGGTGAAGCCGTACTCCCGGCGCCAGTGCTCGGTCGCCCACTCGGCGCGCTCCAACGCCGGAGTGATGTACCGATCACAAATGTCCGATTCGCTGAGTGCCTTCTTGTCCACGCCGTCCTAACCCAGGGGAGTGGCCCCACAGTAGCTGTGTGCCACGGAGCAGGCTTGGAGATTGGTCTTGCGTGTGACTTTTCACTCACTGACACGCTGTATTTTTCATACCCGATGTCAGTGGTCAGGTTTTCACGTACTGACACTCATGACTTCGGTGAAAACGAGCCCGTTTCGATCAGCGTAACTTTCGGCGCAGGTCGGTCGGATACGAGCTTCGCACCCACCGGTGGCCTGACAGCGGATGCTCAACGAGTTCTGCGCAACCGGGCTACGGCGCTGGACTTCACGGGAAGGTGACGGTCATGCACGAGGGAGACCGGCGTCTTCCATTCGTGCGGCATCGTCGTTCGGCGTGAGCTTCGTACCGGCACCGACGGCTGCAGCGGCGAGCAGGAGGCATCCGCCAAGCACATACACCCAGCGAATCGATGTGGCGTCGGCGAGCAGTCCGCCAAGGCCGGGCGACGTTCCAGATGATGTCGTACAACGCAAACCACATGCGTCCTGTCGGTAGCCGCCGGCGGTACGTCGAGCTCAGAGCTTGCTGTCGTGGCGTCGAATGACGGCGACACATTCGGCGAGCGACGGCTTGGGTCCGGACCACACCCAACGAAGTGCGGCGTCGTAGCCGGCCTGGACGTGGGTAGCAATGACGTCAAGGTCGAATGCCGGACTTGCGGCGAACCCCGAGTCAGGGCGGGAGGTGAATGGGAACTTGCCCAAGGCTGACCAAGCGTCAGCATCGGCGGCGATCTCTGCGACGAAATCGGACGTCAACTCGCTCGTCACATCGTCCGAACTGAGCAGCATGGCGATGTCGTAGTAGTGGCGACCAGCTTTCGCAAGCCGTCCGGGCGAATCGGGTGTGGCGCGGGTTGCAGCGTCATGCAGCATGGCAAGTTTCTCGACGAGGGTTCGGCGAGGATCGAGCGCTATTGCCTCAACTGCTGTGAGGTCGTCAAACCCGGCGAGGCCGAGTTCCGACGCTGTGTCCGCTGCGAGAGAGGTCACGACTGCGTCCAGGGACGGCTGGTCACCTCCCATGACGGTGACCTCAACGAGCACCGAGGGTTCGACTGCCGCCGCTCCATCCAGGTTTGTGGTGACCGTGGTTTCGTACGGGACACGCCAGTGCAGGTCGACGCCTTTGCGACCGCCTGTTCGCTCGCCAGGCTCGCCCCACAGTTCACCAATCTGAGACGTGAGCGTCTTCATGACGTCGGAACGCTGATTGTTGGAAAGGTTCCCTGCCACCGGGACGAGCAGGTCGATGTCCTCGGAGAACCGATGAATCAGACCGTGCACCTTCGACAAGCTGGTGCCGCCCTTGAATACAGGGCGGTAGGTGACGGCCCCTCCCGTTCCTGTCACAACGAAACCAGCGGCGACCGCTCGGAGTGCCTCGATCGCCCAGTAGTCCTTTTCGACGAGCGCTACGTCGATGCCGAGACCGTCGGCGCAGCGGACGAATAGGCGGTCGAGTTGATCTCGGTCGTCGCGGTACAGCGTCATGCTGGGACTCGGAGGTCGGCGGCGAGTTGTTTCACGTTCTGGAGGAGTTGGGGCTTGCGTCGTTCCTTGCGTGCGACGTTGAGGACCTTCGGTAGGTCGACTTCCCCAGTGGTCGCCTTTCGCTGCACAGCTGCGGTGAGTTCTTTCCATGTGCTTTCGACCGACACCGGGTACGTGGTCAGCAACTCCAACACTGCGGTCTCCGAGAAATTCAGGTTGGCTCTGAGCGGGTTGTTTCGCACTGACCATCGGACGCCCGAAACACCAGTCGGAGGCTTTCCAACGACTGTCAACTCGGTGAACGGCGGCACCTGCGTCGTCAAGCCGAAGTAGGCTGCTGCCGCTGCACCGGCGGGGCCGACGCCCCGGTCAGTTGCAACCTGCACTGCGACCTCGACCGGGCGGGGGCGTCGCTTCCCAAACACCGGGTCGGCTGGACCCGACTTGAAGTAAAGACCTTTCGCTGCCCGGACCACGAGACCCTCCGGGTCACGGGCCGCACGCGACAAGGTCAACTCGACAGCATTCCCGCCTCCGAAGTCAGCAGGGCGGACCCAGGAACGCTCCGGGAGGAGCTCCATCCTTTTCAGTACGAGATTTGCGACGCTCATGACTGGTTATAGTACCGTAAACCTGTCATTCCGCAACCTACTACTCGCATGCTCTCCACGTCGACTGGTGCGAAGCGTTCGACCAGAGGGTTGTCGACCGTCAAAATCCGAGTGCGGAGTACGCCGTCGCCGTGCGTCCCGGCAGCCTCTTTGGTCGATGTCAGGTGCAATCGACTGACATTTTCCGTGAAATATCGGGGTATGTCAGTGCGAAATAGTTGGCATGTCAGTGAGTGAAAAGTCACATTGCGTCACCCGCTGCGATCGTCACCCAACGCAGTTGCGCGTGCCTATTGCGTAACATCGGGCTCATCTCACGAACGGCGGAGCAACGATGGCCAACAAGTTCACAAATATCAGCTTTCCGATCAGCACGCTGATCGGTCAGATCGAGACCGGTCAGATCGGCCTGCCCGAGCTCCAGCGGCCCTTCGTCTGGGATCGGGCGCAGGTTCGCGATCTTCTCGATTCGCTGTACCGGGGTTACCCGGCTGGCTTCTTTCTCTTCTGGCAGGCTTCGCCGGATCAAGAGACGAATGCGATCGGCCTCGATGCCAAACAGTCCGCCCCGACAATGTTGGTTGTCGACGGACAGCAGAGGCTCACGTCGCTGTACGCCGTCTTCAAGGGGAAGCCGGTCCTCTCGAACAAGATGGCGCCGAGCCAGATCCGGATTGGCTTCAATCCGCTTCGCGAACGGTTCGAGGTGACCAACTCCGCGATCGAACGGGATCTCGAATGGGTAACCGACATCTCGACGCTGCTCTCAGGAGCGCAGAGCAGCTACTCGTTCATCAATCACTTTGTGGATGCGCTCAAGCAGGATCGAGAAGTCACGCCAGAGACGGCGGACGCGGTGGCGGAGAACCTGCAGCGGTTGGCGAACCTTCCGAACTACGTATTCAGCGCCATTCAGTTATCCCACGACCTCCCTGTTGAGGAGGTCAGCGAGATCTTCGTGCGGGTCAACTCGAAGGGGACGAAACTCAACCAGGCTGACTTCATTCTCACTCTGATGTCTGTGTACTGGGACAAGGGACGTAAGGAGCTTGAGCAGTTCTGCCAGGACGCACGCCAGCCATCGGGCGGAGCGTCACCCTTCAACTGGTTTCTTGAACCGTCACCTGATCAGCTGCTGCGCGTATCGATCGGACTTGGCCACCGGCGCGCTCAGCTGAAGTACGCGTACGAGTTGCTCCGCGGCAAGGACCTCGAGACGAGTGAGGTGTCAGTTGCGACGCGGACCCGCAACTTCGAGATCCTGAAGAGCGCGCAGGCGGAGGCGCTTGACCTGACCAACTTCTCGGAGTTCATGAAGGCGCTCCAGCAGGCGGGCTTCAGGTCCGGGAAGATGATCACGTCGAAGAACACCATCGTGTACTCATATCTCGTCTTCCTCATCGGTCGCCGAGACTTCGGCATCGACTACAAGACCCTCCGGGCGGCGATTGCTCGCTGGTTCCTGATGTGCGTGCTCACGAGCCGATACACGGGGGCGGCAGAAACCCAGGTCGAAAAGGACATCCGGCGCTTCACCGATGCCACAACCGGCCCAGAGTTCCTGGGGATTCTCGATCAGATCATCAACTCCCAGCTCACTGACGACTACTGGGAACAGACACTTCCCGAGCAGCTGTCATGGTCTGGTGGCTACGTGCCCGCGATGTTCGCCTACTTCGCATCGCTGAACCTGCTGGGCGCGAAGGTGCTGTTCTCGAACCTCACGGTTCACGAACTACTCGACCCAGCGACGGTCGCCAAGAAGAACGCCATCGAGCGACATCACCTCTTCCCTCGTGCGTACCTCAAATCGCAGGGCATCAAGGGGACCAGCCGGATCAACCAGGTCGCGAACTACGCGCTGCTCGAGTGGCCCGACAACATCAAAGTCGGCGCAACTGCTCCGCATGAATACTTCCCGGCGATGTTCGACCAGCACGTGTCGCCCGGCGACGCAGAGCGGGTGAGGTTCTGGCACGCCCTCCCCGAGGGATGGGAGAACATGAGCTACGACGCGTTCCTCGAGGCGCGACGAAAGCTCATGGCACACGTCGTCCGCGCCGGCTTCGAGAAGCTCGTATCCGGTGCAGACCCGTTCGCTCCGACGACACCAGGGCCTCCTCCGCCCTCGGTAGCCGAGCTGATCGTGCAGGGCGAAAGTCTTGAAGTTGAGTTCAAGTCGTCGGTGTTCCACAGCTTCAAACCGGATGTTCCGGAAAAGGTCATTACTGGTTCCATCATCAAGACCGTCGCAGCGTTCCTGAACTCGCACGGAGGCACACTGGTGATTGGCCTTACCGACGACGGCTCCGTGATCGGACTCGAACCAGATCTGACGCTCAAGAAGTTCGACATCGACAGGTTCGAGAACGCGCTCAGGACGATCCTCATCAATGCGCTCGGAACAGTCCCAGCATCCAAGTGCAGGACCCGCTTCGAGAACGTGGACGGCAAGACCGTCTGCTTGATCGACGTCGATGGCGGCATGAAACCGACGTACGCGGACTCCGACAAGGGCAAGGGCGTCTTCTTCGTACGCCACGGCAACACCACCCGCCAACTCGATACGAAGGAGACCGTCGAGTACATCGCCGACCGTTGGGGCCTTGCGTGATGCTGTCGGCCGCCGTGACGGCAGTAACAGTTTGAGCAAGAGCGATATCTCCGACGGTCTACTCGACCACGTCTCGCGTGCGTTGGAGCTGCTCCATAGTGCCCTTGACGGTGCACGTCTGGTTCCCGAGGACGATGCGGCCCACGCGCCCCAGGCAGTTGCGCTGCTCAGTCGGTCGGTGTTTCTCTGCGAGGCTGCCGTTGACCTGAGCCGGACCGACCATAGATCGGCAGCGGCCGTCCTTCTCCGGCCGGCCATCGAATGCTGGATCGATTGCTGCTACGTCCTCTACTGCAAGTATGAAGCAGTCCTCCAGCTCGCTGCGCTGGGGCTCCATCAGCGTGAGAAGTTGGTCAAGGCATGGCTCGGTGATGCCCCATTCCAAGAGCTTGTCGATGCGCTCGACGAGTTGGACCAGGTTGTAGCGCTCGGCAAGGACGCAGGCATGATCAGCGAGGGCTTCAAGGCGCGGAAATCGATGTCCGTTCAGGATCGGCTGACGGCGGCGATCAACTGTCGCGGGGCAGCGCCTTCGTATGCGAATGTGTACGACTACCTGTATCGAGGTATCTCCACGAGCGAGATCCACTCCACCGTCGCTCTGGACGTCCACGCCGAGTACACAGAGGACGAGGTGATGTTCAAGGTGTCGCCGACGGAGCCATTCGACGTAACCGTCCTCATCGCGTTGACCACTCGATTCGCCTGCGGTGCTGGCCTCGACGTTTTCGAGGTGCTGGGTCTCGACTCGGCAGCTCTTGTGGAACTGACCAATGTCCTCGATCAGAAGCTCGCTGACCAGATGGCCACAATCAACGGCGAGCTCGTATCGAGCCCAACCCCTGAGGTGCAGCGGGCGTTGGAGGAGCTCCGCCAACGGGCCGGCGCTGGCTCCCTTCCAGAAACTGAAAATTGATCGTCGTCGAACGACTCAGCTTGCTTTCGGTAGATTCGTGGGTGTATGACGAATGTCGGATCGAAGGTCGGTGGGCGGCGAGGGCCGGGCATGTGCAACCGGGTGTGCATCCCGGTGTGCGCGGCCGAAAAGAGCCCCACTACCTGGGGTGATGTGCTGGGCCGAAGCCGGCGGTCGCAGCTGTTGTCAGTCCCCCCGCCACCAAGAAAGCCCTGGTCAGCCACTATGGCGGGCCAGGGCTTCGTCG
>CALFRK010000125.1 GCA_937919625.1 uncultured Ilumatobacter sp.
GCCCGCTCAATGTCTTCGTCGCCCCAGCCGGCAATGCCTTCATGGACGACATAGCGGCGTGGATCGTCGAGGCCGGGGTGTTGCTGGGGCATCCGTCCAGCCTGCATGATCAAGGTGATCGCCCAAACGACCCGAACGCCATCAATCTTGTGGTCGCGCCGCACGAATTTTATGTACTCGGCGGCTTCACGGATCGCCAGATCGAACAAGCCGCCAGGATCAGTGTTCCGGTTTGCACCGAACAACCAGGCACACCGTGGTTCGACGTCAGTCGGTTGTTCTGCACCGCAAGCCGAACCGTGCTCGACATCAACCTGCATGGCGTCGAGGCACTTCGTGGCGACGGAGTCGACGCCCACCACCTGCGTCTCGGGGGTGTGCCGAGCATGGATCGGCGTGTTGCCGGCGCGACGCGCACCACCGAACTGTTGTTTCTCGGAGGTCGCACTGACCGACGTGGCAGGCAACTCGCCGAACTTGCACCGCTGTTGTGGAGCCGTGATATCGATCTTCGGTTGTTCTCGTTCAACCGACCTGTGCTCGACGGTGTCGGCGGCCTGGTATTCGGGCGCGATAAGTACGACCTGATGGCCGACAGCCTGGTGCTGCTGAACCTGCACCGTGACGACGCGCTCCCCGGCTATTTCGAGTGGGCTCGCATGATCGAGGCGATGGCGAACGGTTGTTGCGTCGTCACCGAACCATCGACTGGTTACGAGCCGCTTGAAGCCGGGCTGCATTTCGTCGAGGCGGCTGATCCGGCCGACGTGATCCTGTCTTTGCTCGATGATCCGCCCGGCACCGCCGCGGTCGGTCAGCTGGCAGCCGAGGCCGTGCTTCACCAGTATCCGCTCACGGCGACACTCGGCCCGCAACTCGAACGTATCGGCCAGCTTCCTGCTGCCCGAACGAACCTGCGGCTGATCGCCCCGAACTATGGCGGCCGGGCACTGCGAGCTCAGCAGTTGCCTGTACTGCCCGCCTTTACGCCGATGGCAGCGTTACGACAGCGCGTCTATCAGGCGCTGATGGCCGAGACTGCGCTGCAGCGCCAGATCGAGCGTGCCCGGTGCCAGCTTCGGTACGGCAGCGACGATCATGTTGAACGCGTCGAGTCGGCCGCATATCGAGAAATCAGTGTGCCAGAGGTCAGCGCGGTGGTCACGCTCTACGACTATGGGCACCTTGTTACCGAGACACTCGACTCGATCGCCGCGTCCACCGACGTTGAGTTCGAGATCATCGTGGTCGACGATCATTCCAACGACGACGGCCGGGCGGTCGTCACCGATTGGATTCGCGAGCACACCGGTGTCGCAGCGCTGCTGCTCGGTAGCGAGATCAATCGTGGTCTGCCCGCCGCCCGCAACCTTGGGTTCGAGGCCAGCCGCGCTCCGAAGGTGATGGTGATGGACGCCGACAACCTGGTGTATCCCACAGCACTGCGCCGCCTTGCCGATGCCCTCGATGCCGATCCCGAGGCAGCATTCGCCTACTCGGCGCTCGAGGAGTTCGGAACTGCTGCAGGTGTGCGCAGTGGCATGGCGTGGCACGTGCCTTGGTTGTGCGAAGCCAACTACATCGATGCCCAGGCGATGCTGCGTCGGGATGCTTGGCAGCGCCACGGGGGGTACCGCACCGACGACGAGCTGGTTTTCGGTTGGGAGGATTGGGAGATGTGGCTGCGATTCGCTGCGGCCGGCGAGCACGGGGTACACGTCGCCCAGATGCTCGGCCGCTACCGCACCCAGGAGGTTTCGATGCTGAGCACCACCAACCTGGTCGCCGATCACATGCTGCGTCACCTGCATGACCTGTACCCGGGTCTGCCATGGCCGAACGACGCTGGCTTGTCGGCACGTGACTTGCGGGGCGTTGGTCGTTGATGCCGAGTATTGTGCGGCCGGTTATGGCGAGCTACATGCGAGACGAACAATCGGAAGGTCGTCACCGATGACGTGCTCCTCCGGGTCCGGTCCGAACACCGAACCCTGCTCGGACGGCAACAAGTCTGGCGTCGGTGACGGCGATGACACAGGTGTGGAATCGCTCGACGACTTGAAGACCAGCGCTGTAACTGGTTCGAGTGAGTTTTCGATAGATGAGAGCTGCTCAGACTCAGTCGATATTGATCAAATCGAGCATATGTGGCAACGGACCGATTGGATGGCGTGTGCTGCCATCGTGATTCTCTCGCTGCTGTTGGTCGGGCTGCACACCCACGCCTACCGCACACTGTCACCGATCGACGAACTTCAACACATCGATTACGCCCTCAAGGCGAGCAAGCTCGACATTGTTCGTGTCAATGAGCGAGTCGGCTTCGAGGCGATGGCAGAAGCGGCGTGTCGCAGCGTGGATTCGCCCGGTTATGCCGGACCTGCTTGTGGCCTGGACACCTACGATCCCAATGACTTCCAGGAACGTGGCTTCAACACGGCGGCGACCCAGTACCCGATCTACTACGTGATCACCGGCCTTGGGGCGAGGGCGATGACCTGGCTTGGCGTGGTCAACAGCCCCGTGACCGGCCTGCGCATGATGGGAGCATTGTGGTCGGCGGCCGCGTTTTCCGTGTTGTGGTACGTGATGGGCCTGTTGCGGATCGACCGGCTGAAGCGAGCCGTCGTGACGGCGTTGCTGATGGTGACCCCGATCGTTCTGGTGGGTGCCGCCACGGTCAATGCCGACGCATCATTGTTGCTGGGCGGTGCAGTGACGCTGCTGGCCACGTTGAAGTTCGAGGAGCGGAAGCTCCACCCAGCGCTACTGGCGCTGACCTACATCGGCGTGTTCTTCATCGAAGCCACGAACCTCTTGATCGTCGGGGCGTGCTCGGCCTATCTCATCGCGCGTGTGGCAGTCCAGCGGGACGAATCGATCACCCGACGCGTGACGCCAGCGATCGTGTTGGCAGGGATCGTCGTACTCAGGCTCGA
>CALFRK010000126.1 GCA_937919625.1 uncultured Ilumatobacter sp.
ATGGAAGTCTCCGGCGTGCGGCTTCCAGCAGGGAGTCGCTTCGATCCCGGTGGGATCGGCAAGGGGCTAGCTGCCGACCTTGTAGTCGATCACCTGAGGTCGCTCGGTGCTCGTGCGGCGCAGATCGAACTGGGCGGTGATGTGCGAGTGTGGGGCGACAACTGGACCGAGGAGCCATGGCTCGTCGACGTGCAAGACCCCCGCGACCGCGTCGGGATCCTGACCAGACTCGAGTTGGCTGAGGGCGCGATCGCGACGAGCAGCGTGCTTGGGCACCGCTGGACGGTCGGTGATCGGCAGATGCACCATCTCATCGATCCATCGACCGGACAGCCCAGCGAGACGGATGTGCTATCGGTCACGACGACGTCGTCAGAGCTGTGGTGGGCCGAAGTCGTCGCCAAAGTTGCCGTACTCGCAGGGTCGCGCCAAGCGCCGATCGTCATGAAACAGTTCGGCTGTTCCGGTATTGTGCTCGATCGGAACGGAACCCTCGTGTCGGTCGCATCCGACCGACCGACCGCGACCACAGTGGAGGTTCTCCGATGAGTTCGCAGGTGTGGTGGTTCGTGTCACGGTCTTCTGGGATCATCGCCTGGGCGCTGCTGACGCTGTCGGTGTGCTGGGGGCTCTTCATCTCGACCAAGGCAGTCGCGAAAGCATCGACGCCGTCCTGGTTGCTGGACCTGCATCGTTTCCTCGGCGGCTTGGCTGTGACGTTCACAGCGATCCATCTGCTCGGGTTGTGGGCGGACTCCTATGTTGAGTTCGGCTGGCGCGAGTTGTTCGTGCCGATGGCGAGTGAATGGAAGCCTGGCCCGGTCGCATGGGGCATCGTCTCTGTCTACCTCCTCGTTGCGGTCGAGCTGACCTCGCTGGCGATGAAGTTTCTCCCACGGAAGCTGTGGCGCGCCGTGCACCGCCTGAGCCTGCCGCTGTACGCCATGGGCACATACCACGGGGTGGTTGCCGGCACGGACAAGTCGAACCAGGTGTTCCGCGTCGCGGCGCTGGCATCGATCAACATCGTGGCATTCCTCACGATCGTACTAATCCTCGCCGCCCGCCGGGCGGCGTTGGTTCGGGCTGCACCGGCAGGTGCGCAGCGCGCCGCTGTGAATGTTTCGTCCGGCTGATCGCGACCTGATCACCAGGCGCATCGCCGCATTGACTTTCGAACCGTTCAGGCGCCGTACGGCCACGTTCGCCGAGGGTGTGCTGAACTGAGGTGGCGATGTCATGCAGCTTCCGGCGACCTGCGAGAATCGAGGCATGTCTCGTGTTGCGTTCCTCGGTCTCGGCGTGATGGGAGGCCCGATGGCGGGCCATCTCGTCTCCGCTGACCACTCCGTCACCGTCTACAATCGCACTGCGGCGAAGTCACTCGAATGGGTGGCGCGTCACGGCCATCAGGCCTCGCCGACCCCGGCCGAGGCGGTCGAGGGCGCCGAGTTCGTGATGATGTGTGTCGGTAACGACCACGACGTTCGCGAGGTGGCGCTGGGGGCCCATGGAGCGATTCCCGCGATGGCAGCCGGAACGATCCTCGTCGACCACACCACCGCCTCGGCCGACGTCGCTCGTGAACTGGCGGCGGCGTGCGCCGAACGCGGTGTCGGGTTCGTCGATGCGCCCGTCTCGGGTGGTCAGGCAGGAGCCGAGAACGGCCAGCTGACGGTGATGTGTGGCAGCGACGACGCCGAGGTGTTCGACGCCGCCCGATCGGTGATCATGGCCTATGCCCGCGAGTGCCGTCGGCTGGGTCCGGCCGGCGCCGGGCAGACGACCAAGATGGTGAATCAGATCTGTATTGCCGGTCTGCTACAGGGTTTGGCCGAGGGTGTGGCGTTCGCCCAAAAGGCAGGACTCGATGTCGACGAGGTGATCGAGACGATCTCGAAGGGAGCGGCCGGCAGCTGGCAGATGGAGAACCGTGCCCGCACGATGGCGGCCGGCGAGTTCGAGTTCGGGTTCGCCGTCGAGTGGATGCGCAAAGACCTCGGCATCTGTTTGGCCGAGGCAGACCGACTGGGGGCGCGCCTGCCGGTCACGGCGCTCGTCGATCAATTCTACAAACAGATCGTCGAACGAGGAGGAACCCGTTGGGACACCAGTTCGCTCGTTCAGCTGTTGCAGCAGCCATAGCAGTTGTCGTTGCAGCGCTGAGCGCCTGTGGTGGTGGCGACGACGTCGCCACGCAGTCGCCGGTGCTCGACAACGCACGCCAGCAGGTTGCATCGGTCACGCAAGCGCCCGAAGCCACCGAGTCCACGACCGAGGTCGAGCCAGACGTCGCCGAGCTGCCGGCACCCGATCCGTCCGAGTACGACGGCGCCAACCGGGTGGTGAACCTGTGGGTCGGCACAGACGGTGACGTTCGGGTGGTCGATGTGTGGGGTCGCCGCACGTTCACACATGGCCCGATCCTGCTGGTAGAGAATCTCGCCTTCGGACAGGCCTCCAAGTACTTCTCGGCCCCGCCGGGCTACAGCATTGTGGTGGTAGGTGCGGGCGCCGGGCCCGACGGTGACGAGTTGGCCGGCATGTTCAATGCTGACGCCGATGATCAGGTGACCATGATCTTCACCAACGACGACCCCGACGGAGCAGTGTGGGCACCAAATATCTGGGAGAAGACGTCAGCCGAGACCGGCTTGGCAACCGATTTGCCGCGCCCTGGCTCGGGCCTGGTGTTTCTTTACGCGCCCAACACGCGGTCGTTCGACGAGACGCTCACGTCGGCGCTCGGAGGGAGTTCGTTCTATGTCGGAAACGGCTCGGCCGAGTGCGCCCATCAGCGGATCGAAGACCAGGGATTCCAGGCCAGTGTGCTCGGAGGAACGCAAGACGTGCAGCTCGAGCTGCCCCCCGGCCCGGTGACAATCTCGCTGCACCCATGGTTCTCGCCCGACGACTGTGATCAAACAGAGGCGTTGCAGTTCACCGTCGACGTAATCGCAGACAGCACCGTGCTGGTGTTGGTGTATTCGCCCGACGGCGAAACGATCACCACCCTCCAACTCCCCGTCCAGTAACCGAAAGGTGTTCGGTTTGGTGCCAGGCACCAACCCG
>CALFRK010000127.1 GCA_937919625.1 uncultured Ilumatobacter sp.
CCGCGCACGCTGCCGGCGGCCGTTGTGCCGGTCGCCGTGGGCGCCGCCTGCGCGGCTGGTGCCGGCGCGTCGTTCGGCGACGGCGTCGTCTGGTGGCGCGTTGGTGGCGCACTGGTCGTGTCGCTGCTGCTGCAGATCGGGGTCAACTACGCGAACGACTACAGCGACGGCGTGAAAGGCACCGACGATGTGCGGGTCGGACCGATGCGGTTGGTCGCCACCGGAACTGCATCGGCCGGTGCCGTCAAGCGTGCGGCGTTGGCTGTCCTGCTGGCTGCCGCCGCGGTGGGACTTGTGCTGGCGATCGCCACGACATGGTGGCTGGTCGTCGTTGGCGCCGTAGCGATCCTCGCCGCGTGGGGTTATACGGGCGGACCGAAGCCGTACGGCTACCTCGGGCTCGGAGAGCTGTTCGTCTTTGTGTTCTTCGGGCTCGTCGCAACGACCGGCACGACCTATGTCGCGATCGAGGAGATCCCCGGAATCACATGGCTGGCCGCGACTGGCGTCGGTCTTTTGGCCTGTGCGCTGCTGGTGATCAACAATCTCCGTGATATCCCGACCGACCGCGAGGTCGGCAAGCGCACGCTGGCGGTTCGTCTCGGAGACCGTCGCACCCGGGTGTTGTACGCCGGGTTGGTGGTCGGGGCGGTCGTAGCGGCGGTGGCGTGCGGTTTCGAGCGACGCTGGTCGCTGCTGGCGATCCTCGCCCTGGTTGCGGCCATCGAGCCGATCCGCAGAGTGCTTCGTGGAGCGACAGGCCGCGACTTGATCCCGGTCCTCGGAGCGACCGGCAAGACGCAACTGTTGTACGGCCTGCTCTTCAGTGTCGGGCTCGCTGTGGGCTGACGTGGTCGTCGGTGGCCGCCAGCCAGTCGGCGATTACATCGGCGGTGGCATCTGGTCGTTCGGCGTGGGCGGCGTGGCCGGCATCGGCAATCAAAGCAAACGTGGCATTTGGAAGCATCTCGACCATCCGCTGCCCGATCTGGCTGAACTTGGCGTCCAGTTCGCCGGCGATCACGAGCACCGGAATCGTGATGCGATCGAGGTGTTGCCAAAGTGACCCCTGGTTGCCGGTACCACACGACCGCAGGCTGTGCGCCAGCCCGGTGGCGGTGTTGCGGAGGCGATGCTCGAGGCCTTGCCGGTCGGCGGCGAGATGCGCAAACAGGGGAGCGGCCAACCATTCGTCGAGGAAGGCGGCGACCCCGATTTGCTCGACCCGGTCGGCTCGTTGTACGTCGAGGTGACGTCGGTGCGCACGTTCGGCGTCATCTTCGATACCCGGCGTGGCGCCGATCAGCACCAGCCGCTGCACGATTCCCGAGTTGGCCGTTGCTGCCGTCAACCCACAGCGGCCGCCCATCGAATAGCCGATATATGTACCAGGCCCACCGAGTTCCACGAGCGGCCGCGCCAATCCTGTGATCCCGGTCCGGTCGTCGCTGCTCAGCCCGTGGCCCGGAAGGTCGACGAAGGCGAGCGATGGAGGGTGCGGCCGGCGGGCAGCGATCAGGCCGGCGCAGTGATGCCAGTGGTGATGAGTCTGCGTGAACCCGTGCAGGAAGACCAGGCGATCCGTCGACGTGGCGTGAGGACGAGCAGCGCCGCGCCGGGCAGGCTCAGATGTCGCAGACATCGTCGGTGCAGACATCGTCGGTGGAAAACGCGTCGGTGGAAAGCGTGGCTACGGCCGCCGACTCGATTGCTTCGGCGATCAGCTTCTCGTTCAGGCGTCGAAAGACAGTGACGAAGGTCTCGGTGTCTTGGGCACCCGGAATCGCCCACTGACCGTTGATCACATAGGTAGGCACGGCGCTGATGCCGTTCTCGGCAGCCTGCTCGAGGTAAGCGGCGACCTCGTTGCGGCCCAGGTCGGACTCGAGCAACTCGATCGCGTCGGCCCGGTCGAACCCGACCTCAGCGGCGCAGTCGGCCAGCACATCGGGATCGCCGATGTTCAATCCGTCGATGAAGTAGGCCTGCAGAAGGCGTTCTTTGAGCACCACTTGTGGCACCGGCGAGTCGGGTTGCTCGGCCAGCCACAACAAACGGTGGGCGAGCAGCGTGTTGGCGCGCAGGGCGCGGTCCATGCGGAAAGCGAGACCGTCTTCGGCCGCCGCCGCAGTGACCCGTGAGATGATCGCCGTTGCCTGTTGGGGGCCACCAAACTTGCGGACATAGGCATCGAACACGGGTTGCGACGTGCCGGGCGACGCCGTCGGGTCGAGTTGATACGGTCGGTAGACGATGTCGAACTGGATCTCGCCGTCTAGTTGGTCGACGGCGCGCTCGAATCGGCGTTTGCCGATGTAGCACCATGGGCAGACGATGTCCGACCAGATCTCGACCTGAATCGCGGGAGCGTTCATGCGGTCAGACCCTAGGCGTCCTATCGTCTGAGTGCATGACTGTGGGCGCGCCATCATCAGCCGGGGCAACCGCCGGAAACCCGGTCGGCAACGCCAACGCCACGGCCTGCGCGACGCTCGTCGATGAGTGGATTCGCTGCGGCGTCCGGCACGCCGTGGCGGCCCCTGGTTCGCGCAGCACGCCGATGGCGATCGCCCTTGCGGCACGTGTCGAACTGGCGCTGCACATCGTGCACGACGAGCGAGTCGCCGCATTCGTCGCCCTCGGGTTGGGTCTCGATCGCGTCCCGGCGGTCTTGCTGTGCACCAGCGGCACGGCTGCGGTCAACTTTCACCCGGCCGTTGTCGAAGCCGGTCTCAGCAATGTTCCGATGATCGTGGCGACCGCCGATCGCCCTCCCGAGTTGCGCGGGATCGGCTCACCTCAAACAATCGATCAACTCGACCTGTATCGCGCATCGGTGCGCTGGTTCCACGATGCGCGCGTTCCCGACGAGGCTGACCCGTCGTCTTGGCGACCGCTGGCCCAGCGGGTGTTCTCCAGCGCAGAGGCGGGTCCTGTTCATCTCAATCTTCCGTTCCGCGAGCCGTTGGTCGGCGTCGCTGACACGTTGCCCGAGCCGATCGGGCCGCGATTGCCCGTGCCGCGCGGCATCGCTGCGAATCGGCCGGTCGACGCTCGATTCGACCAACAACGGGGAATCATCGTGGCCGGCGGGCGACACGAAGTTCCGGCCGACGAGATCGCTGTGCTGGCGGCTCGGTTGGGCTGGCCCGTGCTGGCCGACCCGAGTTCAGGGTGTCGTTCGTTCGAGCAGTCGGTCACGGCGTTCGACTCATTGCTGCGTCACGCCGACTTCGCTCAGGCCCACGCCCCGGAAGTCGTTGTGCGGTTCGGCAGGGCACCAGCATCGAAGGTGTTGTCACAGTGGATCACCGCTAGCGGCGCGCCGGTGCTGCAGGTCGGCGGGCCTGGCGTGATCGACCCCGAACGCAACGTCGCCGTGTTCTGCTCGATCGCCGACCTGGCCACGCTGTCGGGGGCGCCCGGCACGCCGTGGCTCGCCCGTTGGCGACACGCCAACACGCTGGCCGAAACTGCGATCGACACGGCGCTTGCCGAGATGCCGCTCAGCGAGCCCGGTGTCGCCCGCACGATCGCCGGCTCGCTCGCTGACGATGTCGAACTGGTCGTGGCGTCGTCGATGCCGGTGCGCGACTTGGAATGGTTCGGTGGGGCGGCCGCCAGGGCACACTCCAACCGTGGGGCGAACGGCATCGACGGTGTCATGTCAACCGCTCTGGGTCGGGCGTTGTCGGGCCGGCCGACGACAGTGCTGCTGGGCGATATCGCCTTCGCTCACGACAGCAACGCGCTGCTTGGTCTGCCGGCGCGAGCAGTCGACCTTCGGATCGTCGTGATCGACAACGACGGCGGGGGTATCTTCAGCTTCCTTCCGCAGGCGACGGCGCTCACCTCCGAGCGTTTCGAGCAACTGTTCGGCACGCCGCACGGCACCGACATCGAGGCGCTGGCGGCAGCTCACGGAGTCGCCGTACGAACCGTGTCGACGCTGCAGGAACTTGCGGTTGCGGTGCAAGCCAGGGGGCCGAGCGTGACCCGTGTCGTCACCGACCGCGCCGAGAACGTGCATCACCACGATCTACTCAACGCCGCCGTCGCCGCCGTTCAGCGATGACCAAAGCGTTACCTCAGGTGCCATAGCCCAAGCTGGCACGTTTGGTAACGCTCAGGGGCGGACGATGGCGCTGAGCATGGCTTGGAACTTGGCCTGGGTCTCGGCCAACTCCGACAGCGGGTCGCTGTCGGCCACGATCCCACCGCCAGCCACCAGCCGCGCCGAGTGACGATCATCGCTCAACTCGGCGCATCGCAGTGAAACGGCCCACCGGCCATCGCCCTTGGCGTCGACCCAACCGACGGCACCCCCGTAAAGGCCGCGTTCGAATCCCTCCACCTCGAGGATCAGTTCGATCGCCGCATCGCGCGGATACCCGCCGACGGCGGGAGTCGGCTGCAGCGCTCGCACCAGCTCGATCACCGTCGGTGTCGGCTTCGAAAGCATGCCCTCGGCCTGCGATCCGAGATGCTGCACGTTGGCGACCTTCACGATCGACGGCTCCGGGGCCCAGTCGAGGTAGCTGCAATAGGGGAGCAGCGTGTCGCGCACCATCTCGATCGCCGCTTTGTGCTCGATCTGGTTCTTGGGGCTGGTCTGCAACTCGGCTGCCAGGCGAGCGTCCGTCTCCGGGTCGCCTGTGGTGGGTGTGGTGCCGGCCAGCGGGTGGGCGCTGACGATGTCGCCCTCCACGGCCACCAGCAGCTCGGGCGAGGCGCCGATCATGCCCTCGATCGAGAACCGGTAGCTGGTGGCGAAGGTGGCCTTCAGTCGGCGCAACACAGCGTGCACGTCGATCGCTCGTTCCGAGGTGACCTGGATCGGTCGGGCGATGACCGCCTTGTGGAGGCGGCCATCGCGGACCGCTTGTCGAGCTGCTGCAACCGCTGCCAGGTAGTGGGCAATATCGACCCCTGGGCGAATCGAAAATGATGCTGCCGCCGGCACCGGACCGCCCGTCGAATCCAGCTCTAGCTCGGCATCGTCGATGCGGGTCAGCCACTGGCGTCCATCGGCGTCCTTGCCGACGATGACCTGCGGCACGATCAGTTCGGCCGGCGAGCCGGGCAGGAACGGGATCGTGCCGATCGCGATCGGCCCGTTCGTGCTGCCGACCCGATCGTCGTGCTCGATCGCCGCCAGGAACTCGACAGCGCGGTCGACGGGGACCCGTGCGGCGATACCGCGCCCTGCGAATCCGACGCCCTCGCGAACGAACAGGTAGCCGTCACCGCGCGCGATGTCGTTGAGGTCGACGTCGACATCGAGCTTCGTGGTGATCGCCTTCATCGTGCGGTCAGTCTCGCGTCGCGAGCAGCTGTTGGGTGAGACCACCCGAGAGCAGGTGATGGCTGGCGTCGCTGAATCCTGCTCGACGCAGCATGGCGATCATCTCGTCGGGTTCCGGCAGGTAGGCCACGCTCTTGGGCAGGTAGCGGTATGCAGCACCGTCACTGAGCAGGGCACCTATTCTCGGGACCACCTTGCCGAAGTAGATGTTGTTGCCGAACCGGATCACTCGGTTCTTGGGGATCCCCACGTCGAGCAGCGCGATCCGGCCGCCCGGCCGGACGACACGTGCCAACTCGTCGAAGAACACAGGGAGTTCGAGCAGGTTACGCAGGGCGAACCCGCACGTGACCCCGTCGACCGAACGGTCGCGAACGGGGAGCCGCAGGATGTCGGCCTGACTGCGGGGAGCGCCGGATCGGTCGGCTGCCAACATGCCGTACGACAGGTCTATCGAGATTGGCGTCAGGTGGGCCCGACGGAGATCGATGCACAGGTCACCGGTTCCCGATGCCAGGTCGAGCACGGTCGAGCCGGCAAGCAGCCCGAGGTCGCGAACAGTCTTGCGGCGCCACCGCACGTCGAGCCGGAACGTCATGATCCGGTTGACCAGGTCGTAGCGCGGTGCAATCGCATCGAACATCTCGCGAACTGCCTGTTTCTTCTCGTCGCCCTCGGGAAGGGTGTCGCGGTCCCACGAGGAACCACCGTTCGCGCTCGGCATCGCCCAGCAGGCTACCCAGCCGTGTTGGGCGACCGATGTGTGAGGCCCGCCAGGTCACAGCCTGGCATTGTCCAGTCGTGTTCAGGCGAGCAACCGCAGATCGTCGGAGCGCTGCCCGAGGACTGCTTCGACATCACCTCCGAGCCAATCGAGGCAGGTCGTAAACACGTTGCCGGGATCGATCGCGGGCCGCAAGTCACCGTCGAGCAGATCGGTCAGGTCGATCGTTCCGTGTAGCCCCGGTTGGATGTTGTCGCCCATCACGAACGTGACTCCGCCTGCGCCGTGGTCACAGCCGCCGCTGGCATTCTCGACGACTCGGCGACCGAACTCGCTGTGAGTGACGAGCAGCACCCGATCGCTCATGCCGGCCTCGTCGATCACCTGCCAGAAGGCGTCCAGACCGACCGCCAGATCGGCCAAGAGGTCGGCGTGTGTACCGAGTTGCTCGCTGTGGGTGTCGAAACCACCCCCGGTCACAGTGACGACTCTGGTTCCGACATCACTGATGATGAGCTGGGCGGCGACTGCGAGACCTGTCGAGAACGT
This sequence comes from uncultured Ilumatobacter sp., assembly GCA_937919625.1. Taxonomy (GTDB): domain Bacteria; phylum Actinomycetota; class Acidimicrobiia; order Acidimicrobiales; family Ilumatobacteraceae; genus Ilumatobacter. Next base: position 6,579 of record CALFRK010000127.1, read on the forward strand.
GCCGCGCGGCGCAGTGACGTCGTCGGCGCCCGGTTCGGGGAGGCGTGCTCGCAGGGCGTCGGCGATCGGGTCGAACTCCTCGATCGCGCCGATCGAAGCGAGGAACGCTCGTTGGGCGGCCGCCAGCAGTGGTTCATCGGCGATCGGTTCGGTGAGCGCCCGGATCGAGGCGTTTCCGATCCCGGCCGGATAGGCGAACGAATCAACTCCATCGATCACGGTGCCGTACCGGGCGGTGCCGAGCAGCATCTGTCCGTTGCTCCCCAGCGCGGTCGCGCCGAGCGCGGAGGGGTCATCCGGCAGCTGGTCGAGCCACCGGCCGAGCCAACCGAACTGCTGATCCATCCGGTCCGCTCGCATCCATCGGTCCGTCGAAACGAAGTGTGATCGGTTGGGATTCGAGAACCCGATACCGGCCAACACCGCCAGCCGCCCGCCTTCCAGCGAGGGCAGGAGTGGCGCCAATGAGGGGTGCAGCCCATGGCCCGGCAACATCGCCGATGTGATCAGGTCCGATTCGGCGAGGGCCAGGGTCGGGCGCAGGCTGCGGTACGACTCGACGAGAGGCGCCAAGGTGTTGATGGCGTCGTTGCCGCCGGCCAACTCGACCATCACCAACACCCGGTCGTCGGGTACCAGGCCCGAGGGCGTCGCGATCGTCGTGACGGCCGACGGCATGGTTGTGGTTGTGGCGTTGGTGGTCGCCGCAGTCGTGGTGGAGGCAGGGTTCGGGTCAGCAGCGGTCGTCGGTGCGCCATCCGAGGGCGCGCCACCCGAGCTGTTCGTGCAGCCGGCCACCACCAGCCCGCTGGACAGCGTGAGGAATCGTCGGCGTGAGATCATGTTCATGCGAGGAGGTTCTCCGGGCTCACCAAGGCGAGCGTCAGTCGGTTGACGGGGTCGGACTGTGCGTTCAACGCGCTCGTCGTGGCTGGCGTGAACGGCTCGGCCAGGCCGAGTTGTTGGGCGACGAGATCGAGGTCGCCGTTCTCGATCGCCACCCGAATCGGCTGATCGGCGGGGGTCGCGGCAGCCAGCGCAGCGGCGACGTTGGCGCGGGCGATCAACGAACTTGCGGTGAGCCACGCCTCACCGGCCTGCCATCCGGCGACGCTGGGTGGCACGAGCGGAAGCTGACCCATGTCGGCAAAGCCGTCGGTCATCGATCGCGCGATCCGCGCCGAGCTGACCGTGCTCAGGGCGCCGGTCGTGCGGGCGGCGATCACGAACCACGGCACCGGGGCCAGCACGATCGGTGTCGTGAAGCCGTCAAGACCGATCTCGAGCGCGCGAGCGATCACCGAGTCGAGCTGCATCCCGCCGTTCCTGTAGGTATCAGCCAACTCGGCGACAGCGTCGGCCAGCACCGTTTCATCGCCCAGGTACTCGCTCACCACACGTCGCGCCACGAACTCGGCGTGGGCCGGTTGGGCAGTGATCACCGAGATCACCGAGTCGACATCGTCGACCCCGACCTCGCCGAGCAGTGTCTGGGGCTCGGGATCGTGACGCGACGGTACGAATCTGGCGGCACCTTGGTCGCGCCCGACGACCCAACCGGTCAGGGCGCGGGCTGCGGCCTGAACGTCGTCTTCGTCGTAGTTGCCGATGCCGAGCGAGAACAGCTCGAGCAACTCACGTCCGTAGTTCTCGTTCGGCGCTTTCGCCGTGGACGTGCGCCCGTCGAGGTAGGCCAGCATCGCCCGATCGACCGTGATCGCCCGCAACAGGTCGGGGTAGTTGTCGCCACCGGTCACTTGGAACAGCCGAATCTGCTCGACCATCAGTTCGGGGCGGTTGACCTTGGCCATCGAAGAGACGAGCCAGCCGTGCAGCATCCAGGCCCGACGGTCGGCGAACGGCGTCGTGGTGTCGATCAGATGCCTGAGCCATCCCGCGATCGCGGCTCGACGGCCTCCCTGCTCTGGGTCGAGGTCGACCCGCGCCCACGGGTCCTCGGGAGTCGCAGGTGTGGTCAGGTGTACCAACTCCTGTGCCCCGCCGCGAGCGGTCGCCTCGGTGACCTGGTCGGGATGCAGCCCGAACCCGGCCCTCCGATGCATCCAGGCAGCCTGTTGTCGATCATCCATCCAGCAATGGTCGACGACCCAGGTGAGAGCCAGGTGAGAGCCAGGTGAGAGCAACTGGATCGGACCGGCAGACCGGCTGGCAGCCGGTGCCGCCACGCCCGGATACGGTTGACCTGATGAGTGCCCCGGCCCGACGCGTGATCCTTCACGTGGACATGGATGCGTTTTTCGTGTCGGTCGAATTGCGGCGGCGGCCGGATCTGGTCGGGCAACCCGTCGTTGTGGGCGGGACCGGCCCGCGCGGTGTTGTTGCGGCTGCCTCGTACGAGGCGCGTCGGTACGGGGTGTTCTCGGCGCTGCCTTCGGCGGTGGCTCGTCGACGCTGCCCGCACGCCGTGTTCCTTCCAGGCAGCTACGACCTGTACACCGAGGTCAGTGAGCAGGTCCATGAGATCCTCCAGCGCTATACGCCGCTGATCGAACCGCTCTCGCTCGACGAGGCATTCCTCGACGTCAGCGGCGCCACGCGACTGTTCGGCGAGGGCGTCCAGATCGCGGCGACGATCCGCAGGGACGTCCGCGACGAACTCCGCCTTGGCTGCTCGGTCGGTGTCGCCCCGAACAAGTTCCTCGCCAAGCTCGCCTCGGTCGAGGCCAAGCCGACGGCGACTCCCGAACGTGTGCTGCCGGGGCCGGGTGTCGTCGAGGTGCTGCCAGACAAAATCCTCGAGTTCTTGCATCCGCTCTCGGTGTCCAAGCTGTGGGGTGTCGGTCCCAAGACGTTGGAGAAGCTTGAACGGCTCGGTGTTTACACCGTGGGCGACCTTGCTCGCCTCGACGAGCCGACGGTCGTCACCAGCCTGGGGAAGGCGAGCGGAGTGCACCTGCTGGCCTTGGCGAACGGGCTCGATGATCGGCCCGTCGAGGTCATCCGCGAGGCAAAATCGATCGGTCACGAGGAGACCTACCCTCAGGACGTCACTGTGCTGGCCGATCTGGAACGCGAACTGGTGCGATTGTCCGATGCCGTGTCATCGCGGCTCAGGCGCCACGGGACGTCGGCCCGCACGCTGACGCTCAAGGTTCGATTCGCCGGGTTCGACACCGTGACCCGTTCGATAACGTTGGTGTCGGCGGTCGACACCGGCCCGGAGCTGGTCGCCGAACTGCGACCCCTGTTGCGTGCACTCGACGTATCGGTCGGGGTGCGCCTGCTCGGCGTGTCGACCAGCAAATTCGGCGAACGCGCCCAACAACTCAGCCTGCTCGATGCGCCAGGGAGCGCCGACGAGCCGATCAGATCGGCAGCTGCGATCGACGAGATCAGGGAACGGTTCGGCTCGGCAGCGATCGGCCCGGCCAGTTCGGTCACATCCAAGGGGCTCCGGCTGGTTCGCAAGGGTTCCCAGCAATGGGGCCCCGACCAGGAACGCACCGATGAAACCGGGCGAGCGCGTTGAGGATTCACCTTGAACGTGCGATGATGCGTAGTGCATGCCACTATCAGACGATGAGCAGCGGATACTCCGCCAGATCGAGCACGAGCTCAAACAGGATCCGTCGTTCTCCGAGCGCGGGGTGCGCGTGTCGCGTCGCCGCCTCACGATGCTCAGCATCGGGCTGGCGATCGGTCTCGTCGTCACCGTCGCCGGTTTGGCGATCAGCTTCTGGGTGGCGTTCGCGGCGTTCATCGGCGTATTGGCGTTGGCGGTGCTACTCGAGGCCGAACTTCGGGTGATCGGGCGCGAAAAGCTGAGCAATCTGCCGATCAATGCGTGGCTCGCCGGCGCCGGCCGCCCACGTCGCCCCGAGTAATCGGGCTGTCTCAGCTCCAGGTCGTGAAGTAGCGCTTGATTCGTTGCGAGGTTGTCAGCGTGTCGACCGCGATCCGATTGACCTGATCGGACCACAACTCGCAATCGTGGCTGACCGTGGCCCCGAATGTGCCTGTGCGTTGGAGATCGACGCTGCCGGGCGGCGAGTACGTCACTCTGTCGACCATGTCGGCTAGCGAGCGCATCGGCCGCGCCGCGACAGGAAGCTGGTTGGCAGTCGCTGACGCCCACTCGCGCGACGTCATCGAATCGCGGCCGGCGACTCCGGCCTGCTGGGCTGCGGTGCGCGCCCTGATCCACGCCAGCTGTACTCGCTCGCTCGGCCCGCCTGTCCGCAACGAACGTGACCGGACCTGGCGAATAGTCCATGGCACCGCCAGTAGCGCCGCCAGCAGGGCGAGGACAGCCAGCACGATCTGTGGTGCGTTGGAATTGTCGGACGTCGCGTCGTCGATTGGTGTGCCCAGCCCGTCACCGAAAGTGGAGGCCGGGTCGTCGAACTGTGGAGCGCCACCGGGGCCGGCGTTTGGCAACGTGGTGAGTGACGGCACCACAGTCGACGGGGTGATTGGTTGTACGGGTGCGCTCTGATCGATCTGTCCGTTAGGGATAGCTTGTGCCGTCTCGTCCTGTTCGGCCAACACGTTGGTGTAGTCCTGGGCACCGGGGGCGCCGCGTCCTGGCGTTGGTTCGAAGGCGACCCAGCCAATCCCGTCGAACCACAGCTCGGGCCAGGCGTGGGCGTTCTTGCCCAACACGCTGTACCAACCCTCTTCGTTGAGGGTTCCGGGCGTAAACCCGACGGCCACCCGAGACGGGATACCGAGCGTGCGTGTCATTGTCGCGAACGTGGCGGCAAACTGCTCGCAATAGCCGACCCGTTCGTTGAGAAAGCTCTCGATCGCGTTCGAACCATGCCCCGATTGCACCTCGAGGCTGTACTCGAAATCGTTGCGGAACCAGTCTTGCAATGCGACCGCCGCCTCGTAGCTGCTGCCGAATCCGGCCGTCACTTCAGCGGCGAGTTCTCTGACCACGGCGGGGAGGTTGTCGGGAAGTTCGACGAAGATCGAATCCGGGGGTGACGATGAGGTCGCGTTACGCAGCACATCGGCCGACAACTGCGGTGCCGATGACACCACGGTGAACAGGTCGCCGGCGACGATTTCGTCAGGGGTGACGAGCGTGTTTGTCTCACGATTGAGTCGAAGTTCGATTCGTTGACCGCCTGAACGGCCTTCGGCCTGGAACGGATCGGCCGCAGCTGGAACGAGCTGGCCGCCGAGCGACAGCACCTGGATTTGCTGGCGGATCTGCCGACCGGATGGATTCTGATCGCCAAAGTCACCCTCGATCCGCTCGAGCGCACGGGTTGGGAGCCGGAAGGTGGTGCCATCGAACTCCGGCAATGTGGTGGCACGCCAATAGGCGGGCGCATCGGCGTTGACGCGAAACAGCTCTTCATTGCCCCGATTCGTGAGCCGAGAACGGATATCGACGAGAGGGCTGACCACATTGGTGACGCCGCCGCCCCGTCCTTTTGTGTTGTACAGCGGTTCGGCCATGGCGCCGGGCAGCCGGGGGCCGACGAAACCGGCCAGTACGGCGATCACCACGGCGGTGGCGAGTGCAGCGGGAATCGCCAGCGAGGCCGGGCCACGACGTGCGGTCAGCTCGACCCGAAGGCGTCGGTCGTGCATCGAGCGCAAGGCAATGACTGCGAGTACCCCGCTTGCCAACAACAAGCCGGTGGATGCGATCTGGAGGCGCGAGCTGCTGAGGGCTGCGATGAAGACGAACAGAACTCCGCCCGGCACGAGTGCCTCGCCGCGCGCGTCGGCCCGGAAGGCGAACGAATCAGACATCACGATCACGATCACCAATGCGAATCCAGCCAATGTCGCCCAGCCGGCTCCGTACAGCACGGGAGCGACGGCGGTCTGGAATTGATCGCGAACGAGTCCGATCTCCAGGTCGACCTGGTCCCAGGTCGTTTGGCGTGGGACGAACCACGTCAAGGTCGAGCTGTACTGCTGGACGACGAGCACCCAAAGCATCAGTGCGGCCACCAACGGGATCGACAACCATCCCGGCAAACGGGCACGACGCATCAGGAATGATGAGCCGTGCCCGACAAGTGCGAGAACGGTGAAGTCGGCGAGGAAACTCCACCCGCCGAACACTCTGGCAAATCCGAAGGCAACTACGACCGAAAAAAGTGTGAGTGCCGCTGTCGCTGCCAGATCACGCTGGATCGATGCTTGACCCTCGGTGGCGCCGGTCATGAGGTCTCACCGGTGACGAGCAACTCTTTGACCAGCCCACGATTGCCGGCCAGCCGTTGCCAACCCCTACGGAACGAGGCGATCGTGGAGGCATCGATCGACAGCCGCGTAGCGGGAGCTCCGGCTGTGAACACCCCGACCCTTGTCAGGGTCGGATCGGAGATGCCCCCTGTGCGACGCCAAGCGTCGCTGGCGGGTGACGACGTGACGACAATTACCAAACCGAGTCCCTCTCCTGGATCGCGATCGACGTCGCTGAGCGGCGGCCCGACATCGATCGTGGCAAGCACTCTGAGGGCGTGGGCAGCGACGTCGGGACCGCGTAGGTCGATACCGCCGCCGCTCACGAAGCGGGTCGTGAGACCAGCACGGTCGGCGCTGATCACCAGGCTGCCGGCTGCGGTGACGGCCCGCTCGAACACGTCGGCGTCGATGTCGGTGACGGGCGAGGGGTAGGCGTCACCATCACGGTCGAGCACGACAATGCACCGACGGACGCCCTGTGCCTCGTGCTGGCGGACCTTGATCTCTTCGGATCGAGCCGATGCCTTCCAGTGGATCGATCGCTGCTCGTCACCGACCACATAGTCGCGAAGGCTGTGGAACTCGCCGGGGCCGACGCGCTGCGACAGCGCCAGCAGATGCCGACCGAGCACACCCTGTCCGAGCGAAGGCATTGGCATCTCGAAGGTCTGCGGGGCGACGGTGAGTTCTGTGACGCCCGTTGTGATTCTCGAGTCGTAAGCGAGACCCAGTATGTCTCGACGTTGGAGCGTGGTCGGCCCCACGAGCAGAACCCCTCGACGCAATGCGGGAACGCGGTAGCCGGCGGTGACCTGGTCGCCTCGACGCAGCGGGGCGACCCCCATGTGGGCGGTGTTACTGGCGCCGACCGGTTCGGTGAGATCGACACGCGGCGAGCGAAGCTTGCCGCGGTTCTCGATCAGTAGATCGACGCGGCCGGTGTCTCCTACCGTTAGTACCGATGGGTGTGCCCACCGCGTGATTGCCAGATGTGGCCGATGGAGTCTGATCGTGGCGACTGCCACGATCACGGCGGCGGTTAACCCGGCGCCGATCACGAACAGCTCGAGGATGCCGAAAAGGCGCCCGGTAGCGAACGCCGCGACCGCGCCGGCGAGCACCGTCCAACCTTGTCGCGTGGGCATCAGCGAGTGCTACTCATCGGGTCACTTCGCAATCGGGACAGGAACCTCGGCCAGCAGTTCACGGATCGCCTCTTCTGCTGTGGTGCGAGCATTGCTGCCGGCCCGCAGCATGAGGCGATGGGCGAGCGCCGCCGGAGCGACGGTCTTGACATCGTCGGGGGTTCCGTAGTCGCGGCCCTTAGCGGCGGCGTATCCGCGAACAGCCGATGACAACTGCAACGTGGCGCGGGGCGACAGGCCAAGTTCGATCGCCGGGTGACGGCGGCTGGCCTCGGAGAGATCGACCATGTAGGACTTGAGGGCGCTCGCCAGATACACACTCTTCACCGTCGCGATCATCCCCATCACCTCGGGCATCGACACCACCGGCTGTAAAGCGCTCAGCGCGTCCGACGACCCCTGATTGTCGAGGATCGCGATCTCGGCCGTGCGGCCTGGATAGCCCAGCGAGATCCTGAGCAGGAACCGGTCGAGCTGGCTCTCAGGCAGCCGGTACGTTCCTTCTTGCTCGACCGGGTTCTGGGTGGCGATCACCATGAACGGTGGGTCGAGCGGGTGGGTGATCCCGTCGGCACTGACCTGGCGTTCTTCCATCGCCTCCAACAAGGCCGACTGGGTCTTTGGTGAGGCCCGGTTGATCTCGTCGGCGAGCACGATGTTGGCGAACAGCGGCCCCGGCGTAAATCGAAACTGCTCGGTCGAACGCTCGTAGATGCTGACGCCGACGAGGTCGGTCGGCAACAAGTCGGGCGTGAACTGCACCCGCTTCCAGCTGCAGTGGATCGATCCGGCGAGTGCTTTGGCAAGGCTGGTCTTGCCGACGCCCGGCACATCCTCGATCAGCAGGTGACCCTCGGCCAGCAATGCCATCACGGCAAACTCGATCGAATCGCGCTTGCCGTGTAGAACGGTCGCGATGTTGTCGACAATGCCTTCGAAAAGGGTGGAAAAGGTCGAGGTTGCCTGAGCTGTGTCCGTCACGCTGACGAACAGTAGACGCTGAACGCGCAGCGTGCCCGGCGGTCACGCTGCACGGCGAGGTACGGTGCCTGCCCGTGACGCACGGATACCTTGCTATCGACCTCGGCCCAAGCCGCATGATCGCCGGCATCGTCGACACCGACGGAGAGATCGTCGTGCGGGATCGGCTCACGACACCGGCCCGCAACGTCTGGCCGTCGTTGACTCAGCTTGTGCGACGCGTATTGGCAGCGAATCCCAGCGATGTCGTGCCCGCTGCGGTCGGGATTACGTGTCCCGGGCCGATCGACCGGGGGACCGGGGCCATGAAGCCGGTGGGGATGCCGTTGTGGCACGACTTCCCACTTCGACGCGAGTTGGCGCACGTGAGTGGCCTGCCCGTCGATCTTGATACCGCAGGCCGCGGTTTAGCGCTCGCCGAATTGTGGCGCGGCGAGTCTTCCGAACTGGCACCGGTCAAGCAGCAGATGGCTGCGCTCGTGCTCGGTGACGATGTCGACGGGGCGCTGGTGGTTAACGGCAAACTCGCCGAAGGGCTGACCGGCAACCTCGGCCAGTTCGGTCATCTGATCGTCGAGCCCGACGGCACCGAGTGCGCATGTGGTGCGATCGGCTGCTTGACCGTATATGCGGGTGCCAAAGGGATCGAGGCCAGCACCGGGCGTGACCTACGACGTACCCCGCCGGCGATCATCGAGCGCACCGGCATCATGGTCGGGCGGGCATGTGCCTCGATGGCGGCGATGCTCGATGTGGCCGACATCGTGATTGGCGGTGTCGTCCCGTCGGTGTTCGGCGCCCCATTCTTCGATGCTCTCGCCAGGGAACTCGATCAGCGCTCAGGTCTTGACCATCTCGGATCACTACGTGTGCGCGGTACAGAGAGCGGCCGAGTCGGGCCGCTCGTGGCTGCGGCCGCGATCGCTCGCCACGCCGAGGCCGGGCGAACCGCCGAGAAGGCCGATCTACCCGTCGGTAACCAGAATAACTAGGCTGGCGGCATGCAGCCCGAGCTGTACTCGAGCGAGTACCACACGATCATCACCGAACTCGGTGTCGAGAGTTTCGGGCCGGGGCAATGACGCCGTCGGGTCGCCGCCCATCCTCGGCATTCGATATCGACGATGGCGGCGCGCCGAAATCGTCTGCCTCGTGGGTCGACACGTTTCTGAACGCCCGGGCCGGCACGATCTGCGCCGGTTCGTCGCAGATCCAGCGCAACATCATCGGTGAGATGGTGCGCGGGTTACCGAAGGAGCCTCGGCCCAAGTGATCCATGTTGCCCTCGCCGTCGCCCGTCACCCGTCATTGTGGGTCACGGCCGTGCGTCAGGCTCGCCGAACTTCGGCCCCTGGTTGGTGGCGTCGGCGTCCCTTCCTTCCGGTGCCGCCTGGTGACTATCTGCGATTTCGTATGCTGACCCAATACGGCGCAACCGATCGTGCGCCGGTGCCGCAAGATGTGGTGAACTATCTCATGTGGTGTCGGGAGTGGGGTTAAGAAACGGCTGCTCGGAAATGCGGCGGTCTCTCGTGTTGAACGCAACCTACGAGCCGCTCAGCGTCGTATCGGCGAGACGGGCGATCTGCCTGGTGATCGCCGGCAAGGCCGACCTGGTCGAAGCCGACGACGCAGTCGTGCGGTCGGCCACACTCACATTGGCAAGCCCGGCCGTAATCAGGCTGAGGTACGTGGTGCGGGTGCCACGACGTCGCGTTGCGCCCGTTTCGCGCCGCGCCATCTTTGCTCGCGATAATCACCGCTGCCAGTACTGTGGAAATCACGCCGATTCGATCGACCATGTCGTTCCCCGTTCGCGCGGAGGCCGCGACGTGTGGGACAACCTGGCTGCGGCCTGCCGCTCATGCAATAGCGCAAAGCGTGACCGCACGCCCGATGAGGCGGGTATGCGGTTGATGCGGGCGTGTCATGCTCCCAGGACTACTGCCTGGATCGTCGTCGGCGGTACGTCGGTGCCAGATACCTGGAAGAGATATCTGCCGATCGCCAGCTGACAGCGCTGCTCGGACTCGGTAGCTTTGCGGCGTGGTCGAGGTCATTCATCAGCGGGGGAGTGTCGCCGAACTGCACGCTCTCGATCCGTTCGGTGCCGACGTGATCACGGCCCCACAGGTGTGGTGGTGTGACCCGACCGATTCGGCGCTTGTGCTCGGCTCGCGTCAGTCGCCCGACCTAGTCGACCTTGTTGCAGCATCGGCGGCCGGGCTGAATGTGGCGCGTCGTCGCTCAGGTGGTGGCGCCGTGATCGTCAGGGCACATGCCGTCGTGTGGATCGATGTTGTCGTGCCGCACGGTTTTGCTCCAGATGACATCCGGGGAGCAATGGTGTGGCTTGGTGAACATTGGCTCGCCGCACTGCGGCCGTTGCTCGCCGACGATGGTCACGTGGCCGGACTCGAGGTGCACCGCGGGGGGATGCTCGACTCGGCGTGGTCCGACCTTGTCTGCTTCGCGGGGATCGGCCCTGGCGAAGTGTTGATAGGGGGTCGCAAGCTCGTCGGATTGAGTCAACGCCGCACCCGACATGGCCTGCGGATGCAAGGAATGGTGTATCGCGAGCCCCAGACCGCCTGCATCGCCAACCTGCTGCTCGGTGATCTCCCTGACCTGCAAATCGTCGAGCCAGTCGTCTTGCCCGGGCTGCGACCAGAGCCCCTGGCGCGGGCCCTGGCAGCGCTGTTGATGTAACGCTGATCAGCCTTCGATCCTCGGGCGGCGGTGTTCAGATGCTTACGAGTCGGAAACGTCAGTTGACTGCTCGGGAGTAATTGGGGGTAATTGGGTCGAAATGGTTGATATTGGTGAGGAGCATGGACCATACTTACGGATCACGAGGCCGCACCCGCCGTTCTCGACATCACGTGTCGACACGACTCGTGATGGGAAGGCAGGAGAGCGGGCTTGATTCGGAAGGACTGGCACGAACGTGTTCGTCGGTGAGTACGACCGCAGCGTCGACGGCAACGGCCGCTTGGCGTTGCCCGCTGACTTTCGTGACGATCTCGCCGCCAAGTGCTATCTCCGCAATCACCCCGACGGCTTTGTATCGATCACCTCACTCGCACAGTTCGACAAGGAGGTCGCTCAACTCGAGGAGCGGGTGCGACTTGGCGAATCGCCTGCCTCGGCGTTGCGAGCGTTCGGTGTCAGCTCGTCCGTGGCGGCGATCGACAAGCAGGGTCGGATCACCCTCGACGAGGGATCGCGCAAGCATGCGGGCATTCGCTCTGGAGCGCAGGCGATCATCGCCGGTGCACTGACCCGACTCGAGGTATGGCGCCCATCGCGCTATCACACGATTCGCGGCGAGGACGGAGTCGTGCAGCCCGGCCGCGTCTGGAATGACGGAGACGGGTCATGAGCGACGCCAGCTTCTCCCACGAACCGGTCATGAAGCACGAGATCGTCGAGACCTTCCGATCGGTGCCAGCAGGTGTGATCGTCGACGCCACGCTCGGCGGTGGCGGCCATAGCGAGGCGATTCTCGATTCACGCGATGATCTGAGCGTTCTCGGGCTCGATCGAGACGCGGACGCGCTGGCGGCGGCGACCACCAGGCTCGGCCGGTTTGGCGATCGAGTCATGACACAGCACTGCAGGTTTGACGATCTCGATCAAGCGATGGCGGCGCATTCGATCGAACAACTGAGCGGTGCGCTGTTCGACCTTGGCGTCTCGTCGCCGCAGCTCGACCGTCCCGAACGTGGATTCTCGTACCGCAACGATGGCCCGCTGGACATGCGGATGGATGCCGCTTCGCCGTGGTCTGCCGACGACGTCGTCAACGGTTATCCCGAGCGCCAGTTGGCCAACATTATTCGAAGGTATGGTGACGAACGGTTCGCCTCACGGATTGCCAAAGCGATCATTGCCGCCAGACCGATCGAGTCGACGACTCGACTCGCCGAGGTTGTCACCAGCGCCATCCCTGCACCGGCGCGCCGCACGGGGGGACACCCCGCAAAGCGCGCCTTCCAAGCGATTCGGATCGAGGTCAACGGTGAACTCGACGCACTGCCGAACGCTCTCGATTCGGCCATTGATGCACTCGTGCCCGGCGGCCGTTTGGCTGTGTTGTCCTACCACTCGGGCGAGGATCGGATCGCCAAGGATCGGATTCGTCAAGCGCAAACTGGTGGTTGTGAATGCCCACCTGAACTCCCGTGTGTGTGCGGCGCGGTGCAAACCGTTCGGATCGTGCGCGGTGTCCCCAAGCGTCCGAGCCACGACGAGAGCAGTAGCAACCGGCGTGCGGCTTCGGCCCTCTTCCGGGTGGCCGAGAAGATCGAACCGACCAAAGCGAATACGCGCTGATGGCATTTCCACTCAGGCACGCGTCCCCGTCGAGGTCGCCAATCAGGAAGCGTCAACTGGCCGTCGTACCTGGCCGACGTCGGGCCGCCCGATTCGCGATCGGGCTGACCGTATTGATCTCTGTGGTGATGATGGGCGCCGTCTATCTGCACACCCGGATTGCCGAGCGTCAGCTCGAGATCGACCAGTTCGAACGCTCGGTGCGGCAGGCGCAAGAAGACTTCGATGTGCTGCGGTCCGAGCGCGCCGAGCTGCGGTCGTTACCACGCCTCTCTGCGGCCGCGCTCGAACTCGGCATGTATCCGGCCGCGGAGGGCGAGTTTCTTCCCGTCGATCCGATGGTTTTGGCGGTCACGATTGCCCGCACGGGCGAAATGCCCTTTCACAATGAGATTATTCCGGGTTCGAATGCCCGGCTCGAACCACTCGATCAGTTCCGGTTGGTCAAAGCGGTCAGCGCCGAAGCCCCATGAGCCGCCGCACCCCACCATCGCGCCCAGCTCGCCGATCAGCACCGCAGGTGAAACGGGCGCAAGCGACGCGTTCGGGCACCAATCGTTCCAGCGCGAATCGCCCTTCGGTTCGCTCGACAGCCAGGCGCCCAGCGCCGTTAGGCGTCAAGACCACGGCACAGCGCGCATCGAACTCGAAAGCAACCTCACGGCGTCAAGCGCCGCAGCGTCAGCGACGTGAGCTGACCTTCCGTGATACCTCACAGACGTCGTCACGTAGGCATCGCTCCGAGCGACAGCCAACGGCGCGACGCCGAGTGCTGGCGAAATCGCACATCATTCCGCCGCGCCGCGACATGCTTGGGCTGGGCACTTCGTCCGTCCGTCTCAAGATGGTGCTCGTGCTGCTGCTGGTCGTGTTCGGAACGGTGCTGTTCAAGGTCGCCAAGATTCAGTCGGCTGGGGGAGAGGCGTTGCGCAGCGCCGGTGCCGCGCAGTGGAGCCGGACAACCCCACTTGCCGCCGACCGCGGCACGATCTTCGACCGCAATGGTGAGGAGTTGGCGTTGTCGGTGCCGGCCTACTCGATCAGCGTCAACCCCAAGCTCGTCACCGACTCGGCGGGGACAGCGCGGCTCATGCAATCGTTCCTCGGCCTGACCGATGGAGAGACCCGTGACCTCTACGACGATCTGTTGGCGAAAGATCGAGGATTTGTTTACGTGCGGCGTCAGGTCCCGCTTGAAGTCGGCGAACAGATCGCGCACCTGCACCTGGTGGGGGTCAATGTCGACGAAGAGGACCACAGGATTCTGCCAGGTGGAACGGTCGGGCTCAGCGTCATCGGACGAACCGACATCGACGGCATCGGTATCGCCGGCCTCGAGAAACAGTACGACGAGCCGCTCACCGGTACGCCCGGCGAGATGAGCAAGGAAGTCGCGCCGAAGAACCGTTCTATCCCAGGTACCGAGCGCACGACGGTCGTACCAGCGCCTGGAGACGATGTCGTGTTGACGATCGATCGGTCAATCCAGTTTGCGGCCGAGAATGCGTTGGTCGCTCGCGTCACCGAACTCGGCGCCAAGTCGGGCACGATCATCGTGATGGACACCAGGTCGGGTGACGTCTACGCGATGGCGTCGGTGGTCAGCGACGAAAAGGACGGCGTCGTCGAGGTCACCTCGGCAAATCTCGCCGCTGTCAATGCCTACGAGCCGGGCTCGGTCGCAAAGGTGATCACGATCGCGGCAGGCCTCAACCAGGGATCTGTCACCGCCAACTCCACGTTCGTCGTGCCGTGGCGTCGGCAGTACGCCGACGACCTGCTCAAGGATTCGCACGAGCACCCGGACGACGAGATGTCGGTCGAGAGGATCCTGATCGAGTCGTCGAACATCGGCACGATCGACGTCCAGCAGTCGCTCGACGAAAACTGGGACAATGCCCGTCAAATTCATTGGGAGTACATGCACAATTTCGGACTCGGCGAAAAGACGGCACTGGACTTCCCAGGTGAATCGACCGGCATTCTCAAGCATTGGAGCGATCTGTGGGGGTCGGAGCGCGTGACCGTGGCGTATGGCCAGGGCCTGGCCAGCACATCGATCCAGCTTGCAGCCGCCGTCAATACGATCGCCAACGACGGCACCTATGTGGCGCCCCGGCTCGTGCTCGGGACCGTCGGGCCCGACGGCGAGATCATCCCCGCCGCAGCTGCCGAAACACGCGAGGTATTGAGGCCCGATGTTGCCGAGGAAGTTCAGAGGCTGATGCGTGCCGTCGTGTGCGACCCGCACGGAACGGGTAAGCGAGCCCAATATGGCATCAAGAACTTCAGCGTCGCCGGCAAGACCGGCACCGGTCTGAAGGCACAGCCCAATGGCACCTATTTTAACGAGGACGGCGATCCCGTCTACTACGCCAGTTTCGTCGGATTCTTTCCCGCTGAAGATCCCCAGATCACCGTGTTGGTGTCGATCGACGAACCACCGGCCGGCGACATCAACCGCTTCGGTGGCACAGCGGCAGCACCCGTGTTCGCCGATCTGGCACCGACGATCGTGCAAGAACTCGGTGTTCAACCCCCGCCCGACTCGGCGTCATGTCCGGCCGTGTGATCAACATGGCAGCCACGGTTCAGGAACTGGCAGATGCGGTGCCGCCAGAACTGCTGATCGAGGTGATCGGTTCAGCCGGCGCAACACTGCTCGACCTCACTCATGACTCACGCCAGGTCCGGCTCGGATCGGCATTTGCGTGTGTACCTGGGGCACGGTTCGACGGACACGACTATGCGGCGAACGCCGTCGAACAGGGCGCCGAGCTGCTGCTCGTCGAGCGGCGACTGGCGCTCAACGTTCCGCAGATTGTCATCTCGGACGTTCGACGGGCGATGGGCCCCGTCGCGGCTGCCATACACGGGCATCCCGCCGGCAAGCTACGGATGGTCGGGATCACCGGCACCAATGGCAAGACCACTACCACCCACCTACTCGGCTCGATCCTGCAGGCTGCCGGGTATGAACAGCGGCAGATCGGCACGCTGTCCGGAGCGCGTACCACGCCTGAGGCCCCCGATCTGCAGCGCCGCTTGGCTGAGTTCGTTGACGAAGGCGTCGACGCGGTGGTGATGGAGGTCTCCTCTCACGCCCTTGCTCTGCATCGGGTGGCGGGCACGCGGTTTGAAGCCAGCGTGTTCACCAACCTCGGTCGCGATCACCTCGATCTGCACGAGTCGATGGAGTCGTACTTTCGTGCCAAGGCCTCGCTGTTCAGTCCGCAGCTGACTGAAATAGGGGTCGTCAATCTCGATGATCCTTTCGGTCGGCTCGTCGCCGATGTCGCAGCCGTCGAGATGATCGGCTTCACGCAGGATGATGCACTCGACGTGGAGGTCGGGGTCGATCATCATTCGTTCACCTGGCGTGGACACAGCGTCTTTGTTCCGCTCGGTGGCCGCTTCAACGTGATGAACTCGTTGGCGGCGTTGACGGTTTCGTGTGTACTCGGGATCGACGTCGAGGCGGCGATCAGAGGTTTGGCGGAATGTCCACCTGTCCCCGGCCGGTTCGAACTCGTCAGCGACCCCGAACGGCACACGTTCGCCGTGGTGGTCGACTATGCCCACACGCCCGATGGCTTGAAGGAACTGCTCGCCTCGGCTCGAACCCTCGCCGGTCGAGCCGCCGTCATCGCCGTGTTCGGGTGCGGCGGCGCTCGCGATGTAGACAAGCGACCCTTGATGGGTGCCGTCGCCGCGGAGTACGCCGACATGGTCGTGATCACCAGCGACAATCCGCGCCACGAAGACCCGGCTGCGATCATCAAGGCCACCGCAGCGGGGATCGCTGCCCGCTACAGCGACGCCGTGATGCTCGAGATCGATCGTCGCGCTGCGATCGCCATGGCGTTGGGCGCGGCGCGCCCCGGAGACGTCGTCGTGATCGCCGGCAAAGGCCACGAAAAGACCCAGACGATCGGCGAAGAAGTACGCGCCTTCGACGATCGTGTGGTCGCCCGCCAGCTACTCGACGAACTGACCGCTCGCACTCCGATCGGGGATCAAACATGATTGCCGTGCTGATCGCTGGGGCTGTCTCGACGCTGATTTCGCTGTTCGGAACACGGTTTCTGATCATCTTCTTCCGCACACGCGGGCACGGGCAACCGATCCTTGGCAAGGAAGATCACGGGCCAGAGCACCACATGAGCAAGCAGGGCACGCCCACGATGGGTGGTCTGGCGATCGTGATTGCCGCCTTCATCGGGTGGGCCGCCGCCCACGTTCGAGATATCGCTTTCTCCGATCAGGCAATGATCGTTTGGGTCGGCGTGCTCGGCATGTCGACGATGGGCTTCCTAGACGACTGGATCAAGATTCGTAAAGGTCACAATCGGGGGATTTTCTGGAAGCAGAAGAACTACATCACGATGCTGATGAGCTTCGGCCTGGCCTGGTGGCTGGTCGGAACGACAGGTGTCGACGAATCGATCACGTTCGTTCGTGCAGGCGATCTGGGGTTCGATGTTCCGGCCTTCGTCTGGGTGTTATGGGCCGGGGTGATCATCTGGGCGACCACCAATGCGGTCAATGTGACCGATGGCCTCGACGGCCTCGCCGGCGGTTCGGCGTTGATGGGTTTCGGCGCTTTCATGATCATCGGTTATTGGGCATTCCGAAATCCTGAGGTTTACGGCTCGGTGGTGAACCCACTCGACATGGGCGTGATGGCGGCCGGCTTTGCCGGCGCCTGCCTCGGATTCCTCTGGTGGAACGCGGCACCCGCCCGGATCTTCATGGGCGACGTAGGAGCGCTCGGCATCGGCTCGGCGCTGGCATTCTTGGCATTGACGCTGAATACCCATTTGTTGCTGATTCTGATCTGCGGCATCAATGTGATGGAGGCCGGCTCGGTAGCCATCCAGATGGGTGTGTTCAAGGCATCTGGGCGCAAGAAGCGGCTGTTCCGAATGTCCCCGATTCATCATCATTTCGAGTTGGCGGGATGGCCGGAGACGACGGTGATTATCCGATTCTGGCTGATCTCAGCGATCTGTGTCGCCAGTGCACTGGCGATCTTCGTCGCCGACTACACGAGGGTGGTCGGCTGACGTGAGAGCACTCGTCCACGGACTCGCGATCACCGGGATCTCAACGGTTCGAGCGTTGCAGCGTCACGGTTACGAGGTAGTCGCCACCGACGATGTTGCCGACGACACCAAACTCGAACGGGCGCTCGAACTGGGCGTGTCACTCGCATCATTACCAGACGGGCTCGAGCAGTTTGTCGCTGAGTTCGATCTGTTGTCACCCGCGCCCGGCGTGCCCGAGGGGCATGTGGTAATCGCCGCCGCCCGCGCTGCCGGCATTCCCGTTCAGAGTGAGATCGAGCTGGCCTATCGATGGGAACAGCGGCGCATCGGCGGTCCGCGTCCGATCCTGGCGATCACGGGCACCGACGGCAAGACCACGACCACCGAGCTGACTGTTGCGATCCTGAGGGCCGCCGGTGTTCGCTCTGAGGCGCTGGGCAACACCGATGTGCCACTCGTCGACGCTCTCGACAGCGACCTCGACGCGTTCGTCGTCGAGTGCACCAGCTTTCGTTTGGCGTGGACCGAGCGATTCCGGGCGGATGCCGCGGTGTGGCTGAACTTCGCGCCTGACCATCTGAACTGGCACGAGTCGATCGACACCTATCAGGCAGCCAAGGCGCGGATCTTTGGTCTTCAGGCGCCCACGGACGTGGCGATCGGATTCATCGATGACCCGATCGTGATGGGCCACCTTGACAGCGCCCCTGGGCGTCGTCGCACCTTTGGTGCCAGCGGAGCCGACTATCACCTGGCCGGCGGTGTGCTGATGGGTCCCGACGGTCCGATCGTCGACACCAGCGTGATGCGTCGCCGGCTGCCGCATGACATCACCAACGCGTTGGCGGCGTCGGCGCTCGTGCTCGAAACCGGGTTGGCGACGCCGGCCGCGATCGCCGAGGCGTTGTCAACATTCGAGGCCCCACGACATCGGCTCGAACCGATCGGTACCGGTGGTGGCGTCGAGTGGTTCAACGACTCAAAAGCGACGACGCCGCATGCCGCATCGACGGCGATTCGGGCCTTTTCGTCATTGGTGCTGATTGCGGGGGGAAGCCGTAAGGGGGTCGATTTGTCGCCGATGGCCGCCGAGTCACACCGCCTGCGTGCGGTCGTTGCGATCGGCGAGGCTGCACCCGACATACACACCATCTTCGACGGCCGGACCACTGTCGTCGATGCCAGCGACATGGCTTCGGCCGTCGACCAGGCTGCTGCGCTGGCCCGCCCCGGTGACGCCGTCGTGTTGTCGCCGGGGTGCGCCAGCTTCGACTGGTATACGGGATATCCCGCACGCGGCGACAATTTTCGCAGCCTGGTTCACGACTACCTTGGCATCACGTCAGAGATGGAGACCACCACGTGACGATCACCATGAATCCGTTGTCTGGTTCGGCAGATGTCCAAGCCAGGCGGGAGGCTGCGCTCGACCGACTTAACGGCGGCAAGACGAAATCCGGCGAACGCGGGAACCCGCGCCGAACCAAGCCGTCACGACGCGCCGTGCAGCAGCGTCAGCCGCGTGCGATCGAGCGCCTCGGGCCAACGCCAAGCGTGTACTACGTAATTGCAGTGGTCGTCGCCATGTTCGTGATGCTCGGACTGGTGATGGTGCTGTCCGCCACCTCAGCCCGCAACGTCGGTGGCGAGACATCGCCATACGCGATCTTCAATCGTCAGCTGATCTGGGCAGGTCTCGGACTGGTCGGCCTGCTGGTGGCGCTCAACGTGCCCTACCAGCGGTGGCGGGCGTTTGTGATCCCAGGAGCGGTATTGGCGGCCGGCGCCATGATGCTGCCGTTCGTGCCAGGGTTGGGGGCGACGATCAATGATGCCAACTCGTGGGTTCGGTTCGGCACGTTCGGATTTCAGCCCTCGGAGGTGCTCAAGCTGGCGGCGATCGCCTTCTTGGCCGACATGTTTGCTCGCAACCAGGAAGAACTGCATCTGCCGCGTCGCGGCCTGGTCCCGCTCGCCGTCGTTGCCCTGGCATGTGCCGGCGTGAGTTTTTTGCAGGGTGATCTCGGATCGGCGATCGTGCTGGCTTCGATCGTTCTGGCGGTCGGCCTGATTGCCGGCGTGCCGCTCGCCCACGTCGCCTTGATCTCGGCGATCGGGGCCAGCGGGGCTCTGGTGGCGATCCTGTCAGATCCACGTCGATTCAACCGTCTCGCCGCATTCCGCGACATCGAAGGCAACAAGGAGCATCTCGCCTGGCAGTCGTGGCAGGGAATGCTCAGCATCGCCAACGGCGGTATGACCGGATCTGGCATCGGCGGTAGCAACTCCAAACTTGGTTACCTGCCGCTTGCCCACAGCGATTTCATTTTCGCTGTCATCGCCGACGAACTGGGGTTCGTCGGATCGGTCGCCGTCGTCGGAGGTTTCGCCTTGCTGGTGTGGTTCGGCATCCAGACCGCACTCGCAGCCCCCGATCAGTTCGGGCTGATCCTTGCCGGTGGAATCTCTGCGTGGTTCGGTGTCCAAGCGATCGTCAACATGGGTGGTGTCGTCGGCCTGATGCCAGTGACCGGACTGACTTTGCCGTTCTTCTCGGCCGGAGGCACATCGCTTTTCGTTTCGATGGTCTCCGCCGGTCTGCTGCTTAACGTCGCTCGTCGAGTTGTCACGTCGCCGTCCCATCAGGGTCGCCGGGCACATGGCCCGACCAAACGTCCCGCTCGATCTCTGTGAACGGCTCGGGCAAAGCCGTGGCCGAAGTGTTTGCGATCGTGACCGGCGGCGGCACTGCCGGCCACGTGCTACCTGCGCTCGCCGTCGCCGACGGGCTCGTCGGTCATGGGCGAGTGGCCGGCTCGATTCACTACATCGGGGCCAAGCGCGGAGTCGAGACTCAGCTGCTGCCCCAGACGCCCTATCCGCACACGTTCTTCGACGTGGTCGGCTTCCAACGCAGAGTGACCAAACTCAATCTGGGGTTTCTCCCCAAGATGTGGCGATCACGCCGTGAGGCGATCGCATTGCTTCGCATCCTCAAGCCAAAGGTAGTCGTGAGCGTTGGTGGATATGCCAGCATGCCGGCCGTGTTTGCAGCCCGAAAGCTCAGGATCCCGATCGTCGTGGTGAGTTTCGATCTGTTGCCCGGCCGTGCCAGCAGGATGGCCGCCAGGCGGGCGGCGGCATGCGCTGTTGCATTTCCCGACTCCCCGTTGCCTAGGGCGGTGCTGACCGGCGCCCCGGTTCGCCGCCAGATACTCGACGTCGATCGGAGCCGCGATCGCGGCGCGGCGCGACGTGTCTTGGAGCTGCCCGAAGACCGGTTCGTGGTGGCCGTGATGGGCGGTTCGCAGGGATCGGGCGTGCTCAACGAGGCCATCTGGCGGATTGCGGACGCCCGTCGAGATGATGTCGGTTTGGCGATCAGGCATGTTGTTGGCGACCGCTTCCTCACGAACGCGCCAACACCGATGACCGATGCTGACGAAGTGTTCTACCTCCCTGTCGGCTACGAATCGAACATGCCGGCGGTGTATGCCGCGTGTGATGTGCTGGTGGGTCGGGGCGGCGCCGGCACGGCGCATGAGGTGGCGGTGACGGGCACGCCCGCTGTGCTTGTGCCGTGGGCCAACTCGGCGGACGACCATCAAACCTTGAACGTCAGATGGTTGTCCGACCAGGGGGCGGCGATTCATCTGCCGGAGGCCCGACTCGACCAACTCGACGACGTGATCGATCGGCTTCGACGAGATCCTGACGAACGCCAGGCTGTGGGGTGCAAGGCATACGAGATGGGCGAGGTTCATCGCCGTGGAGCCTTGGCACAGCTGATCGAATCCGTGGCATCAACGTCGTAAAACGGCGACTCGCGAAGCGGTGGGAACGCCACCGGCGATGAACCCTGCGGCACTAGCCTGAGCCACGTCATGACCAAAGTGACCGAACCCTCCGTACCACTGCCGCCGCTCGATCTGTCCACACCAAAGCGTTTGCACGTGATCGGTGCGGCCGGCCCCGGCATGAGCGCGATCGCTCTTGCGCTGGCACAGATGGGACACCATGTCAGCGGCGTCGACATTCGCGAACGTCAGGTGCTCGACCGTCTGCGCGCCGCCGGCGTCACCGTGCACATCGGACACAAGCGCTCGAACGTCATCGGCTGTGATGCGGTCACTGCATCGACGGCTATCTCGCCCGATCTGAACGAGCTCGACGAGGCTCGCAAGCTCGGGGTCACCGTGCTCAGCAGAGCAGGCATGCTCGCCTCCATATGTGCCCAGGCCAAGTCGTTGGCTGTCGCCGGCACGCACGGCAAGACGACAACAACCTCGATGCTGATGCTGATCCTCGTCGAGGCAGGCCTCAGACCGAGCTTCGTGATTGGTGGAGACGTAACCGACATGGGCACCGGTGCGCAGTGGACGGGCGGTGATTGGTTCGTGGTCGAGGCCGACGAGAGCGATGGCACCCACCTTGAATTGCCGCTGCACGGCACGATCCTCACCAACATCGATACCGATCACCTCGACTACTACGGTTCGATCGAGCAGATCGAAGCCGCCTTCGACCGATACCTGGCGCAAATCCCCGGTCCCAAGGTGGTGTGTGCCGATAACCGGCGCTCGGCGCGAATCGCTGCCCATCACGACGTGGTCACCTACGGGATGCACGAATCGGCCGACGTACGAGCGGTCGCGGTGCGAGCCGACAGCGGCTCGTTTCACTTCGACGTCGAACGCGACGGCGCCGTTCTGGCCACGGTGCATCTGCCGCTTCGCGGCGAACACAACGTCGTCAATGCCACCGGAGCATTGGCGATGGCGGTCGAGATCGGTATCGACCCACAGGTCGCTGCGGATGCCTTGAACAGGTTCGGGGGAGTCGCACGACGATTCGACATCCGCGGCCACGACGCTGGGGCGACCTTTGTCGATGACTACGCCCATTTGCCGACCGAGATCAACGCCGTGCTGCGCGCTGCCCGCGACAGCGGCGACGGGTGGCAACGCACGATCGCCGTGTTCCAGCCCAACCGATACAACCGTATGGCCGAGATCTGGCAAGAGTATGCGGACGCCTTCGTGGCAGCCGATGTCGTGGTGCTCACCGACATCTATTCGTCGGGAACCGAACCGATTCCTGGCGTCACGGGCAAGCTGGTGCTCAACGCGGTGTTGGACGCGCATCCCCGGACCCCAGTTGTCTGGCTGCCGCGCCGCGACGAACTCGTTACCTATTTGGCGGGCGCTGTTCGTGCCGGTGACGTGTGTATCTCGATGGGCTGTGGAGACATCGCCTCGTTGCCAGACGAGGTGATGGCCTTCCGGCGTGGGGCTGCCGGATGACCAACGTCGAATCCTCGTTGGCTGCAGCCGCGTCGTTGCTCGGCGATCGCCTCGGTGCTCGGCTCGAACGCGACGTGTCGCTGGCGGCGATGACGACCTATAGGGTCGGGGGCGCGGCGGCCCTGTTTGTCGATATCGGCTCGACCGACGACCTGATCGCCGTTGCCGAGGCCCGGGTCGAGACCGGTGTTCCGGTACTGGTCATCGGCCGTGGGTCGAACATGCTGGTTGCCGATCACGGCTACCGCGGGATCGCGATCTCGATTGCCAACTTCGCCGATCAGATTGACATCCCGCAAGTACCCGCTGGCCGGCGAATCGTAACCGGGGGCGGCGGTGTGGCGTTGCCCGTGCTGGCGCGCCGCACGGCGGCGGCCGGTCTGACGGGGTTCGAATGGGCCGTCGGCGTGCCCGGTTCGATCGGCGGCGCGGTCAAGATGAACGCCGGCGGACACGGCTCAGACATGGCGGCCAGTCTGCTCGATGTGCTGGTGTTCGACATGAACTGTCCGTCGGCTGCTGCGCACCGTATTCCGGTCGAGCAGTTGGGCCTGCGGCTACGTGCGTCGGCGTTGCCGTCCTCAGCTGTCATCCTCGAGGCCCGTCTTGGGCTGGCCGATGGCGACCGCCACACGGCCGAGGCAGAACTCACCGAGATCGTGCGATGGCGAAGGGAACACCAGCCGGGCGGGCAGAACTGTGGGTCTGTGTTTGTCAATCCGGTCCCCGGTGAAGTTGCCGCAGGTCGATTGATCGACGGGATTGGCTTGCGCGGGTTTCGAATCGGCTCCGCCTGGGTCTCGGAGAAACACGCCAACTTCATCCAGGCCGGCGAAGGCGGCACGGCCGCCGATGTGCGGGCCGTGATCGAAACGGTGCGCAACAGCGTGGCCGAACAGACCGGCTACCGATTGCGCACCGAGGTCCGTCTGGTCGGTTTTGACGACACAGATCCGCTGTCGTTCGACGATGTCATGGCCGAACCGATATGAGCGGACCGGGCAACCACGAACGCGAGACTGACCCGGCTGCGATCGATGAACTCGTGCGTGCCTTTTCAGGCGACGAGGACCTCACGCCCGATCTCACTCCCAATGATGTAGACCACCCTGCGGATCGGGTCGATGACGCCGATCGCGGCCCGACGCAACCGGTCGAACCGGCGCTACCTGCTTGGGTCACCGAAGCCGAGGCCGCGGAGCGCGGGGAGGCCCCGCCCGAAACGGTTCTGCACGAACAGATCCTGATCGTCGAAGCGGCGCCGTCCGACCCGACCCCGCCAGCGACGAAGATGATCCGCATCGACGACTACAACGGCTCTGTAGCGATCGAGGATCTGCCGCGCGCCGTTGATCCGACCCCACCCAAACACGCCAGCGGTGCCAGCGGTGCTGGTGCTGCCAACATCATTGCGATCGAGGACGCGGATCTGCCCGACGCCGTATATGTCGAGGGCAGCCTCGACCGATCAGGCTCGCGGTCGATCGTGTTCATCCAAGATGACGACACCGACGACGCCCTGGCACCCGAATCCGAGCGCGATATTCGCCGAGGCATCGAGCCGAGAATGCGCGAGCGACGGCGGGCGGTCAAGCGCGCCCAGGGCCGAAGGCGTCTCAAGTGGGTTCTGCTGGGGGTTGTGATCGTGTTGATCGTGGTTGGCACACTGGCCCTGCTGGGGTCTGGTCTATTCGCGATCCAGGAGGATCAGGTGTATGTCTCGGGGGCCGTGTACACGAATACCGAGCAGCTTCAGGTGGTGATCGACGATCTCGTCGGTACGCCGGTGCTGATAGCAGACACCCAAGCTGCCGAGCACCAGATCGAAGCGATTCCATGGGTCGAATCCGCCCGAGTCCGAACCGATTTTCCGCACTCGGTCAGTATCGAGATCAGAGAACGCAAGGCGATCGCTACCTATCAGGGCCCCGATCAGCGATTTCGCGTGCTCGATCGGTCTGGACGGGTGCTCGATGTGATCGACAATTATCCATTTGCGTATGTACTAATCGGGGGTCCTGACCCAGTCGATCTCGATGCTGGCCAGTTCACGCCATACGGATACGCGGCCGCCGCCGATCTGGGTAAGAACCTGACGGGTTCGATCCGGGGCCGGGTGCACTTGATCGAGGTCACCTCCGATGGGTCGCGTCTCGTTATGCATATCGATGACGGCGTTGAGGTGCGCTTTGGCGAGGCGCGTGATCTGCTCGTCAAGCTGGTGCGGCTCGAAACCGTGCTGTCGGCCGGCGGTGTTCCCGAGTCGGGTGTGATCGACGTGTCCACCAACCAGGTGACACGATGACGGGTGGCGCCCCGCCCGCGATACGGGCGGCCGGGTCGGTCCCTGTCCAGTCGGGCGTTCACTGGGCTAGCATCACCGCACGCAGCGGGCGTGACGTGCCAGGATGGTGCGCGGAGCCCGTACACGTGCTTCGATATGTCTCTCTCTGAACGAAGAATTATGAACCAACAGCAGCCCAATCGTGTTCCAACTGATCGCTACCTTCGACGGAGGTTCCACTGATGTCCGGCGTGCCCCAGAACTATCTTGCCGTCATCAAGGTGATCGGTGTCGGCGGCGGCGGCGTCAATGCCGTCAACCGCATGATCGACGCCGGCCTCAAGGGGGTCGAGTTCATCGCCGTCAACACCGATGCCCAGGCGCTCTTGATGAGTGACGCTGATGTCAAGCTCGACATCGGTCGCGATCTGACCCGCGGGCTCGGCGCCGGCAGTGACCCCGAGGTGGGTCGCTCGGCGGCCGAGGCCCACGACGACGAGATCGAGGAGATGGTGAAGGGCGCCGACATGGTGTTCATCACGGCTGGCGAAGGAGGCGGTACCGGTACCGGTGCTGCCCCCGTGATCGCTGAGATCGCTCGCAACGCCGGCGCGTTGGCGATCGGTGTAGTGACACGCCCGTTCGGTTTCGAGGGTCGCCGGCGCGCCGTTCAGGCCGACAACGGTGTGCAGCGTCTAAAGGAGAAGGTCGACACTCTGATCGTCATTCCGAACGACCGGTTGCTTACTGTCGCCAACGACAAGACCAGCGTACTGAATGCCTTCAAGATGGCCGACGAGGTGCTGCTGCAGGGCGTTTCGGGCATCACCAATCTGATCACGACCCCAGGTCTGATCAATACCGATTTCGCCGACGTGCGGATGGTGCTCTCCAACGCCGGCTCGGCGTTGATGGGCATCGGCACAGCGAGCGGCGACGATCGCGCAGTGTCGGCAGCCAAGCAGGCGATCTCGAGCCCTTTGCTCGAGTCGGCGATCGATGGTGCGCGCGGGGTGCTGCTCAACATTACGGGGTCGTCCGCGATGGGACTGTTCGAGATGAACGCGGCCGCCGAAATCATCCATGCGGTCGCACACCAGGACGCCAATATCATCTTCGGTACCGTTATCGACGACGAGATGGGTGACGAGGTCAAGGTCACCGTCATCGCCGCCGGTTTTGATCGCCTCGACGGACCCTCGGCAAGCGGGGGCCTCAAGCTTGGTAATGGCGGGACGGGTGGATCGACCCGTATCACCGAACTGTTCGCCGAGCCCGAACCAGCCGAATCGATCGATGATGACGACGACGACTTCGACGTGCCGTCGTTCCTCAAGTAGCCACATCGCCACCGCGCCGCTGTCGTCGTCGGGGCACGTGGCGCTGAATATTTCCGATGCCGTCGCTGTCGAGTGCGGCGAACTGAAGTTGGATCAGATCGGTGGCTGCGGCAGCTGCCGGTACCAAGGTTTCTCGCATCGTGTCAGAGATGAATCGCAGCGCCATGTTGTGGCCGATCGGCGGCCGAGCGAGGCGCGGTCGTGACCGGCTTCGACGCTGCCGACGTTGGCGCCGCGCTGGCGGTAGTCAGAGATCGGATACGGGCCGCCGGCGGCGACGACTCAGTGTCGATCTTGCCGGTCACGAAAGGCTTTGGTCCGGAGGCGATCGAAGCGGCGATTGGTGCCGGTTGCTCGTCGATCGGCGAGAACTACGCCCAAGAGCTGATCGCCAAGCGGGACGTGCTGGATCGTGGCGGCCGCTCTGTAAATGTTCACTTCATAGGCAGGTTGCAGACCAACAAGGTTCGTCAACTCACCGACCTGGTCGACGTGTACGAAACGGTCGACCGATTGCGCTTGGCAACCGAAATCGCCAAGCGGGCTCCCGGCGCCAAGATCTTGATTCAAGTCGATACGGAGGGTGAACTGGGAAAGGGTGGCTGCCCGATCGGCGACCTCAATACGCTCGTCGACAACGTCGTCGGGTTAGAACTCGACCTGCGCGGTTTGATGACCGTCGGGCCCACGATCGGTGGGCCCGAGGCGGCACGTGACGGTTTCCGGCAGGTCAGGAAGGCCGTCGACCGACTCGGACTAGCGGTGTGCTCGATGGGGATGACAGGCGACCTCGAGGTAGCGGTGCAAGAGAGAACTACGCAGATTCGGGTGGGCACCGCACTGTTCGGTTCGCGGCATGTCCCCATCTGGCGTGACCAGGAGCGATAGGCTCCGCGGCAAGGAGGAAGTCGGTATGTCTTTCTGGAAGCGCACGATGGACTATCTCGGTCTCGGTCCTGACGACGCCTACGACGATTATGATGTGGACGAGGAATACGAGCCCGCGCCCCGCGGCCGCCGACAACCCGAGCCCGACGCTCGCTCGGGTCGTGGGCAACGCGAGGAGGCCGGCTCAGAAGGGGTGGTGCGTACCTTGCCAAGTCGACCAACATTTCCGTCTCGGGACTTCGACCCATCCCAGGCCAGGCGCAACGCCGACCGCGACGATTCGGGCGTGCAGCCACGTCCGCAGCGCTCGGGTGGATCCACCGAACCTGCCGCTGTCCGGCCGCGCCGTTTCGACCAGGCTCAAGAGGTCGCCGACAAGTTCAAGGAAGGCCAGCCGGTCATCATGAACCTCGAAGGTTCCGATCGTGAAGTCGCTCGCCGATTGATCGACTTCGCCAGCGGACTCTGCTACGGCCTCGATGGCTCGATGGAGAAAGTCGCCAATGGCGTGTACCTCCTCAAGCCCACGCCGCCCCGTGGCAGCCGGCACGACGAGCACGACGACTGAGCCGGCTGATGGAACTCACCCCATCTCAAATCGCGGGGGCCTCGTTCCGAACGGTCCGCAAGGGCTACGACCCCGACGAGGTCAACGCCTTCCTCGGTGAGGCTGCTCAGGCGCTCGAGGCAGCCCAGCAGCAAGCCACCGCTATGGAGGCACGTGCACGCGCAGCTGTCGCACGCCTCCAGGAGGTCAGTGCCGCAGCCGTCGCGACATCATCTGGCGAGGCCACCCCCATCGAGGTGCCCAGGATCGAACAGTTGGTCCAACAGGCGACCGAGCCGGAGGACGAGCACGATGTCGTCCACCACCCGCAACTGAGCCGTGACGAAGCCGAGACGATCTCGCGCACGTTGTTGCTGGCGCAGCACACCGCTGACACCACCGTCGCCGAAGCCGAGGCGGAGGCTGAACGGATCAAGCTCGACGCCCAAACCGAGGCTGAGGCAACGATCGACTCGACGCGCGAGATGTCTGCGCGTCTGCTCGAAGAGGCGCGTGGTGCAGCTCGCACCGCTACCAAGGCCGAACTCGAAGCAGCCGAAAACGAAGTGCAATCGCTCAAGGCCAGGCGCGAGTTCCTCGTTGGCGATGTCGATCAGCTCGAGCAGTTCATGGTCGAGCAAAGGGATCGGTTGCGTGGAGCGGCTCGCCAGATCGAGGCGTTGGTCGAGCGTGTTCCCGCCGGACTCGGACCGGTTCACCCGCCGGTGTTGTCCGCCTCAGACGACGAACCCGGTGACGACACCGGCGAGCTGTTCGTGCCGCCAGAGGCGCGGGGCCCGTTCGCCACAGCCGACGAGCTCGCCGACGCTGTCGATCAGGGCGAGACGCAGCCAATTCCGATGCCAGGACTATTTTCGATGGTCGCCAACAACGACGCTCTCAGCGACTCAGCCGAAGATCTGCCGTTACGCCAAGAAAAGCCATCGTCCGACTAACGATCGGCGTCGATAACCTCACACACCATCGGCGCTGACGAGGCGATCACCTCTGAGCCTTCGGAAGAACGGCAGCCTGCTGCCCAGTAGAACCGAACGGGTCCAGCCCGTCATCGCTGGTGAAGGTGAGCGGTCGATCCCTGTGGGGGTCGACAAGCAGGGTGGTACCGCGGGTTTCGACTCGTCCCTGGCAAACAAAACCAAGGAGCCACGCAGTGACCGCCAACAATCGATACCCGACCGTCGGATCGCATCCGAATCTTCCTGAGATCGAGCGCGCCATGCTCGACCGGTGGGACCGCGATGGCACGTTTCAGCGCTCGATCGACCTCCGCCAAGCCGGAGTCGACGGCGAAAACGAGTTCGTGTTCTACGACGGGCCACCGTTCGCCAATGGCCTACCTCACTACGGCCACCTGCTGACCGGCTATGTCAAGGACGCCGTGCCGCGCTACAAGACGATGCGAGGAAAGCGCGTCGAGCGGCGCTTCGGGTGGGACTGCCACGGGCTCCCCGCCGAAGTTCAGGCCGAAAAAGAGCTCGGTATCTCCGGGCACCCCGAAATCAACGCCTACGGGATTGACCGATTCAATGATGCCTGCCGGTCGAGCGTGCTGCGATACACCCAAGAGTGGGAGGACTATGTCACGCGCCAGGCGCGCTGGGTTGATTTTGAGCACGACTACAAGACGCTCGATCTCGACTATATGGAAAGTGTCATGTGGGCGTTCAAGTCGCTGTGGGACAAGGGTCTCGTCACCGAGGGGTATCGCGTTCTGGCCTACTGCTGGCGCTGCGAAACGCCACTCAGCAACACAGAGACGCGGATGGACGATGTTTACCGCGATCGCCAAGATCCAGCGTTGACCGTGTGGTTCAGGCTCGACACCGGCGAGCGGATCATGGCCTGGACGACCACGCCGTGGACGCTGCCCTCTAACCTGGCGCTGGCCGTCGGACCCGACATCGACTATGCGGTCATGGAAGACAACGGCGAGCGGTACATCCTCGCCGAGTCGCGCCTGGGCGCCTACGAGCGCGAATTCGCTGAAGCCAAGCAGGTCGGTACATTGAAGGGTTCCGAGCTGGTCGGCCGCCGCTACGAGCCGCTGTTCAGCTACTTCGACGACACTTCGAACGCGTTTCAGGTGTTGCCTGGTGATTTTGTGTCGACCGAAGACGGTACAGGTGTGGTGCACATGGCGCCTGGCTTTGGCGAGGACGACCAGCTGGCATGCAACGCGGTCGGGATCCCCACCATCTGTCCGATGGACGAGCACGGTCGATTTACCGTCGAGGTGAGCGACTGGGTCGGGCAGCATGTGTTCGACGCCAACCCACACATCGTCCGCCACCTCAAGGACGAGGGTGTCGTGGTTCGCCACGACAGCTATGACCACTCGTACCCGCACTGTTGGCGCTGCAATCAGCCGCTCGTCTATCGGGCGATCTCATCGTGGTTCGTCACGGTCACCGAGTTTCGCGACCGGATGGTCGAGCTCAATCAACAGGTCAACTGGGTGCCCGAGCACATCAAGGACGGCATTTTTGGCAAGTGGCTCGAGAACGCCCGCGATTGGGCGATCAGCCGTAACCGCTTCTGGGGTTCGCCGATCCCGGTCTGGAAGAGCGACAATCCCGACTACCCGCGGATCGACGTGTACGGCTCGCTCGACGAGCTGCGGCGCGACTTCGGCGGCGAGATTACCGACCTACATCGCCCGGCGGTCGACGATCTGGTACGCCCAAACCCCGACGATCCCACGGGCCAGTCGATGATGCGTCGCGTGCCGGAGGTGCTCGATGGATGGTTCGAGTCGGGGTCGATGCCGTTCGCCCAGGTGCACTACCCGTTCGAAAACACCGATTGGTTCGAACATCACTATCCAGGCGACTTCATCGTCGAATACATCGGCCAGACCCGGGGCTGGTTCTACACGATGCATGTGTTGGCGACGGCGCTGTTCGACCGACCAGCGTTTTCGACGTGTGTCAGCCACGGGATCGTGCTCGGTGACGACGGCCGCAAGATGTCGAAGTCGCTGAGCAACTATCCAGACCCGAACGAGATGTTCGATGTGTACGGGGCCGACGCAATGCGCTGGCATCTGTTGTCGTCGCCCATTTTGCGTGGCGCCAACTTCTCGGTAACGGAAACAGGAATGCGCGACACCGTTCGCCATGTGGTCTTGCCGTACTGGAACGCGTACTACTTCCTGACGCTGTATGCCAACGCTGCTGGCCGGCGCGGCGTGGTGCGAACCGACCAGACAGATGTGCTCGACCGCTACCTTCTGGGCGAGATCAGGGCGCTCGTACAGGGCGTGACCGACCGAATGGACGAGTACGACCTGTTCGGCGCTTGTGAGTCGGTTGCGGCGTTCCTCGACACCCTCACGAACTGGTATATCAGGCGCAGCCGCGATCGGTTCTGGGATGGCGATCAAGACGCGATCGACACACTGCACACAGCGCTCGTCACGCTGTGCCAGGTCGCCGCGCCCCTGCTGCCTCTGGTAAGCGATCACATCTATGGTGGACTCGTCGGCGACTCGGTCGACGATGACAGCGTCCACTTGACCGACTGGCCCGACGTCGATTCGTTTCCGTTCGACGCCGAGCTGCACGAAGGCATGCAACAGGTGCGAGACGCATGCTCGACGCTGTTGTCGCTTCGCAAGGCCGAGGGGCTTCGCGTCCGGCTTCCGCTCGCTCGCGCCGTTGTCGCCACTCCCGGTGCCGAGCTGCTCGCTCCACACATCGACATCCTGCGCGACGAACTGAACGTCAAGGAGGTCGAGCTGACGACCGACGTCGATCGGTTCGGATCGCAGGAGTTGGTACTGAATCCCAAGACGCTCGGGCCGCGGCTCGGTGGTGAGACACAACAGGTGATCAAGGCCCACAAGGCAGGCGACTGGTCGTTGTCAGGAGATCGCGCTGTGGTCGGCGGCATCGAGCTCTTGCCGGGCGAGTTCGACTTCCGGCTCGTGTCTGCGGTTGAGGGCGCCGTCGCAACGCTCAAGTCGTCCGTCGGGCTTGTTGTGCTCGACACGAACGTTACGCCGGAGCTCGAGCGAGAGGGTGTCGCCCGCGATCTCGTCCGTCAGGTGCAACAAGCGCGCCGAGAAGCCGATCTTGACGTTAGTGATCGGATCACGCTGTCGATCGTTGGTCCACAGGCGACCGTCGACGCCTTCTCGGTTCATCGCGATTTGGTAATGCGAGAAACACTGTCGGTTTCGGCACAAGCAACGCTCGGCGAAGGCGATGAGGTCGAGGTGACGGTCGGACGAGCCGGCTCGTGACCGCTCGGCTGCATCTACGGATCCAGCCGGGCGCACGCCAGACGCGTTTCACCGGTTGGTATGGAGATGTTCCGAAACTGGCCGTCGCAGCGCCGCCCGTCGACGGTGCCGCCAATCAGGCCGTCGTTGCTGCGCTCGCCAAGATGCTCGGAGTACGCCCGCGACAGGTACGGCTTGTCAGCGGGGCATCTTCGAGGAGCAAACGGTTCGAAATCGACGGGCTGACCGCTGAAGAGCTGTCGGGTCGGGTACTCGAGCTGAATCCGGTCAACGGCTGACCGGCTCCTCAGTCGCGAGCAGCGTCGAGTAGCTATCGTCACCTGCCCGGTCACGTTCGAGATGGTCGGACGCACGATCGAGGACGTCGTCACTCATTCTCTGGATACCTTCGAAATCAGATGGTGCAGGTTCACTCGGCTCCGGAGCATTGGGTTCCGGCCGCCACGTTGGGTTGATTGTCAAGTGCTGGAAGTCGGGTTCATAGAGTCTGGCCCGTATGCCCGCCGTGGCCAACGTGGTCTGAGCATGCGAAGCTGTGGGTCGCTCCTCACCATTGGGGATCGCTGTTCGGCGATCGTTCGAACGGTCCCGGGAGTGTCGGGTCATGGCCGCCGACTCGGACTCTCGTACCCAGTCTTCGTTTTCCAGTTCATGGTCGTAGATCGTCTTCGGTCCAAGGTCGAGTTCCATCTCTACGTCGTAGATCGTGGGACGCCACCGACCTCCACGGGCGTCAGCGAACACAGGTCGCTGACGATGACGGCGGTTCCGTTTAGGCGCCTTTCGGCCACGTGGGCTGGTCTGCTCGCCGGCGATCACGGTGTCGGCGGACGCCGGTTCCGGTTCCGGGTTTGCTGCCGTGATGCCGGTACTGGTCGACTCGTGAACGACCTCCGCTAATGCGGTGGCGTCGTTCGTACTCGGCGCCGAGCCAGGCGGTGCCGGCGCCGCGCCTTCGGCTTGCTTGCCAGCCGTCGGCTTCGTGCTCGATGACTCGGTGGCGGCAACCTCCAGGGCATCGACCACGACCGATCCCGTTCGCGGTGTGACCTTCCATTTGCGTTCGCGCATCGCCTCTTTCAGGTGGGCGGTCCTGGCCATGACGTTCTTTAGCTCGGTGTAGAAGAGCAACGATGAGAGACCCTGAAGAAGGAACCAGCGGCGGTGCTGCTTGATGGTTGGATGGGCGAGTCGGTAGGAGAACCAGGTCTGCGCCGGGCCGACGCTGAGCGTCAGGAGCGTCGTGATCACGAAGATCGGCACGAACCAGTCGATCGCCGGTTCGCCGCGGAACCACCAATAGGCCAGCAACGGGAACATCTGCAGGGAGATCCACGGATAGGCCTCTCGCCAGCCGAGGAGGTAGAAGACGCCGATCCGTTGACGCAACGACGGAGCCTTCCGGATCATCCTGATCAGGTGCCGCAGGGAGACCTGCGACCATCCTTGGGCCCAGCGGAGGCGCTGGTTCCAGAGTGCGCCGAAGGTCTCGGGTGCGAGTTCGGTCGACACGAGGTGGGGATCCGAGATGATCACCTCACCCGACTGCACCACCCGCATTGACGAATCGATGTCTTCGGTGAGCATCGAGCCACGCATGCGCGTGCGATGCAGCAGCGACGTTCGCCAGTAACCATTCGACCCGCCGAAGACGCCGAACCCGTGCAGTCGGGCTCGGCCTGGGTGACTTACGGCGTAGATCGACTCGAACTCGGTTGCAACGAGTCGGGTCACGAAGTTCGTGCCGCCATTGCGGATCACGCAATGGCCCTGCACAACGCCGGCGCCACCAGCCAACCAACGCCACGCCCGGTGGAACGACCCAGGTGCCGGGTGGTGGTCGGCGTCGAAGAGCCCGACGAACTCACCGCGTACGTGGGCGACCGCGGCGTTGACGTTTTGCGCCTTGGAGACCGAGCCCTCGACGCGCAGTGGTCTGAACCGCGGGTCCCTGCTGGCGATTGCATTCAGCTCGTCCTCCACGTCCAGTCGACTTGGAGTGTTGTAGGCAAGAATCACCTCAAAGTTGGGATAGTCCTGCGAGAGGAACGCCTCGACCGTCTCGACGACTGTGCCGGCTTCGTTCGGCAGGTAGGCGGCGATGATCGCTGAGGCCAATGGGGGTGGACCTTCGGGAGCGGAGGGAGGCTCGTCGGATCTCTGGGATGCCAGCGACTCCAAGTAGATGCTCACCGCCGTGAAAGCGAGTGCAAATACGAGTGCGAGATACACCACGCCCGTGACGTCGACGCCGAGTCGACCAAGCCCGAGGTAGACGAAGAACGGCAACACAATCGCAATGACCTGCTGTGCGACGACCTGAATCGACGTCTGAGCAGGCTCGAGCCAGTTGCGCAACCAGGACTTTGTGTCGGTTCTGGCCGACATCGCGGAGACCCAGCGAGTCGGATGGAGATCAAGTTGGGCGGACTGATACATCGACGCATCCCACGCCCGATCCTCGTACTCGTCGATGGTGGCGTCGCCGACGGTCTGCGTGAACCCGATCACTGGCGTGAGTCGGTGGGTCGAGTTTGCCATCACGAACTCGTGGTCGTAGATCTTTCGCGCGAGCCGGTCGAAACGGGTCTGGGTGCCCTTGCGCGACGTCGTCGGCAAGAGGATCGCCAACATCCCGCGGCGCCAGCCCACGAAGTCGAGCTTGCGGCCGTCGGCCTTGATCAGTCGGACGACCTGTGAGAGCAGCTCGTCACGTGCTCTCGATCCGTAGCGCGCTGTAAGTTCGGGTAGCTCGTCGATTGAGAGGAACGCCAGCGACCCTGGTTGGCCCCGCGGTATACGCGCTCGTGTTCCTTACGGAGCTGATCCTCGAACGCCTCTGAGGTCAGGGCGCCGGTCACCGGGTCCTCGAGCAACCTCGACCGCGGCACCGGTGGGCGCTCGATCCTGGTCCGAAGTCGGGCGATCAGCTCGGACGGGTGCAGATGGCCCGAGATGACGTCGTCGGCGCGTCGGCCGAACGCATCGAGAACGAGATGACGGTGCTTCCGCTCGAGCAGGCAGACGATCGGGATCTGTTCGGTGTCCTGGCCGTCGCGTGCACGATCCAGCAGCTCCAGCTCGTTCCCGGACGAGTTGGCCACCGCCAACACGAGGACGTCCGGTGGCGCATCATCCATGCTGAGAACTGCATCGTCGACCGTGTTGGTGATGATCGGGAGCCACCCTGCCGATCTGACGATGTCGGCCACGTTGGCCGCACGATCGGCGTCGGCTGCATATATCAGCACGGTCTCTTGTCGTGCTGTGACCGGCGTCGGATCGGAGCCAGCGCGAGCGATTGTTTGTGGCGACGGAGCCATTGCGTCTCTATCGGCGGTAAAGGATTCGCACTTGACCCGGCCGGCAGCGATCC
Organism: uncultured Ilumatobacter sp.; assembly: GCA_937919625.1. GTDB lineage: Bacteria > Actinomycetota > Acidimicrobiia > Acidimicrobiales > Ilumatobacteraceae > Ilumatobacter. The sequence goes on from CALFRK010000127.1 coordinate 42,264, forward strand.
TGACAAGTATCCAATGCCAGGTTCGAGGCACTCTGCGGGCTGGTCGGCGCTGGTGACAATGGTTCCGTACATGTGGGTGACCGGCAACCCAGCGGACAGGTCGGCTCGCCGCGGTCATCCGGCATGGTTCCCCGGTAGTGACCGGCCGCGAGTGGCTCACCGGCTGAGACTCTTGCCGCCGATCATCTTGCTTGAGTGATGCCACCGGAACCGGGCTGGATGCGCTACAGTCCAGCGTTCACATTCGCCGGGAGGTGCACCCAGATGGCTGCTGCGAAGAAGAAGGCTGCGAAGAAGGCGCCGGTCAAGAAGGCCGCCGCCAAGAAGGTGCCGGCACCGAGCGTGCCGGTCAAGAAAGCGCCAGCCAAAAAGGTGCCGGTCAAGAAGGCGCCGGTCAAGAAGGCCGCCGCCAAGAAGGTGCCGGCACCGAGCGTGCCGGTCAAGAAAGCGCCAGCCAAAAAGGTGCCGGTCAAGAAGGCGCCGGTCAAGAAGGCCGCCGCCAAGAAGGTGCCAGTCAAGAAGGCTCCTGCAACCAAAGTGCCTGCCAAGAAGGCGCCAGCCAA
>CALFRK010000128.1 GCA_937919625.1 uncultured Ilumatobacter sp.
ACGGCTTGAACAGCTCGAGCGCCATCAGCTTGGGCAGGCCGCACTGGTGCAGCTTCAGCGTGGGGCCGGCCACGATCACCGAACGGCCCGAGTAGTCGACGCGCTTGCCGAGCAAGTTCTGACGGAAACGACCTTGCTTGCCCTTCAACATGTCCGACAGCGACTTGAGCGGGCGGTTGCCGGGTCCGGTAACGGGGCGGCCACGGCGGCCGTTGTCGAACAATGCGTCGACGGCCTCTTGAAGCATGCGCTTTTCGTTGTTGACGATGATCTCGGGTGCACCGAGATCGAGCAGGCGCTTCAAGCGGTTGTTGCGGTTGATCACACGCCGATAAAGATCATTCAAATCGCTCGTGGCGAAGCGGCCACCGTCGAGCTGTACCATCGGGCGCAACTCGGGCGGGATGACCGGCACGACATCGAGAATCATTGCCTTGGGGTCATTGATCCGGCGGCCGTGTTCGTCACGACGGTTGAACGAGGCAACGATCTTGAGACGCTTGATCGCCTTCTGGCGGCGCTGAGCGCTGAGCGGCTTCTTGCCCTCTTCGGGATCGATCGCCCCGCGCAGCTTGATCTCTTCCTCGTCAAAATCGATGCGGTCGATCAGCTGCTTGATGGCATCGGCTCCGGTGCCACCCTCAAAATAGTCGCCGTACTTATCGCGCAGTTCTCGCCACAACATCTCGTCATCGATGATCTTGCGTGAATGTACGCTCTTGAACTCGTCCCAAGCGCGCTCGACCAGGTCGAGTTCCATCTCGTAGCGCTCGCGCAGTGCCTCGATCTCCTTGTCGGCATCGCGCTTCATCTTCTTGGTATCGGTGCCTTCGGCTTCGGCCGCCTGGGCCTCGGCCTCGAGCTCCTTGAATCGGCGATCGATAGCCAGCTCGAGCTCCTTGCGGATCTCGTCGCGCTCTTCAAGATACTCGGCTTCGAGGCTGGGCTGATCGGCGTGGCGCTTGTCCTCGTCGACCCAGGTGACGAGGTTGGCGGCGAAGTAGATGACCTTTTCGAGCTGCTTGGCCTTGAGCTCTTCCTTCGGCTCGATACCGGCCAGCAGGTACGCCAGCCACGAGCGGGTGCCGCGCAGGTACCAGATGTGCACCACCGGAGCAGCCATTTCGATATGGCCCATGCGGTCGCGGCGCACCTTCGAACGTGTGACCTCGACGCCGCAGCGCTCACAGATGATGCCCTTGAAGCGGACACGCTTGTACTTGCCGCAGTAGCACTCCCAATCGCGGGTCGGGCCGAAGATCTTCTCGCAGAAGAGCCCATCCTTTTCGGGCCGCAAGGTGCGGTAGTTGATGGTCTCCGGCTTCTTGACTTCGCCGTGAGACCACAGTCGAATCATGTCGGCCGTGGCCAGACCGATCTTGAGCTGTTCGAACATGTTGACGTCGAGCATTGCTTTGGGTCCTTGTCTCTTTCGTCAGTTCCGGATCAGCGAGTTGCGCGCTGGCGGTCGTCGTCATCGTCGGAGCCACGCTCCGGACGGGAGATGTCGATGCCGAGTTCTTCGGCGGCTCGGAAGACCTCGTCGTCGAGATCTCGCATCTCGATTTCGCGGCCGTCGTCGCCGAGCACCTCGACATTGATGCAGAGTGCCTGCATCTCCTTCATGAGCACCTTGAAGCTCTCGGGCACACCGGGCTCGGGGATGTTGTCGCCCTTGACGATCGCCTCATAGACCTTCACTCGGCCGAGCACGTCGTCGGACTTGATCGTGAGCAGCTCTTGTAGGCAGTACGCCGCGCCGTATGCCTCGAGCGCCCACACTTCCATCTCACCGAAGCGCTGTCCGCCGAACTGAGCCTTGCCGCCCAGTGGTTGCTGAGTGATCATCGAGTACGGGCCAGTTGAACGGGCATGAATCTTGTCGTCGACCAGGTGAGCCAGCTTCAAGATGTACATGTATCCGCAGGTGATCGGGTTGTCGTAGGCATCACCGGTGCGGCCGTTGTAAAGCGTGGTCTTGCCGTTGGTGCCGATGATTCGATCACCGTTGGCCGCCTCGGGGTTGAGGTTCTCGAAGATCTGCTGGATCGTCGGGTGTTTGCCGGCCTTCTCGACCTCATCCCAGTTGGCGCCGTCAAACACCGGCGTCGCAACGAAGGTCGACGGCTGAGTGACCGGGCGGGTCTTGCGCTCGGTGCCACGGATTGGTTCGTCACCGACCCGGACGCCCGTGTTCGGATCGGTCCAACCCCAGCGGGCGCAATACCCGAGGTGGGCTTCGAGCACCTGGCCGATGTTCATGCGGCTCGGAACTCCGAGCGGGTTCAAGATGATGTCGACCGCGGTGCCGTCGGGCATATACGGCATATCCTCGATCGGCAGGATCTTGGAGATCACGCCCTTGTTGCCGTGCCGGCCGGCGAGTTTGTCGCCAACCGAAATCTTGCGCTTCTGTGCCACGTAGACACGCACCAGCTGGTTGACGCCCGGCGGCAGCTCGTCGCCCTCGTCACGGTTGAACACCTTGACGTCGATGACCTTGCCCGACTCGCCGTGGGGCACTTTGAGGCTGGTGTCGCGCACCTCGCGGGCCTTCTCGCCGAAGATCGCTCGCAGCAAGCGCTCTTCGGGTGTCAGCTCGGTCTCGCCCTTTGGCGTGACCTTGCCGACCAGCACATCGCCGGGGCCAACCTCGGCGCCGACGCGGATGATGCCGCGATCGTCGAGGTCGGCAAGGATGTCGTCGCTGAGGTTCGGGATGTCCCGGCTGATCTCTTCAGGGCCGAGCTTGGTGTCACGGGCATCGACCTCGTGCTCGTGGATGTGAATCGACGTGAGTACGTCGTCTTTCACCAACCGTTCGGACAAGATGATCGCGTCCTCGAAGTTGTAACCCTCCCATGGGATGAAGGCCACCAACAGGTTTTTGCCGAGTGCCAACTCGCCATGGTCGGTCGAGGGGCCGTCAGCGAGAATCGTGCCTTTGCTGACCTTGTCGCCTTCGATCACCCTGGGCCGCTGATTGATACAGGTGTCCTGGTTGGAGCGGCGGAACTTCAACAGCTTGTAGGTTTGCTTGCCGTCGCGCTTGTACTGCACGGTGATCGATGCACCTGTGACCTCGATAACTTCGCCATCGTCGGTGGCCTGCACGAGATCGGCAGCGTCGCGGGCAGCGCGGTTCTCGATACCGGTACCTATGTAAGGCGCCTCAGCACGGATCAGCGGCACGGCCTGGCGCTGCATGTTGGCACCCATCAGGGCCCGGTTTGCATCGTCGTGCTCGAGGAATGGGATCAGCGCCGTCGCCACAGAAACGATCTGCTTCGGCGAGACGTCCATGAAGTCGACCTCGGTTGGCGGCACGTAACCGATGTCGGTCGTGGCGCCAAAGAAGCTCTCTTGTTCGAGCATCTTGCGCAGGTCGTCAAGGCTGGCCGCCTGCGGCGACCGGCGCACGAGCACGCGCTCGTCGACGAAGGTGCCGTCGGGGTTGAGCGGCGTATTGGCCTGGGCGACGACATAGTTCTCTTCTTCGTCGGCGGCCATGTACACGATCTCGCCGCTGACTTTGCCCTTTTCGATCTTGCGATAGGGCGACTCGATAAAGCCGAACTCGTTGACCCGAGCAAAGGTCGACAATCCGCCGATCAAGCCGATGTTCGGGCCTTCCGGTGTTTCGATCGGGCACATCCGGCCATAGTGGCTGAAGTGCACGTCTCGCACTTCGAAGCCGGCCCGCTCGCGGGACAAGCCGCCCGGTCCGAGCGCCGACAGGCGACGACGGTGGGTGAGACCCGACAGCGGGTTGACCTGGTCCATGAACTGCGACAGCTGGGAGGTTCCGAAGAACTCTTTGATGGCGGCGACCACAGGGCGGATATTGATCAACGTCTGGGGCGTGATGGCCTCGACATCCTGGGTCGTCATACGCTCACGCACGACGCGCTCCATGCGGCTGAGGCCAATCCGGACCTGGTTCTGGATCAGCTCGCCGACCGAACGGATGCGACGGTTTGCGAAGTGGTCCTGGTCATCGAGGCGATAGCCCGGCTCTTGCTTGACGAGGTTGAGCATGTACGTGACCGACGCCAAAACCTCACAGCGGCTGAGTACGTGCTGGCCTTCGACCGGCAGGTCGAGCAATGGCTCGCCCTCGGAGTTGACCGCATCGGTGAGACCGAACTGTCCGCCGATCTTGGCGACCTCGGTACCGAGTTTGCGGTTGAGCTTGTAGCGCCCGACCCGGCTGAGGTCGTAGCGACGGTTCTCGAAGAAGGCGTTACGGAAGTAGGCCTTGGCCGACTCGACCGTTGGCGGCTCGCCCGGGCGGGCCCGCTTGTAGATCTCGACCAGTGCCTCGTCGCGGGTCGGAGCGATGTCGCGCTCTTTGTCCCACTGACCTTCGAGAAAGTCGAACTGGGCGACGAACCGATCGAGGAAGCCGGGGGCGTTCTCCTCGTCGTAGCCGAGCGCACGGAGCAGGGTGAAGATCCCGAGACGACGCTTACGAGCGACGCGTGTGCCGCAGGTGACGTCTTTGCCGGGACGATGCTCGACATCGAACTCCATCCATTCACCGCGGTACGGGTGAATGGTGCCCTTCACGAGCTGGTGCTTGGTCAGGTTGCGAAGGCGGTAACGCTCGCCCGGCTCGAAGATCACGCCGGGGCTGCGGACCAGCTGTGACACCACGACGCGTTCGGTGCCGTTGATGATGAAGGTGCCCTTGTCGGTCATCGCCGGCAGGTCGCCCATGAAGACGGTCTGCTCTTTGATCTCACCGGTGTTGCGATTCATGAACCGGGCGCGCACGAAGATCGGCGCGCTGTAGGTCATGTCCTTTTCTTTGCACTCCTCCACCGTGAACTTCGGCGGCGGGCGGAGGTCTTCGTCGAACGGGTCGAACTCGAGCTCGAGCTGGAGAGCTTCGGAGAAGTCCTTGATTGGACTGATATCCCGAAAGGTATTGGCGAGACCCTGTTCGAGGAACCACTGGAAGCTCTCACGCTGAATAGCGATGAGGTCCGGCAGTTCGAGGGGTTCATCCAGATTCGCGAACGAATAACGTTCACGGGCTGTCGAGCGAGTGGCCACAGATCACCTCGAAGTTGTTGGCACGGTCAAAAATGCGCGTAGAATCCCGACCGAAAAACGGGGGGAGGACAAAACGACGCACGGCAACAGGCGATCCTATCCCGTAAGAAACAGGATCGTCAACCGTCTCGACGGTGCGGTCTTGATCAGATCGAAGGCGGCCTCCCGGCTTCCCGTCTGAATTGGGGCACACGGTAAGGAAATTGGCGGTCCGTGTCAAGGATCCTTGGTCCAGATTCTGAGAACACCCTGGTCACGGGCGCCCACGTATTGCGCGGCGGACGGAAATCGGCGTGGAGCAGCGCGTTTGTGGCGGCCGGGCGGCTGACGCCGGTGCTAACCGCGGTGCGGCCTGCGAGTCGAGAAATCTATCCGAACTCGGCTGGCCATCAGAGTTGTGGGCGAACCCGTGGTCGCTGGGGCAAGCGCTTTCGGACAGATCGGCAGCGGCTCTGGAAGCTGATGGCAGCCTCGCAGGCGGGACGCAGCGACGGTAGTCCGGAACGCACGAACCCCCGGGACCATTGGCGCCGGGGGTTCGTGTCAATCAGTAGATGCAGCGCCTTGAGCGCCGGTGATCACTTGAGTTCGACGCTGGCGCCGACCTCTTCAAGCTTCGCCTTGGCGGCCTCGGCCGTGGCCTTGTCGGCCTTCTCGAGCACATTGCTCGGAGCGCTGTCCACGAGGTCCTTGGCTTCCTTCAGCCCGAGACTGGTGAGCTCACGCACCGCCTTGATGACCTGGATCTTGGCTGTGCCGGCACCGGTCAGCACGACGTCGAATTCGTCCTGCTCGGCTTCAGCCTCGGCGGCGCCGGCAGCAACGCCGGCAACGGCGACGGCGATCGGAGCCGCAGCGGTGACTTCGAACTTCTCTTCGAAGGCGTCGAGCAACTCCTTGAGCTCGATGACGGTCATGGCGCCGATTGCGTCGAGGATTTCTTCTTTGGTTGCCATGGTGATGGCTCTCTTTCTTGAAATTGGTGTGTCACGTGACACTGTCGATGTTGTGTTGAAAGGGGTGGAGTACGAACCAGGGCCTCAGGCGGCCTGCTTCTCGATAAGGGCTGATAAGCCGTAGGCAAAGTTGCGTGGCAGTGCCTGCAAAAGGCCGGCGGTCTTCACCAGCGGGGCTTGCAGAGCTCCGGCAAACATGGCCAACAGCTCGTTGCGGGACGGCAGATCGGCCAATGCTGCGACGTCTGCGGCCGACAATGCTGTTTGGCCGAGAACGCCACCCTTGACCACGAGGGCCGGGAGCGCCTTGGCCGAATCGCGTAGAACCTTGGCCGCGCCGGCAATGTCACCCTTCACAAACGTGAGGGCGGTCGGTCCGACCATGAACTCGTCAAGGCTGTCGAAACCGGCCTCTCTGATGGCCAACTTGGCCAACGTGTTCTTGTAGACCACGTACTCGGCGTCGTTGGGACGCAGAGCGAGGCGGATACCTGCCAGCTGAGCCACGGTCAAACCGCGGTACTCGGTGACGAACACTGCCTCGGCATCATTCAGCTTGGCGATGATCTGTTGGACGGTAGCAACCTTGTCGGCGCGGGGCGGGCGGCCCGTTGCGGACTCGACTGTTGTGGAATCACTCATATATGTACACCTCCTTTCGATCAACTCATGGCTCGCAATGGCGACGCCACGAGGATCAAATCGGCCTATCGGCCAATCAGTTCTTCGAAGGAGTGCACCTCGGCTGGTGGGACGAACCCATTATCCGACCTCCGAGGAGGGTGAGGACCAGCGGTCTTCGGCGAGCAACCGATATGTCAGCTTCCGAGGCTAGCGGTGGCGGATCCGATTTCGGGCGGCTGTGCGTCGGCGGCCGTCGATACGGCTGCCCCCAAGGGTCGACTGCCTGGGCGCGCGGCTCTGGTTGGGATCGAGAGACGTCGGCCTGGCTACAATCCGCACAGCACTACACCTGGGGGTCACATGCCGAAATGGGGATTTGTCGTTCATGTCAGGACGCACGATGACCGAAGGCCTTCAAGAACTCGCCGATCGGCTCCAGATCGAGGACCTGCCAATCGACTTCGCGGCCGTCTCATGCGACCTCGTCAGCGCAACGCCGTACATCCATGTCAGCGGCCCGCTCTGGCAGGCGATCCGATCTAGCGGCTCGGTACCGGGCCTGTTCCCGCCGCTGGTCGTCGACGGTCGCCTGCTCGTCGACGGCGGTCTGGTCGCCAACCTGCCGATCGAGATCGCCAGGATCCGGCACCCGAACGCACGACTGATCGCCGTCGACGTCGGCGATCCGACGGACATCGACGTCGGTGGACTCGACGGCTCAGGGATCGTCAACGGATGGCAGCGCCTCCGTTCGCGCGGTGCCGGTGGGGCTTCGCTCGGTCGCTTGATGATGCGCCTCACCGAACTAGGCCGCCACGATTCGAACGAACTGGCTGACGTGTTGATCAGTCCGGATGTTCGCGGGTTCGGCCTGGTCGACACGAAGAGCGCCAAGCAGATCGCACAACGCGGCTACGAGGCAGGCGTTCTTGCGGTCGAATCCGGCGACATCATCTGACCCCGCAGTCCGTTCGCAGCCAAGACACGAACGAGCCCGGACCACGATGGCCCGGACTCAGTCGAGAACGTGTGCGGTCAGTCCTGTTCTAGCTTCAAGCGGTTGATGTCAATCCGAACGCCGGGACCCATCGTGCTGGACACGGTGATCTTCTTGATGTAGCGGCCCTTGGCCGATGCCGGCTTGGCGCGCTGGAGTTCGTCGAGTACGGCACGGAAGTTGAGGTCGATCTTGTCTTGCTCGAAACTGGACCGACCGAGCTGTACGTGCACATTGCCGTAGCGGTCGGTGCGGTACTCAACCTTGCCGCCCTTGAACTCCAGCACGGCGCGACCTGGATCGGTGGTGACGGTGCCGGTCTTGGGGTTTGGCATCAGACCACGCGGACCGAGCACACGACCAAGACGACCCACGAGCGGCATCATGTCGGGAGTGGCGATGATGATATCGAAGTCCATCATCCCGCCCTCGACCTCTGCGAACAGGTCGTCGGCACCGACGACGTCGGCACCGGCTGCGCGAGCCGACTCGGCGCCTTCGCCGGAGGCGAACACGGCGACACGAATATCCTTGCCTGTGCCCGACGGGAGAGCGACGGTGCCGCGCACCATTTGGTCGGCCTTGCGTGGATCGACGCCGAGGCGGAATACAACATCGATGTTTTCATCGAAATTGGCGGTCGCTGTCGCCTTGGCGAGCTGGATCGCCTCTGACGGGCTATAGAACCGATCGCGATCAAACTTCTTCAGCGCGTCTGTGTACTTCTTACCGGACATTGTCTGTCTCCCTCATGTGTTGGATCCCCCGGGCGAGGTCGTCCCGGGCCGGATCGTTTGTTGTTGAACTACGGGAGTGGAAGCGGTGACCACTCGACCGCTGCGGGCAGCGGTTCCGGGCGAAGCCCGAGAAAGGATCGCCAACGGCGAAGCCGTTGTAGGCGCCGAAGGCGCCAGGGCGGCGTCAGCCGACCGCGATCCCCATTGAACGTGCCGTGCCCCGGATCTGCTGCTTGGCAGCCTCGAGGTCGTTGGCGTTGAGGTCTGGCATCTTGATCTTGGCGATCTCTTCGATCTGCGCGTCGGAGATTGTGCCGACGGTCTCGGAGCCGGGATTGTTGGCAGCCTTGTCGAGGCCGAGCGACTTGCGGATCAGCACCGCTGCCGGCGGCGTTTTGAGGATGAAGTCGAACGATCGATCTTCATAGATCGTGATCTCGGTCGGCACCACTGTTCCGGCCTGCGATTCGGTTCGTGCGTTGTACTGCTTGACGAAATCCATGATCGCGATGCCGTGCGGCCCGAGCGCTGTGCCCACGGGGGGCGCAGGACTGGCCTTGCCGGCTTCGATCTGGATCTTGACAATCGCAGCGATTTTCTTCTTTGCCATCTTCAGGTCTCTCTATCTCAGGCTGTGAATCTCAGAGCTTGCTCACCTGGCTGAAGTCCATCTCCACCAGGGTCTCGCGGCCAAAGATGTTCACGAGCACCTTCAGCTTCATGTGATCAGGATTGATCTCGGCGATCGTGCCGAGGAAGTCAGCGAACGGGCCTTCCTTGACGCGCACGCTCTCGCCCTCTTCGTAGTCGAGCTTCGGCTTGGGGCGGGATGTCTCGGCATCACCGCCAACGGCCTTGACCGACAGGAACGTGCGAACTTCCTTGCGGCGCAGAGGCGTGGGCTTTTGCCCGCGATCGCTTTGGCCGACAAAACCAGTGACACCCGGGGTATTGCGGACGCAATACCAAGACTCGTCGGTCATCTGACAACGGACGAGCAGGTAACCCGGGAAAACCTTGCGTTGAACAGTTTGCTTCTTGCCGTTCTTGAACTCGACGACCTCTTCGACGGGGATCACGACCTCGTAGATCGCGTCTTCCATGTTCATCGATTGGATACGGGCGTGAAGGTTGGCGGTGACCTTCTTCTCGTAGCCGGACTGGGTGTGTACCACGTACCAAGCACCCGGGCGCGTCCACGGATCGTCTTCTTCGACTTCTTCCTCAACGGATTCGGCAACCGCGTCAGATTCGCTGAGGACCTCGGTGTCGACCTCGGCGATGACCTCGTTGGCGGTCTCCGCTGCGGCTACGTCGTCGCCGCGATCGGATTCAGCAATCGCAGCGGCATCGGTCAGGGCGCTGCCAACGGGCAACAGACCGTTTGCGTCGGCTGCGGCGACACGAGGCAAATCCGCCTCGATCAGATCATTGCCGTCGGTCACGTCGGCGTCACCGACGGGCAGCAGATCGGAGCCGGTTGATCTGGCTCCCTCAGCATTGTCGGTGGTTGTGTCGGTGTCTTGTTCACTCATGCGTAAAACCAATCTGCGACGTATTGAAGGCCGTAGTCGAGGCCACCAACGAACGCCGTGTAGGCGACGACGGTCGCCGTGACGATGATCGAGTATCGCACGATCTCTGGACGGCCAGGCCATGCGACCTTGCGCATCTCGTCGCGTACTTCGTTGAGATACTGCAACGGCCCGACCCGGTCGGGACGTGCCTGAGGGCGCGGTGCCCGCGTCGGAGCACCATTCTCGTCGAGGGCACCCTGGCGCTTCATCTGGCGCTTTTGTTCGCGATTCAGGTCATCCATTGACATGGGATTTATCTCTCACGGATCGTCTGGGCAGGGCAGGAGGGACTCGAACCCCCGACCGTCGGTTTTGGAGACCGATGCTCTACCAACTGAGCTACTGCCCTCGGAAGGGAGACGCCAGCGTACCAGCGACTCCCGTAGGGCACCCCCTACGACTTGGATCAGCGGGTCTCCTTGTGGACCGTGTGTTTACGGTCGTTGCTGCAGTACTTGCTCATCTCGAGGCGTTCACGATCATTGACCTTGGACTTCATCGTGATGTAGTTGCGTCGTTTGCACTCGGTGCACTCGAGGGTGATCTTCACCCGCTTGTCGCTCTTGGACATCTCATTCTCTCTTCGTCGGTTTCCACGGCGGAGTGCACTCAAGCCGGCGAACCAGCTCGGGTGCCCCACGTCCCGGGAAAGAATATTTGGGGTCAGTCGGTCACTTGATGATGTTGACGACGCGGCCGGCACCCACGGTACGGCCACCCTC
>CALFRK010000129.1 GCA_937919625.1 uncultured Ilumatobacter sp.
GCCACAGCCCGACACGGCACCCGCCGCAACCGTCACCATTGACGAACCGCCACAGCCCGACACGGCACCCGCCGCAACGGTCACCATTGACGACACCTCTGCTGGCTGACTCGCTGCAGCCTTCGTTCTGATCGGCAGGCGTTCAATACTCTTGGCGCATGTCCGACATCGTTCAATACGAGGCACGCGGCCAAGTCGCGATCATCACTCTCAGCCGACCCGAAGCTCGCAACGCAATCAATCGCGAGGTGGCGCTTGGCCTCGAGGCTGCCGTAGATCGTCTCGAGGCAGACGACGAGGTCTGGGTCGGCATTCTGGCAGCCAACACAGAGGGCCAATCGCGTCCGGTGTTCTGTGCAGGCGCCGACCTCAAAACGATCGATAGCGGCGGCGTTTCAGCCCTGCTGACCACTCGCGGCGGCTTCGCCGGATTTGTATACCGCGATCGTAAGAAGCCGATTATCGGCGCCGTTGATGGTCTGGCCACAGCCGGTGGATGAGAGATCATCCTTGCTGCCGATCTGGTCGTGGCTAGCACACGATCGGCATTCGGGCTGGCGGAGGTGAAACGCAATCTCGTCGCTGGCGCCGGCGGGTTGTTCAGGCTGCCGAGGGCGATCGGCCAAGCGGCGGCTATGGAGGCGATTCTTACCGGCGAACCGATCCAAGCCCAGCGGGGCCTACGCCCTCGGCCTCGTTTCGCGACTATCCGCGCCAGGTGCGGCGCTCGACGAGGCGCTGGCATTGGCCGACCAGATCACCGCCTGCGCTCCGATCGCGGTGTGGGAGTCCAGGGCCGTCGTGAGGGCCGCTGCAACCGAGGGCGACGAGTCATTGATCCAGATGACGAATGAGGCCACTCGCCGCGTGATGGGCTCCAATGATCTCAAGGAAGGATTGGCCGCCTTCATCGAGAAGCGCGCCCCGAACTGGTCAGGCATCTAGCCGATTGCGAACCGCCGGTTTGTCAGAGTTCAGTTGAAACAACGATCATGCGGGCCTTGATGCCAGCCCGTTCGTAGAGGTTCTTCGTATCGCGATCACCCGGCAGAGCGACACCCTCCAGCAGGTGCATGCCAGCTGCCCTGCCGCTTGTCAACGCAGCCGCGAGCAATTCGTCACCGAAACCCAGTTCGCGAGCCTGCGTGTGCACGAAGACATCGTCGATCTCGAGAACTTGATCGTGGTGGGTTGCCACCAGGTACCCGACGACCACATCATCGATGTACGCCGCGAACACATCGCCCGATTCGATCGTGGCCTCCCATGTGCCGCCACGTTCGGCATGGGTCGCCAGCCAGCGCTGACCGCCGCGTTGATCGATCAGCGCCGTGCGGGCGATGACTTCGAGCCAACGCAGCTGATCGGCGTCCGCTGCATCAGCACGTCGAATCAGCGGGTCGATCATCGCCCGACCTGGTCATCCCAGGACAACACAATCAGCCGAATACCGGACAGGCGTCGTCTTCGACCGGACAGCCTGGGGCGTTGGTACGCACCAACAAGAAACAGCTCGTACAGAGGACCTCGTCAGCGCGCTTGGGTTGTATCCCAGCCGGTGCGTCGCTGCGGTCGACGGGCGTGACGACCTCTTCTTCATCATCGTCATCGTCTTCTGTAGTGGTGACCATTCGATCCTTCAGAATGGTGTCGAGGTCAGCCTCCACATCGTCAGGGGCGATGATGTCGTCATCGTCATCGTCTTCTTCTTCGGCAACCTTGCGCTTACGAACCCGTGCCGCTGAATCATCTTCTTCTTCTTCTTCGTCGTCGTCGTCGGTGACGTCGTCGTCGTCGGTCTCTTCAACGACATCGTCGTCGTCGAGATCTTCGTCGGGTTCGATGTCGGCGGTGTCATCGTCCTCGTCGTCGTCAATTCTGGTCTCGTCGTCGTCTGCCATTGTCTTCCCTTACTTGGCGGTCGCGCCGGATACTAGGCCGCTCTGAGCAGGACACCGCCGGAGACGTATGTGACACCCGTCACACTCCCCTCCGGGACTCGGCTTGGCGTTCGGACGCGAGGCGCTCCAGCTCCGGAGCCTTGGTCGTCATGTGGCTCATCGCCTCGGCAATCGCGTGGTGCCCAGCCTCGTCTGCGATCAACCGATGCATCTCGAGCGCAACACGCCGATACGACGGGTGACCCTGAGGCGCGGATCGCAATTCGAGCATGTGCATCGCCTCGCGAGCGTTGAACTGCATGACGTAACGGAGGCGGTATGCCATCACCACGGCGTACGAGGCCTGTTCAGGAAACTGAGGACGCATCGCGTCGTACAGTCGCGCTGAGCGGTCCATCACATCGTCGAACAACGGCCCAAGGCCGGACGATTCGATCAGGTCTGGCCTGGCATAACCGTGGTTTGGCGTCAGCGTCTGCCACTCGATGGTCAACATGCGATGCCGTTGCAGGTCTCGGAACGCCCCATAGTCTGACAGCACATCGAACCGGTAATCGATCCGTTCGAACGCCCGCCCCGGCTTGTGGCGGCGGTTGACACGGTCGCCTATGTATGACCGGATCAAGGCGACCTTCTCGTCGCTGCCCAACCGCTCGACCCGGTCGAGCAGCGTCGACTCCGAGAGGTGTGAGTGGCTATAGCAGATCGCTGCCAGCAGTTTGCGTTCGGCGTCGGGGTCAAAATCGACCAGCGACACCTCCGGCGCCAATTCGGTGGGTACGGCGCCGAACAATTGTTGCACGAGTTCGGACGTGTCGGTCCGTGTCGTAGAGAGGTATTCGCTCCACTGGCCCCCACGCTCGGCAATGTCAACGCGCCGCAGGAAACTCGGAATCACCTTGCGTAGTTCGTGCAGCATCAGATCCGAATAATGCCGGGCTTCCGGTAACGGGTGAGCGCGCATTCGCATCAAGAGCGACTCGAACGCCTGACCGGTGCCGTAGATCCCGAGGTTCGACAATGAAGCGGCCGGCAACATGCCGCGGGTCGCATCCAGCGCCTTGGCGCGCGTGGCTTGGCGATACACGAATTCGCTGTCGTCGGGGTCGCGGGCAACCGTGTCACGGACGTGATTCGTGACCGTGTTGACCGCCGTCGAGTAAGCGTCGAAGATTCGGTCCATGTCTCCGACGTAGCGCGTACCGAGTGAGCTGGCGAGCACATCGGGGTCTCGGAAAAAGCGATACCGGCCGCCGAGTCGTGAGTCGTAGCTGATATACCGCGTGCTCTGCTCGAGATAGCTCATCAAGCGACCCCACTCGAGGATTTTGGTCATGATGTTTGATGACTGCTCGCAGGCCAGATGAACGCCACCGAGCTGGGCGACCGAGTCGTCCCCGTACTCCAAGAACACCTTTTCGTACAGGTCTTCGGCGCGCTCGAGACCGATCGTGGCATCGATACTTTCGTCGCCTTCGATGTCGAGATCGTTGACGAACTCATCGAGGAACAGACGGCGTAGGCTCTTCGGGCTACGGCTGTAGCGCGCGAACAAGGCGCCTTTCACCACCTCGGGGAGATTGACCAGAGCAAACACTGGTCCGTCGAGGTTGGTGAAGTATCGCCGCAGTACATCGGCTTCGTCGGAGCTGAACTCCTCTGGCACGTAGACCGTCACGGATGGTCATCGTAGGAGGCCCGCACCGGCGACCTAGGGACCTTCGGGACACGCTGGTGTCACACGTGTATCGAGAACGCGTCCGCCTCGATGGTGACAGTCAGATCTTGCGCCGATCCGACGTGTTCTCCGTCGACGAACAAGCGCTGAGGAAGGTCGAAATGCCACGACTCGCGGGTCCCGGTTCGCGTCGAAATCATCGGATGCGGAACATGGGTGCCCTGCGCCAGACGCCGCCGAGCCTGCAAGCGCTGACGGATAGGCATCCTGGCGTCAACCTCGACAACATCGAATCTACCGTCGTTGGGGTGGGCACGTGGGGCGATGTTCCAGTGCCCAACATGGTCGACGTTGTGGACTGCGAGTATGCCTCCCCGCCACCATGACCGGCGAACGATCACATGGGCGACGGCGCAGTGTGATAGTCCGTCGGCCTGTACCCGCAACACATCCATCGGTAGCCGTTGCATCGGGTCACGGACGGCAGCCGCCCCGACAGTGCCGAACACATCCCCGCCTGAGACGCCGAGTGGTTGTTCCACTCCGGCAGCAACCAGCCCTGCCAGTTCTCGATCGGTGGAGGCGATCCGCAAATGCTCGGGCCTCGGCACCGTGGTCCCCCATTGCTCACCTTTGCGGATCGTCATGGCGAGTCGATCGCCGACGCGTCTGCAACAACCCCTCGAAAGGCTGCGTCGGACGCCCGTCTGGCCGTCGCCCGCGTCGTCGTATTCGGGGCAACGACGGCGACTTGCCCCAACACGTCGATCAGCTGTTTGATCGTGCGAACAAAGTCACCACCGGTCAGGTCTTGCTCGGCGACTACTTCGGCAAAGCCCTCCCCGGCGACCCACGCATATGCGATCGCAAAAAACGTCGGTTCGGGTGGTCGATGTTGGCTTAGCTCGTGTTGTGCTTCCAGCGTGCGAAGTTCGATGCTCAGACGCTCGATCTGCCGCCAACGATCGATTGCCTGGCGGTTGGGGAACCATGGCGCCGGTGGATCGTTGGGTGATCGGTGCTCGTAGACGAATGTCGAAACCAGCCCAGCCAAAGTAGGTGCATCGACATCATCGAGCAATCCCAGCCGGATCGCCTCCGCGACCAATAGGTCGCTCTCGTGGAACACCCTGGCCAGCATCTCGCCACGATCGGTCAGTTGCCAAACCTCGGGATCGAGGTGCCCTCGTCCGGTCAGCACGGCCAATACACCGTCGAACTGCTTGACAAGTGTTGCGTTGCGGTGCCGAACCTTGCGTTCGAGCTCGGCAACCTCTCGACGCACACGATCGGCCTGACCAGCGGCGCTCAGACGGGCTTTTAGGTCTGGATCTTGCTCGACCGGATGCAGCCCGGTTCCCGGGCGCGGGTGGCTTCGACCAACGCTGCTGCTCCGGTCGACAGGGGCAAGTTTCGCCGAACGCACCCTGCGACCGACCTCGGCCCGGTAGTCCTTGCGGTTCGGTGAATAGTTGCCGGGCAGCACGACCCGGCCAATCTGGCGAGGGGGCACGTCGAAGTCGCCGGCAACCAGATGCAAGGCATGCCCGCTGGGCGTGATAGTTGTCAGTTTGAGACCACCCTTACGGTTCGCAGTGGCGACGACAGCGACCGGTCCGAAGTACTTCCCCTTCGAGACATGGATCAGCGCCCCTGGGCGCATGCCCATCATGGCCAGTTCTGTCGGGTCATCACGGCCGCGGGGCCCCCTGGTGCCATCCATCTCGACCATGTAGTCGTCGATGTCGCCGAACGGACTCTTGGCCTCGTCCAATAAGCCGGCGAGGCGCTCGCGTTGACGTTGGAGCCGACTCTCGATGCGAACGACGTCGCGGTCGGACTGGAACTGGGCAAACGACAGTGACAACAACTGGCGAGCTGTCTGCGCGTCATAGGTCCGAACCAGATTGGCGGCCATGTTGTACGTCGGCCGAAACGCTGAGCGAAGGTGGAAACTGCGGCTCATTGCCAGTTCGGCCACCTGGTCGAACCGCACGAACGGACTCCAGAGCACCACTGCGCTACCTAGCTCATCGATACCGCGTCGACCCGCTCTGCCTGTGAGCTGGGTGTATTGGCCCGCAGAGAGCCCCTCGTGGTGGTCTCCGGTGAACTTGGTCAGCTTCTCGATCACCACGCTGCGGGCGGGCATGTTGACACCGACCGCGAGCGTCTCGGTCGCAAAGACGACCTTGATCAATCCCTCGATAAAGCAGGCTTCGACAACCTCCTTGAAGGGTGGCACCATGCCCGCGTGGTGGGCCGCCACCCCCGACTCAAGCTGAACGATGAACTGCTGATAGCCGAGCACCTCGAGGTCTGCCTCGACCAGGCCATCCAGCCGTCTAGCGGCGATCTGCCGAACTCGGTTTCGCTCGAAGTCGTCGGTCAGCCGCGTCCCTGTGGCGGTGCAGTTGCGGGCCGCCTCGTCGCACTGCGCCCGACTGAAGATGAAAAAAATCGCCGGCAGCAAGTTTTGCTGACGGAGCAACTCGACGGTTTCGATTCGGCCGGGTGTTGCCAGCGTGCGCTGGCCGCCGCCGCGAAGGTCCCGGTCGTGGCGGCGACCGCTTCCGTGGCGTACGCCGCTGGCATCGAGTCGCAACGCGTCCGGATTCGGCCGCCCGTCGACGATTGTTGGCATCAACCGCAACCGATCGTTGGTTCGGTCGGCGACAAGATACAGATTGTCGAGTCGCACCGGACGCCGCGATTCGACGACGGCGCGGGTCGGGCCCCTTACAGTCTCGATCCAGTCGGCCAGCTCTTGGGCGTTGCTGACGGTGGCCGAGAGGCACACCAGCCGGACGTGTTGCGGGAGGTGAATGATGACCTCCTCCCATACGGGCCCGCGATACGTGTCTTGCAGGAAGTGCACCTCATCGAGCACAACAACCGCCAAGTCGGCCAAGTCGCGGCCGCCGTAGATCATGTTGCGCAGGACCTCGGTCGTCATCACCACCGCCGGGGCGTCGCCATTGACGGCGTTGTCACCGGTTAGCAGACCGACCTTGTGGTCGCCATGTACCTCGACCAGGTCTCGATACTTCTGGTTAGAGAGCGCCTTGATCGGTGCGGTGTAGAACGCTCGCCGCCCGTCACGAATTGCTGTCTCCACGCCGTATTCTGCGACGACCGTCTTACCGCTTCCGGTGGGCGCGGCGACGATCACATGGAGTCCGTCGTCGAGCGCATCGAGCGCTGCCATTTGAAAGGCGTCGAGTTCGAATGGGTAGCGCGCCAGAATCGCGTCGCGGTCGGATCGCACCCGTTCAGTCTCGCAGCTGGCACACGCCTGGCCGGGCACCGATTTGAATCGGTCAGGCCTCAGCGCGCCGGCGGCGGCGTTGCACGAAGCGTCCGATCAGAATCGCCACAAAATACAACACGACCATCGGAACCGACAGGGCCATCAGCGAAATCGGGTCGCCGGATGGCGTGATCGCAGCGGCGACGAAGAACGTGCCAACGATCGCGTATCGCCACGCCCCCAGAAGAACCTGTGGGGTGAGCACCCCAATCAGCTGGAGGAACACGAGCAGCACCGGAATCGTGAAGCCGACGCCAAAGGCCACCACCATCAACGTGACGAGCCGTACGTAGGCCTGCACCTGGAACAACGGGTCGACGTCCTCGCCCGCCCAGCTGATAAGGAATTCGAGGGCTCGTTCGAGCGTAGTGAAGGCGATAAAGCCACCGGTCGCGAACAACACCACCGACGAACCCACGAAACCAACGGTGTAGCCACGTTCGGTCTTATGCAGGGCGGGCACTATGAACTTCCAGAGCTGCCACAACAAAACGGGCAGTGCAAGCACTATTCCACCGTAGAAACCAATCCGAAGACGTGTCGACAAGCCCTCGATCGGATCGGAGTTGAACAACAAGACCTTGCCTGTTTCGGGGTCGAAGGAGCGGCCACAATAGTCAGGCGGCTGGCGCCGGCACAGGTCGGCGTACGGTTTGAGCAGCCAACCCATCACCGTGTCGTAGAAGGCGATTACCAGGATTGAACCGAGAACCACAGCGAGCCCGCCCCGGATGATCCGCATCCGCAGCTCGGCCAGGTGTTCCATCAGGCTCATCTGGCCCTCGGGAGCGATGTCCTTCGTGCTCCCGAACGAAAACCGGGTCACGCCGAGCCCTTCTTGGGACCGTCGTCGCCGAGCTCGCTCGCTACGCCGGCAGGGTCCTCCGTCGGCGAATCGTCGGGCGTCTCGATGGGTGTCTGGCGGGACGCTTTTCCGGACTGCTCACCAGACGAATCAGGAGCGCCGGCCGAAATCGTCAACTTGCCAGCGGGCACGGCAGAACTGGAGATCTGGGCACCAGAGAAAGCCGCCGGCGCAGCCGACTTTACCGACGGCAGGTTCTCGAACTCTGACAAGGCGTCAGGGGTGCGATCGGACGGCGCCACAACTGCCTTGGCCGTGCCGCCCGAAACGACCACACTCAGGAACGGCTCCTGGTCCGTCGGCGCGACCGGATCGGCGTCGGGTGTCGAAGCCGGGTTGGCGGCGTCGGGCTGGAATGGCAGGTCATCGGTCGGTACGGCGTCGGGGTCAGGGGCAGCCACCATCTCGGCCGACTTAGGCTTCTCGGAACGTTGGCCGGTCGTGAGCTTCGTGAAGTCGGCCGAGTCCCGGATCGTGTTGGTGGTCTCCTTGAACTCTCTCAATGGCTCTTCGACAGCCGCCCGAAACTCGGTTTGGAACCCGGTCGACATCTTCTTCAGCTCGGCATAGAACTTGCCCGCCTTGCGCATCGCATCTGGAAGCTTTTCGGGGCCAAGCACAACGAGCGCAAGCAGCAGGATGATGACGATCTCACTGCCCTGAAGGTTGAACACGGGTGGCAGTCTAGGAGTCCCAGCAGTTCGCCTGGCGGCTCACGCTCCAGGGATCTGCGGATATGTCGCTGCGCTCC